>DASWTQ010000179.1:0-5862 GCA_036402055.1 Herpetosiphonaceae bacterium
GCCGTAGTAGGCCATCAGCCGCTCGATCGGCAGATACAGCTCGCCGATCAGCACGCGGTCGGGATAGTCGTCGGCAACCTGGCGCATCTCGGCGATGATCTGCATCAGCTCGGGCAGATCCGTGGTGTAGATCGGCATGACGGCGCGATTCGGCCCGTGGAGCGTGGGGTCGTAGTCGGGGTTGGGCGGATTGTGACGGAACTGCTCGTCCTTCACCAGCTGGCGCAGCGCATCGATGCGAAAGCCGTCCACGCCGCGATCGAGCCAGAAGCGCATCGCGTCGAACATGGTCGCGCGGACCTCGGGATTGCGCCAGTTGACGTCGGGCTGCTCCTTGAGATACGCGTGATAGTAGTACTGGCCGGTAGTCTCGTCGAGCGTCCAGGCCGGGCCGCCGAACTCGCTGACCCAGTTGGTGGGCGGTCCGCCGTCGGGAGCCGGATCGCGCCACACGTACCAGTCGCGCTTCGGGTTATCACGGCTTGAGCGCGACTCGATGAACCACGGGTGTTGATCCGAGCTGTGGTTAGGCACGAAATCCAGCAGCACCTTCAGGCCGTGACGATGCGCCGCCGTCACCAGCGCGTTGAAGTCGTCGAGCGTGCCGAAGATCGGATCGATGCCGATGTAGTCGGAAACATCGTAGCCGAAGTCGACCATCGGCGAGGGAAAGATCGGCGAGATCCAGATCGCGTCTACGCCGAGATCTTCGAGATACGCGAGCCGCCGGCTGATGCCCGCCAGATCGCCGATGCCGTCGCCGTTGCTGTCCATGAACGAGCGCGGGTAGATCTGGTAGATGATGCCGCGCTGCCACCAGTGAAACACTTCCGCCATGCCACACTCCATGTGCAAAGATCTGCTTGTCTGGGAGGTAGCAGGTTGTTTGCCAGAAATGCAAATGTAATAAAAAATACCTGATCGATCGGGTTAAATTGCTGTAACCTTTTGTCAATTTACGCGTTTATACCTGTAACCCCTCAATCAACAATTGGAACGACGCGACCCAAGGAACATCGGTTCGTGATCATGTCGTAGCACTCCAACACAGATCCCTCGATCATGATAGATGCTTTCAGGAGGTACGATCACCATCGTAGCGTATCCCTAGAAAGGATGTTATGGCAGAGTATGTCCATGACATAGTTGTATGCCAGCGGACGCAGGAAGAATTAAGTCTTTTGCAGATGATGGCGCTTGCGATCCACGAAGCGGACGATCTCAATGCGGCACTGGCTGCTGTTCTGGAAGGTGTGTGTACAACAACGGGCTGGGCATGTGGACAGGTGTGGTTGCCGCTGCCGGACGACATAACGCTTGCGTGTAGCTGTGTCTGGTGTAGGAGTGACGAAGGACTGAAGACATTCAGCACGCGCGGCGAGCAGGGGATGTTTGAATCAGGAACAGGCTTGCCCGGAGCTGTCTGGTCCACGAAGCAGCCGGTATGGAGCGACAATATCACGCTCAACACGCAGATTGTCCGGGGTCCCTTTGCCCAAGAAACTGAACTCAGGGCGGCAGTAGCTTTTCCCGCCTTCGCACGATCCGAGATCGTGGCCGTGCTTGAATTTTTTGCCTTTGAGGCGCTCAGCGCTGATCAGCGCTCGATGGAATTGGTATCAGCGGTTGTGGCACAGCTCGGCTCGTTCATTCGCAGCAAGCGTGCCGAAGATGCGCTTCGCCGCAGCGAGGCGCGCTACCGTGCCGTCGTCGATACGGCGTCGGACGCGATCATCACGATGACCGCCGATGGAACGATTCAATCGTTTAACCGGGGGGCGGAGCATGCCTTTGGCTATGCGGCGGCGGAAGTGATCGGGCAGCCACTGGCACTGCTGATGCCGGAGCGCGTCCGTGAGCAGTATCGCTCAGGCTTCCTGAGCCAGTTCCAGATCAAGCCTGGCCGAATACTGGGCCGGCCTCGTGAAGCGATCGGCCGTCGCCGCAATGGCACAGAGTTTCCGCTGGAAGTGACCGTCACCGAGGTTCAGGAAGCACAGGGCTCGTTATTCACCGCGATCCTGCGCAATATCACCCAGCGCAAGCTCACGGAAGTCATGCTTGCGCGCCAGGCCGCAACCTTACGCTGGCAAGCTCAGCTGCTCGATCTGGCTCATGATGCGATCCTGGTGCGAGATTTCCATACCGATCATATTCTCCTCTGGAATCAGGGTGCTGAAGCCGTATATGGCTGGACGGCCGCCGAAGCGCTGGGCCAACCTTTACACGTGCTGCTGCATACAGATAGCCTTCAGCCGTGGACAGCAATCAATGCGGCACTGCTGCAAGATGAGCGCTGGGACGGGGAGCTGACGCAGATCACGCGCGAGGGAGCGGTGATCGTCGTGGCGAGCCGCTGGGCGGTGCAGCGCAATGAGCAGGGCGAGCCAGTGTCGGTGCTGGAGATTAACAGCGATATTACAGAGCGCAAGCGGGTCGAAATGGAGCGGGCCGCGCTGCTGGCGGCGGAGCAGGAACATTCGAAGCGACTCTGCGATCTGGCCGCGCTCAAAGCCGACTTCACGGCGATGGTGGCGCACGAGCTGGCGTCGCCCTTGAGCGCGATTCGGATCTTTGCCGATCTGCTGGCTGCGGGCGACAATCCCCCCGAGCAGCAGGCCGAGATGATCGCCGCGATTCAGAACGAAGTCCATGTACTTACCTCGCTGGTGTCCGATGTACGTGCCTCGGCGGCGATCGAGCGCGACGATTTTTCGGTGCGGCGGCGTCCGGTGACGGTCAAAGATCTGCTGAGCCCGATGGTGGCGTTCGCCGAGACGCTGCCGGGAGCGCATTTCGTAGAGCTAACGCTCGTGGATAGGATCGTGCTGGCAGACACGGAGCGTATCGGGCAGGTGCTGCGCAATCTGTTGAGCAACGCGGCTAACTATTCGCTCGCTGGCACGCCGATAGAATTGCGCGCGCTGGGCATCGGCAGCCGGGTGCGCATCGAAGTTACGGATCATGGGCTTGGTATTCATCCCCAGGATCTCCAACGTATTTTTGAAAAGTTCGGTCGTGGACGTGATCAGACCGGCAGAAGGGTTCCTGGCGTGGGTTTGGGATTATATCTTTCGCGGCGGATCATCCAGCTACACGGAACTGACCTTGAGGTGCGCTCAACGCCTGGCGCTGGCTCCACATTTGCGTTTGAGCTGGAGGCCATCTCATGATTCGCGTGCTCCTCGTCGATGACCATACAGCGTTTCGGCAAGCTCTCGGGTTTGTGATCGATCGGGAGCAGGATATTCGGGTGGTCAAGCAAGCCGGCTCGGTCGTCGAGGCGAGTTTGCTAGGCGGGCAGGTGGATGTTGCCGTGGTCGATATCGATCTGCCTGACGGCAGCGGGATTGAGCTGATCAATGAGCTGCGCAAGGCGCAGCCAGGCACAAAAATTCTGGTGTTGACCGGCAGCGCCAGCCGGAAAGATGTAGCGCTTGCGGTTGAGGCTGGAGCCGCCGGCGTGCTCCATAAGTCGGTAGAGGTCGAGCAGATTATCGATGCGGTGCGGCGGCTCCACGCGGGCGAGTTCTTGATCGACCCGCGAGAGGTGATCGAGATGCTGCGGGTTGTTCGCCAGGTGCGTGAGCAGGAGCGAGACGCGCAGGCGGCGCTGGCACGCATCACACCGCGTGAGCGTGATGTTCTTCAGGCGCTTGCCGAGGGCCTGACCGACAAGCAAATCGCGCAGCGCTTGGGCATTAGCGTGGAAACCGTGCGGACTCATATCGTCAATCTCCTGGGGAAGCTGGGCGTCGATTCGCGGCTCAAGGCGCTGGTTTTTGCGGCGCGCTACGGCGCGGTCAAGCTCGGCTGAGGAAGACCGGGTTTCGCCCACCGACAACCTATCGCCTGATCCATGAAGCTGCGGCCATGTGTCCTCCTCGACCTGGAGGCACATGGCCGCTCTGCTGTGAGCGCCGGCATCCCGCAATTGAGCTAGACGCTGCTCCCGCAATTGAGCTAGACGCTGCTCCCGCAATTGAACTATCGAAAAATCATTCATTTGCGCGATAGCGTAACCTGCCGGATTCTTCTATCCTACCTTCTACCTCTCTCAAGAGATTGCACAAAGAAACAAATTGAGCACCCAGAGGAAGCGATAACCCACGGTCCCGCTAGATTGGTCATGGAAGGGACGCGGCGAGCTAATCATGAAACCGGCCTCTGCTGGCGCTATGAGCACGTGCCCTTGTTCGGCCTCCGAAGCATGCGCTGCGGTTGGCTGTACGTCGGTTGGAAGCGCTTTCTGGTTTGCCGCTGGATCGCGCTGGGTTTGTAGCTGAGGATCGGATACACGTTGTGTCCGATCCAAACGTCCTGTCCAATGTTCCGCTGTGGAGATCCCGTGATGTGCTGGACCTTCGGCGGGATAGTGTAAGTTGTGTGCGGTAGCAGTAGAAGGAACGTTCTCCTATGAGTAAGTTGATTCGGTTGGTGGCAGTGTTGGCGTTACTGTTCAGCCCGTTGTGGTCCCGATCAGTAGTCGCGGCTACTTCAGGCGGCGGCCCCGTGGTGCTGATGGGTATCGACGCGGAAGACGGCGGTGTTGATGGGCACGGCCCGATCACGGTGTATCAGTCCGTGGCGCGCGATATTCGCTCCAAGGTCAGCAATGGCGGCTCCGGCATCCTGGTCATCGGCGGCGGTAAGAGCAGCACCGATGACGTCACGGAATTCTGGAGGGCTCTAGGCTCCGGCGCTGGCCTCAGTGTGACCTTTGTCAACGGCTCGGCGATCGGTACGCGCTCGTTCGCCGGGTTTGCGATGATTGGCGTTGTCAGCGATCTTAGCAATACTCCTCGTGGTGGCCTGACGCAGACGGAAAACAATACCTTCGCCACACGCGAGGCCGATATCGCGGCGTTCGTCAACAACGGCGGCGGTCTGCTCGGCTTCGCATCGGACTTTACGAATCCCTACGCGTACCTGGGCGGCGTCGGCTCGTTCACCTTCGCGACCGGTCTCAACTACCAGGACATCACGCCAACTGCCAGCGGCGCTGCGATCGGCATTACGGATGAGCTGGACATCTGCTGCTGGCACGACGAGTATGCGCGCTTCCCTGTTTTCTTGTCGGTGCTGGCGACGAATGTGGAGACCGGTCGCGCGGCGGCGATCGGCGGCGCGAACGTCTTTATCAGCGACATCCAGCTTTCTCCCGCGACGGCTAGCCTGACGGTCGGATCGGCGCATACGCTGACGGCTACGATTCAGGAGAACGGCGCGGCGGTTGCGGGCAAGTCCGTGACCTTCACCGTCACGAGTGGCCCGAATGCTGGCACCAGCGGCTCGGCTATGACCGACAGCAGCGGTAGGGCACGCTTTACCTATGTCGGCACTCGCTCCGGTTCAGATACAGTTGTGGCTAGCTATGTTGACTCGCGCGGTAACACCGAGTCCTCGAATTCGGCCACAGTGAACTGGCTCAACCAGGCTCCGTCAGTCAACGCCGGCCCGGATGTGACCGGCAACGAAGGCGCGGCGATTGCCCTGAGCGGCTCTGCTTCCGATCCCGAAGGCGACAGCTTGAGCTATAGCTGGAGCTATGCTGCGGTCTCAGGCGTTGATGCCGGCGCGTCGTGCTCCTTTGCCAACGCCGGCGCTCCCGCTACGACGATCGTCTGTACTGATGATGGCACGTATCGCGCGACGCTCACCGTGAGTGACGGCGTGAACGCAGCGGTCAGCAATGCCGCCAATGTGGTGGTGCGCAACGTCGCTCCAACCGCAAGCTTTACCACGTCGTCACAGGTCGACGAGGGCAGCGCGATCAGCCTGGCGCTGAGCAACCCGCGAGATCCGTCAAGCGTGGACACGGCGGCCGGCTTCAGCTATGCCTTCGACTGTGATGACGGCAAC
>DASWTQ010000180.1:0-3763 GCA_036402055.1 Herpetosiphonaceae bacterium
GACGCGTTTATCGTCGCGGAAGACGCCGATCTCGACGTGGCCGTGCCGGGCGTGGCCTGGGCCGCGCTGCTCAACAGCGGCCAGGTTTGCACCTCGACTGAGCGCGTGTATGTCCACGAAAGCATTCGCAAGCCCTTTACCGATCGGCTGGTCGACTATGTGCGCTCGCTGAATCTGGGTCCTGGCCTCGATCCCAAAACCGACATCGGGCCGGTAATCGGCGAGAAGTATCGCGCCAAGGTCGAGGAACATGTCGGCGAGGCCAAAGCGCAGGGCGCAAAGATCCTGACCGGCGGACAGCGGCCTCAGCAGTTCGATCGCGGTTACTTCTACGAGCCCACCGTGCTGACCGGTGTCGATCACTCGTTCCGCATCATGCGCGAAGAAACGTTCGGCCCGACGATTCCGATTATGTCGTTCTCCACCTTCGACGAGGCGATCGCCCTCGCCAACGACAGCGACTACGGCCTGGGCGCGAATCTCTACACGCTCGATCCGCGCAAGGTCAAGCAATACTACGAAGAGGTCAAGGCCGGCACGCTGTGGGTCAACGATCCGCTGACCGACAACGACGCAGGGCCGTTCGGCGGCATGAAGCTCAGCGGCGGCGCGCGCGAGCTGGGCGAGGAAGGTCTCGAAGAGTTTATGGAGACCAAGCATGTGCACTGGGATTTTGAGATGCAGCCCAAGCCCTGGTGGTATCCGTACGGCGAGAAGTAGGGAACAAAGGAACAAGGAAACAAGGGAACAAAGGATTAGGATAATGTTTGTTCTCTTGTTCGTTTTTTCGTAGGCCCTCATCCCCCGGCCCCTTCTCCCGCCGCAGTAGGCGAGGGCGAAGCTCGCAGCTTTGTACTTTGTGCTTTGTTCTCTGTTTCGTGTTTTCCTTTTGTTCCTTTGTTCGTTTGTTCATTTGTTCTTTATCAATCCTATGCGTCGACGACCACAATCCAAACGTCTCCGTACAGTCCGCGCGGGTCTGCGTGACGGCTGGCTGGTGCTGCGCGAGTCCGCGTCGTGGCTGCTGGCGTTCATCGTGATCTGGTGGAGCCTGGGTCTGATCCTGTGGCTCTTCTACCGGCCCGGCGGCGCGGCGATCAGCTTTCCGAGCGCGCTCTACATCGCGTTTGCACAGCTGCTCTTTCAGCCACAGCCGTTTCCTGAGAACGGCGCGCTGCAAGGATTGTTTTTTCTAGCTCCGGCGATCGGGCTGGGGCTGGTGGCACGTGGCGCGCTCAGCGCCGGGCTGCTGATCTTTGACAAGCGTAATCGACGGGAGGCCTGGCAGATGGCGCTGGCTTCGACCTATCGGGATCATATCATCGTCTGCGGCCTGGGCAAGGTCGGCTATCGCGTGGTGGGCCAGCTGCTGGCGACCGGCAACGAGGTAGTGGGCGTGGAGCGCGGGCCGGGCAGCGAGTTTCTGGAGCTGCTGCGCGGCCAGGACGTGCCGATCATCACCGGCGACGCGCGACGGCCTGAGATCTTGCAGGCGGCCGGCTTGCAGCACGCGCACTCGGTCGTCTGCGTGATCAACGACGATCTGACCAATCTCGACATCGCGCTGACGGCCCGGCAAACTCGGCCCGATATTCGTATCGTGCTGCGCATCTTCAACGACTCACTGGCAGAGAAGCTTCAGTCGGCATTCAACATCAAAACCGCGTTCTCGACCTCAGCGCTGGCCGCGCCGACCTTCGCGGCGGCGGCGATCAACCGCGACGTGACAAACGCGCTGTATGTCGGCGGCAAATTCCTTACCACGCAGGAAGTCTGCGTCGCGACCGGCGGCGCGCTGGATGGGCGGCTTGTCGGCACGATTGAGCAGACGCACAACATTTCGGTGCTCTACCGGCGCAGCGAGAGCGGCGAAGACCTGCGGCCACGCGGCGATTACCGGCTTGCCAGCGGTGATATTATCGTCATCATCGGCACGCTCGACAGCCTGGAAGAGATCGCGGCGCTGAACCGGGTCGGCGCGCGGCCACACATGCCCGAGTCGATGCGACGATCTTAGAAGAACCAAGAACCAAGAACCAAGAACCAAAGAAACAAACAAGCGAACAAGCGAACAAAGGAACAAAGTAAATACCGCCAGTCCCCTCTCCTGTCGCAACCGAGGTCGAAGCCGACCGAGATTCGGGCAAGGGGAAAGTCGCGATAGCGACAGGGATGAGGGCCGAGCGAAAGAACAAACGAACAACAGAACAAACGAACAAAAAACTGACATTGAAACCCCTTTGTTCGCTTGTTTCCTTGTTCCTTTGTTTGCCCGCAGGGCAGGGGATAAGGGCCTGACAACTTTATGACCTACCAGATCACACTCGAAGAATGGCCGTCTGCCGCCGACACCGACACGATCCGCAAAGGGCTTGATCGCTACAACGAGTCGCATGTCGGCGAGACGAAATGGCAGCCGTTCGCCGTGTTCATCCGCGACGACAACAACACGATCGTCGGCGGGCTGACCGGCGGGACATACTGGGGCTGGCTCTACGTGGAACTGCTCTGGATCTCGGAAGAGGCGCGCGGCCAGGGGTACGGCGAACGGCTGCTGGCGATGGCCGAGGCCAAGGCGATCGAGCTTGGCTGCACCTACGCCCACCTCGACACGATGAGCTTCCAGGCGCTGCCCTTCTATGAGCGCCACGGCTACAGCGTGTTCGGCGTGCTCGACGACGTTCCCGCCGGCTCGGGCGAGCGCCGCTACTGGCTCCGCAAAACGCTCACATCCCAGGATTCGGCTCAGACTACCTGACGAGGTTGTATGCAAAACGCCAAAACCCGTGAAGCCTACGCCAAAGCCCGCTCGCTGATGCCCTACGGCGTTAGCTCCAACTTTCGCTACTGGGGCGAAGACACGCCTGTGATCAGTCGCGGCGCGGGCGCCTGTGTTTATGACGCCGACGGCAACGAGTATATCGACTACCGGCTGGGCTTCGGGCCGGTGATCCTCGGCCACGGTCACCCGGCTGTCGTGGAGCGCGTGCAGCAAGCGATCGCGGATGGAACCTGTTTTGCGCTGACCGGCGAGTGGGAGATTCGCGCCGCCGAAAAGGTGCTGCGGCTGCTCAAGTGGCCGGATCTGATGCGCTGGACGACCAGCGGCACCGAGGCCACCATGCACGCGATCCGTATCGCGCGGGCGCACACCGGCCGTGAGCGCGTCCTCAAGTTCGAGGGCAACTACCACGGCAACCACGACTATCTGCTCTTCTCCACCGCAGGCGCGTGGCCCGGCTCGATGGGCAGCCGCCGCAGCCCGATTCCCGTCGCCAGCACCAGCGGCATTCCACGTCACGTCACCGATTATGTCATCACCGTGCCCTACAACGACATCGAGCTGCTTGAGACGACGGTTGCTCGCTGCGCCCAGGATCTCGCCGCGATTATCGTCGAGCCGGTGATGGGCAACTGCGCCGGGATCACGCCGGGCGCGGGCTTCCTCGAAACGATCCGCCGCCTGTGCGACGAGCACGGCATCGTGATGATCCTGGACGAGGTCAAAACCGGCTTTCGCATCGCCAATGGCGGCGCGGTCGAGGTCTACGGCGTCGCACCTGACATGGCAACCTACGCCAAAGCGCTCGGCAACGGCTTTCCGGTCGCGGCGATCGCCGGACGGCGCGCGGTGATGGAGACGATCGTGCCCGGCCAGGTGATGCAGGGCGGCACCTACTGCGGCAACGCGGTTGGCGTGGCGGCGGCGGATGCGGTGCTTGAGATCCTTGAGCGCGAGCCGGTGCTTGAGCAGATCGCCGGG
>DASWTQ010000181.1:0-8603 GCA_036402055.1 Herpetosiphonaceae bacterium
TCCAGAGCAACTCGTGAAGCCCACGCCCCTCTATCTCAAGGGTACGCTTCCCGAAGTTTCCTCACAACCCATAACGCCGGCTGATCCATTGAGCACCCTGGACGTTATCAACCTAAGCTACCACTATCCGGGCTCGAAGAATGGGATCGAAGGGATCAATTTTCGGCTACGACGCGGCTCGTTTATTGTGATCACCGGACAGATCGGCGCGGGCAAAACCACTTGCCTTGAGGCATTGCTGGGTTTATTGCCGATCGAAAGCGGCGAGATTCGCTGGAATGGCGCGCGTGTTGCCGATCCGGCGACGTTCTGTGTGCCGCCGCGCTGCGCGTACACGCCGCAAGTGCCGCGTTTATTCAGCGACAGCCTGGAAAACAATATTCTGCTGGGGCTACCGGCTGATACCGCCAATGTCGAGGCCGCGTGTCGGCTGGCGGCACTGGATGCGGATGTAAGCGGATTCGACCAGGGGCTGGCTACGCTGGTCGGGCCAATGGGCGTGAAGCTTTCCGGTGGACAGATTCAGCGAACTGCTGCGGCACGCATGTTTGTACGCGCCGCAGAGATCTTCGTATGCGACGATTTATCCAGCGCGCTGGACGTGGAAACCGAGCAGATTCTTTGGGAGCGTGTGTTTGCGCAATCCGATTGTACCTGTCTGGTCGTGTCTCATCGTCCAGCGGTGCTCCGCCGCGCTGATCACATCATTGTGCTCAAGCAGGGACGCGTAGAAGCCCAGGGCAGTCTTGACGATCTGCTGGCTACCTGTGAGGAAATGCAGCGGCTGTGGCAAGGTAATAAGCAGAGCAGCACTTCCAATACGAAATCTTGTCGCTAGCTCTATGTCCTTGTAGATCAAGACTCCTAAAGGAAGTATACCCGACGATCGCATCGGTCACGGTAGTCTCCCAGAGGTCGGCTCCTTGCAGGATGGTCTCGTAGAGATCCGTTCCCTGAAGCATCGCTCGTCGAAGGTTGGCTCGTTGGAGCTTGGTCTGAGTCAAGATTGGCCATGCTGCCTCCTGCTCAATCACGCCATAGCATAGGGCGGCAACCAACACCATTCTAACTACCCCAGAGAGCACCCTGCGAGGCAGCTGGAGTTCCCACCGCGAGAACGGCAGCAGGCCCGCCCGGAGGCGGCAGCCCGCTCGATCCTGGTGCGCTGTTTCCTGTCACTCGATCGGCTACGCTGTCTCGACCCTTCGGCCGGCAGCTGTGGTAACGATGGAGCCATGGCCCAGCTTGACGCATTATGGCTGTACACCCTGCTCACGCAGGAACGCGATGACCGTTGCCGTCCACGCGCTCAGGGATGTGCTCACACCCTGCCGATCTCGCTCCGGCGCTGGACCACAGTAGCTGTCCGAGAGCATATGTTCCTGGGCCAGCGCCGCAATCAGATCCATCCTGGCCGCTTGACGATCCAGGGAACTCGGCACGTGGAAGGCCAGCACGCGCATTGGTGTGGTTGCAGCGATTCCCGCCCGTGCGAGCCAGTCGCCCACCACGCGCACCTCGGGGTCGCTGCTGTGTAAGTGCAGTTCCGCGCGCGCGGCGGGATGCAACCACGTCGCGCCGACATACACCACGGTCGCTTCATGAGGATGGAACCAACAGTACACATAGGACTGTTTCAGGGTCACGTGCCCATCACGCACCTGCACCTCGACGATATCGATCCTCCTGGCCATACAACCTCCGCTCTCTGGATGTGGATGTAGGGCGAGCCGCATCCTGCTGCTGATACGCTCCCACTCCCACGCGCGGCAATTGGTTCATCCCGATCCTGAGGAGTGGCTGCGTTGCTTCGGACGCCCACCCGTCTGTGTCGCAGCCTGTGCCCGATACACATCAAGCTCACTGCGAGGAACGACACACACCCGGCCTACGACGACGCTGCCTACCAGTCGCCCTGTACGGACCACAGCACGCATGCGTTTAGGAGTCACGCCCAGGGAGCACACTGCGTCGGCAGCCATCATGTCGTCGTGTTCCGTCATCCCGTCCTCGTCGCTAACGAATCACCAGGCTATCGACGAGCAGGTTCAACGTCGCAACGAGGTTGCAGAAACATGATTGCTATGATTCGGCTGGCGTGAGGTACTCCGTCAGGGAGATGGCCTGCAAAGGTACCACCTGCGCGTGCTTGACGGCCGCCTCCCGGAGGTGGCGATACTGGTGCAGATCCGGGTCCTGCCGAAAGTCGAGAAAGCCCTGCTCCGACTCGAAGACCAGGAGATGGATCTCATCGGCGGCGTCGTTGGTCAGAGCATGCATTGGCTTCAGCACATACACGAACTGTCCACCATGCCGCTGCATAATCGGGGCTGCATGGAATTCATACTGCCGCAACACGTCGCCCATACCAGGGTGGAGCACAATTGACACGAGATAGTACACGCTCATCCCCTGATTATAGCCGATCGGCGTCGATAGACCCATGCTCCTGACTCGCTCACGATCACGTTCTGCCTGCAACCGCCAAGGCGGCGGCACCTCACGCCCCTCGTCCGTCCGTAGTGCTCGGACCAGCCCTTCAAATTCGCGCTCAAACATGGCGTTGTCCTGCTCCCAGCCGGTGAAGGCGGCGACCAGGCGGGAGCGGATCTGGTCGGCCTTGCCGTCCTGCCGCTGTCAGAGGGGAGGTCGAGGTATCGTTCCATGATCGCGGCTATCCTCAACCGGAGCTTCAGGAATGTTCTACCGTCCGTGCGTGGCTCTTGCTTTGTTTCCGAGCAATCGGGCTGCAACAAGGAGTGTGATCCCGATCGGAAAGTACAGAACAGCATGCGACCAAAAACCATAACACAGGACGGCAAACCCAATACTCCGAACAACGACATTCATTGGTTCGGCTTGACCAATCATCCACATGCCGAGTTTGGTTTGGTACAGGTGAGCCACATCGTGTCTCCACACGAGCAGCGTGCCGAGAATCGACGCGCCAAAGATCGCAGCTACGGCAAACAAGAGGCTGTGTGTCCAAAGAAAATACCAGCCAATCAGGACGCCGAGCATATCAGCGGCGAGTTTTGCTGGATGCGCATGCTGAATCATGATGCGCTCGATGAAACGAAAGTCTGTTCTCGGTTGCACACTATTGCTCCTGTCTTTTTTAAGCTTCCCTAATAATAGAATATAGTTTTCCTAAATCCCTGTCAAGAGAGAAGCCCAAACTGACGCTTTTTCCGTGGATTGATGCGGCAACCGACGCGCCACGTTGATTGACAGGCCAGAAAACTTGTGCTACCATGCCTGGCATTCCCCCCAAGGCTCTATGTAGCCGTGCCCCACCCTTTAAATAAAATAAGTGTTTAGATGTACGTCGCCGTTCGTGGTTTGTGGACACGCATATAGCTTGATCTCTCCTCACTTGCCCATCTAAGAGCTGTCTCAATGTCGAGCGCAGTCTTCGATGACTGGAAGCGTTCGGGCGCCGCTGCTTGTCGAACGCAATAATCGTGATGGCCTGCCGAGGTTAGCCAATAACAAGGTAGAGCATTCATGCACGCGCTTGATAGCAACTCACTCGTAGCACTGCTGCGCCAACAAGCGGATCATAAGCCTCACGAGATACTGTACACCTTCCTGATAGACGGAGAAGATCGAGCCGAGTCTCTGTCCTACGCTGAGCTTGAGCTACGGGCACAAGCGATCGCCGCCGCGCTCCAGTCGCTGGGGAGCGAACCGGGGCGGGCGGTGCTGCTCTACCCGCCGGGTCTGGACTACATCGGGGCGTTCTTTGGCTGTTTATTTGCAGGCTACGTCGCAGTGCCGCTCTATCCGCCGGAGCCAGACAAGCCATTCAACCGGTTCCAATCGGTTATCGAAGATGCTCAGGCGACCATTGCGCTGACGACTCGCTCGATCTTTGAGCTTGTACAATCGTTCATCGCGGACGACCCGGCTCTGCAAGCGCTGCACTGGCTCGTGACCGACGAGCTGTCCCTGGATTCCGCCCCAGCGTGGAAGATGCCAACGATCAAGCGCGAGGATCTCGCATTTTTGCAGTACACCTCAGGCTCCACAGGACGACCCAAGGGCGTGATGTTGAGCCACGGCAATTTGCTGCATAATTTGGAGCATATTTATCACTGCTTCGATCACAGCGCGGAAAGCCAGGGCGTGATCTGGCTGCCACCGTATCATGACATGGGCCTGATCGGCGGGATCTTGCAACCGCTCTATGGTGGCTTCCCGGTCACGCTGATGTCGCCGCGTGACTTTTTGCAGCGTCCGGCGCGCTGGCTCCGGGCGATCTCGCGTTACCGAGGGACAACCAGCGGTGGGCCCGACTTCGCCTATGAGCTGTGTCTGCGGCGGGTGTCGGCAGAAGTCCGTGAGCAGCTCGATCTGTCCTCCTGGCGCGTCGCCTTCAGTGGTGCCGAGCCCGTGCGATCGTCCACGCTGCGGCGCTTCGCCGAGACATTCGCCGCGTGCGGCTTCCGATCGAGTGCGTTCTATCCGTGCTATGGCCTGGCCGAGGCGACGCTGATCGTTGCAGGCGGTACTGTCGCAGCGCCTCCGGTGCTCCATACGATTGAGCGGGAAGGGTTAGCTCAGGGCCGCGTCGTAACGGCGCAGCGCGAGGGCCAGGAGCTGGTCGGCAACGGAGCGAGCCTCGCCGATCAAACGCTGCGGATCGTCGAGCCTGAGACGTGCGCGCCGTGTGCCGACACCGAGATCGGCGAGATCTGGGTGTCGGGAGGCAGCGTGGCCCAGGGCTACTGGAACAAGCCCGAAGCGACGCAGGCCACGTTTCGCGCACAGCTCCGTGACGGCGACGCGCGGCATTTTCTGCGCACGGGCGATCTCGGCTACATGCATGCCGGACAGCTTTATGTAACCGGACGGCTGAAAGATCTGATCATTGTTCGTGGCCGCAACTATTATCCCCAGGACATCGAGGAGACCGTCGAGCAGAGCCATGCTGCCCTGCGCGCTGGTCGCGGTGTGGCCTTCGCGATCGAGCTGGACGGAGAAGAAAAGCTCGTCGTCGCGCATGAGGTGCGCTCACAGCACACCAGCCAGGCTGAACAGATCGAACAAGCGATCCGCCAGGCGGTGATGACCGAGCACCAGGTACAGCCGTATGACATCGTGCTCCTGCCGGCGAAGTCGATCCCGCGCACGTCAAGCGGCAAAAAACAGCGCTTTGCGTGTCGCGAGTCCTATCTCAAGCAGCTCTGGACGCCGATCCGGGCTGGCCTGCCTGCCGAACCACAGCCGCAGCCTGCACCAGCCGCCGGCCTGCCGATCCGCGCCACGCTCTCGACGACGAATGATCCACAGATCCGGCGTGAGCAGTTGCTGACCTATCTGCACGAGTCGGCAGCCACGCTGCTGCGATTGCGGCCGGCCCAGATCCGGCGGGACGAGTCGTTGCAGCACTTTGGCCTCGATTCGCTTCAGGCGGTTGAGTTTCAACATACCATTGAGACGGAGATCGGCGCAGTGGTGGGCCTCACCACGCTGCTGGGCGGCAGCCTGGAAGCCGTCGCCGACGAGATCCTGGCTGGGCAACCTCCTGCTACGCCGCCAGTGCAATCACCAAGCGCCATGCCCGATCCGGCTCCAACATCCTACGGCCAGCGCGCGCTCTGGTTTGTCCAGCAGCTCGATCTCCAAAGTGCCGCGTATAACATTTACAGCGCGGTTGAACTCGTATCGCCGGTGGATCATGCGACGCTACAGCGCGCGCTCCAGGAACTCGTCGAGCGCCAGGCGATCCTCCGCACGCGGCTTGTTTCCGAGGGCGGCGAGCTGGTGCAGCGGATCGCGCCGGCTGACGTGCTTGACTACCGCGTCGTCGATGTGCGGAGCCTCGCCGCTGAAGTGGTAGACGCGCAGATCGCGGATGAAGCGCACCGTCCCTTCGATCTCACGGACGGCCCCTTGTTTCGCGCGCGGCTCTATCAGCTGCCCGAAGGACGACAGGTGCTGCTGCTCGTCGTGCATCACATCATCGCCGACTTCTGGTCACTCAGGATTCTGAGCTATGAGCTTGGCGTGCTTTATACTGCCGCGCTGCGCGGTGAGCAGCCTGGTTTGCCTGCGCCGACGACGCACTACGGCGATTATATCCAGCACCAGGCAGCGGTCCTCTCAGGCGAGCGAGGGCGGGAGCTGTGGCGCTACTGGCAGCGCCAGACTGAGTCATTACCCACTGTGGCTCTGCCGCTCGATCGTCCGCGTCCAGCCAAACAAACCTTTCATGGCGCGGATCACGCGTTCTCGATCGACCCGGATGTTGTGCGGCGACTCCAGCAGCTCGGGCAGGAACACGGGGCAACACCCTACATGACGTTGCTGGCGGCGTTTCAGGCGCTGCTGGCGCGCTACACCCAGCAATCCGATATTGTCGTCGGCTCGGCGTTTGCAGGCCGCGAGCACGCGCAATTCGCCAATAGTGTGGGCTACTTCGTCAATCCGCTGGCGATGCGATCGCGCGTCGGTGCCTCGGACACGTTCGCGAGTCTGCTGGCACGTGTGCGACAAACGGTGCTGGACGGTCTGGCCCATCAAGCGTTCCCGTTCCCGCTGCTGGTCGAGCGGCTCAAGCTTGCGCGCGACCCAAGCCGCTCACCAGTCTTTCAAAGCATGTTCACCTATCAGAAGGCTCCGGCACTCGGCGGCGTTGACTTCACACCGTTTGCACTCGATCTACCGGGCGCTCAAGCCAGCGTCGGCGATCTGACGATCCGCTCACATCCCGTCGCGGCACGTTCAGCCCAGTTCGATCTCACGCTGACAATGGCGGAGTGGCAATCCACGCTTCACGGTCGCTTCCAGTACAATACTGATCTCGTCAATCACGACACGATCGAGCGCATGGCAGGTCACTTGAGCACACTGCTACGGCTCGCGTTGGAGCACCCCGACGCGCCGCTCGCCCAGCTGCCGCTGCTGACGCCCGCCGAGTTCGAGGATGTGATCGTGCGACGCAACGACACAGACCTCGACATCCCGCCGCTAGCGTTTTCCACACTGGTTACCCAGCAGGCTGAGCGGACACCTCACGCGTCGGCGCTACGCTTTGGCGATCACAGCTGCTCCTACGCCGAGCTGGAAACGCGCACGAATCAGCTGGCACATCTGCTGCGTGCCTGTGGGGCCAGAGCAGGCACCACGATTGCCGTGTATCTCAATCGCTCGCTTGAGATGCCGATCGTGCTGCTGGCGATCTTCAAAACCGGTGCCGCATTTGTACCGCTCGATCCGGCGTTTCCTGAAGAGCGCCTGCGCTTCGTACTTGCCGATGCCGACGCGCACATCATCGTAACGCAACAAACGCTGCGAGAGCGTCTGCCTGCAAGCAAGGTTGCGGTGCTGATGATCGATGCGCTGGCCGATGCGCTGGCCACCTATCCAACCACACCCCTGTCGGAGCCCGTTACGCCTGATCAGCTCGCCTACATTATGTACACATCGGGCTCGACGGGACGGCCCAAAGGGGTGATGATCTCGCATCACAACTTGATGAACTACCTGGGCTGGTGCGTCAATGCGTACGGCGCTGCTAACGGCAACGGCGCACCGGTTCAATCGTCGATCGCCGCCGACGCGATCTTTCCAAGCCTCTTCGCGCCGCTGTTGACCGGTACCTGTGTGCATATCATGCCCGAGACGCGCCCGCTGGAAGCGCTGGCTGCTACGGTTGCCGGGCGCAGCTCGTTTAGCCTGGTCAAGATTACGCCGACACAGCTGGAAGTGCTGGGCTCATTTCTGCCGGCTGATGCCGATCCGCAAGATTGGGTCAATACGCTGGTCGTCGGTGCCGAAGCGGTACGCGCCGAGGGTCTGAGCTTCTGGCGCGAGCATGCTCCGGCCACGCGCATCCTCAACGAATACGGTCCCACCGAAACCACGGTCGGCTGTAGCCTGTTCAGGGTGCCCCCGGAGTTTCCATCGATAGGCGCAGTGCCCATGGGTCTACCCAGCGCCAATACCCAGTTCTACGTCCTTGATGCGCAGCTTCAGCCGGTGCCGGTTGGTGTGCCCGGCGAGCTGTTCATCGGCGGGGAGAGCGTGGCCTGGGGCTATTTGAACCGGCCCGATCTCACAGCTGAAAAATTCCTCCCCGATCCGTTTCGTCGGCTGCCGGGAGCACGCATGTATCGCACGGGCGATCTGGTCAAACTGCTGCCCGATCCCGAAGCAAACCTGGTCTTTGTCGGGCGCATCGACGATCAGGTCAAGATTCGCGGCTACCGGGTCGAGCCTGATGAGATCGCGACGGTGCTGGCGGAAGCGCCGGGCGTTGCCGAGAGCGTTGTGCTGGTGCGCGAGGTTGCGCCCGGCAACCTACAACTCGTCGCGTATGTAGTGCTGGAACAGAACCAAGAACGGGCGCCCTCTGGGCAAAGCAAGAACCAAGGGGCTGAGGAGAACCAAGAACGGGCGCCCTCTGGGCAAAGCAAGAACCAAGGAAGTACGATGACTCCCCCTCGCCTACCGCAACCGAAGCAGAAGCCTGCTGAGGTTTGGGGAAGGGGGCTAGGGAATGAGGGCCTGCCCGAAACTCTGCGTGAGTTCCTTGCGCAGCGCCTGCCCGAGTACATGGTACCTGCCGCCTATGTCGTGCTCGATCGCTGGCCGCT
>DASWTQ010000182.1:0-13984 GCA_036402055.1 Herpetosiphonaceae bacterium
CTGATCGGCCTGAGCGCGGCCTCGACCGGCCCGCTGATGCTGGTGATAGCGCAGCAGTTGATGAACCGGCGCGCAGGCATGGCCTCAGGTCTGATCCTCGGCATCGGCTTACTCACCGGCGCGATCGGCGCGCCCATCACCGGCGCGATCGCCGACCGCTTCGGCATGCCCACCGCGATTCGCTCCCAGGTGCTGCTCGTGCTCGCGACGATCGCGCTGGCCTGGCTGCTGCCGACCGAGCAGTACCTGCAAGATCATCAAAGCTCGGCAGCCCCACACGAGCAGACTCCACCAGGCTCCAGGCCGGCCCAGCCATAAGCTCGATCTACGCCGACGGTCGCACCGCCGAGCGGGTGACTTCGCCGGCGCGCGTGGGCGGCTCGTCCAGCGCCGGGGGCAGCGCGCGCAACCTGATCACGGGCGAGAACCAGAGCCACAGCCAGGTCGAAAGCAGCCCCAACGCGCCAACCAGCAGCGTCAATTGCAGGCCGATCCACTCGCCCAGGAAGCCGCCCAGCAGCGCGCCGATCGGGATTGTGCCAGTGACCAGCAGCCGGTAGCTGGCGTTCATGCGCCCGCGCAGCCGGTCGGGCGTGACCAGCTGGCGGATCGAGATAATCTGCACGTTGCAGCCAGTCGTGCCGAAGCCGCGCAGAAAGAACGACAGCGTCAGCAGCGCGATCAAGACCGGCGTCGGGCCGGTCGCCAGCGGCAGCAGCAGCGGCGCGACATCGCTCAGCAGCGCGCCGGCAAAGATCGTCATGCCGATGCCCAGCCGCCTCGCGATCCGCTCGGTCAGGAGCGCACCCAGCAGCGCGCCGATACTTCCGGCTGTCAAGATCAGGCCGTAGACCTCCTGCGGTAGCCTCAGCTCACGCACGATGTAGAGCACAAAGACCGTCTCGATCACGCGCCAGAACAGATTGTAGGTCGCCGCCTCGGCCGCAAACACGCGCAGAAACGGATTCGTGAAGGTCAGTCGAAAGCCTTCGGCGACATCGCGGCGAAACGTTTGGCGCTGGACCGGCACCTCAGGCGCGGCCTCGGGCTTGCGAATCAGCGCGAGCAGCAGCGCCGAGACCGCGAACGAGCAGGCATCGGCGACCAGCGCGAACGGCGCGGTGAAGAGCGCCACCAGCAGACTGCCGATGCCCGGCCCGCCGATCTCCGAGATCGAAGCGCTGGCGGCCAGCTTGCTGTTGCCGTCGATAATATGCTCGCGCTCGACGACGGCCGGCAGATAGGCTTGATAGGCCAGCTGAAAAAACACCGTCAGCATGCCGCTCAGAAACACGATCACATACAGGTACTCGATGCGGAGCTGTCCCAGCGCCGCCAGCAGCGGCACCAGGCCCAGCAGCAGCGCGCGCCCGACATTGGTTAAGATCATGGTCGGGCGGCGGCGGCGGCGATCGAGCCAGACACCGGCCGGCAGCGTCAGCAGCAAGAAGGGCGCAAAGCCTGCCGCGTTGAGAATGCCGACCTGAACCGGCGTCGCGTCCAGGACCAGCACCGCCACCAGCGGCAGCGCAAAGGTCGTAATCTGCGAGCCGACCAGCGAGACCGTCTCGCCTGCCCACAGCTTGAGAAAATCGGTGTGACGCCAAAGCACGCTGAACCGTGATCGCATCGTTCCTCTCCTGGCTGGCGCTCGATACCCGGCGCTCCCTTCAGCCGCTACGCGTGCGCCTCGCGCTCACGCAAAACCTCGCCGGGCGCGACGGACTCAAGCCAGCGTTGTAGCCGGGCGGCAAGATCCGTAACCTGCGGCGGTTTGACCAGCGAAAAATGCGTTCCGGGCACGGTGTCGACGATCAGACTCTGCTCCGCCAATTGCTCCCAGCCGGCTGCCGGATCGATGTTCGGCGGCTGCGCGCCGGCTTTGAGCAGGGTTAGCCGTCCGGCATACGGGCGCGGCTGGTACGCGCGCATAGCTGCGATATTGGCCTTGTAGACGGCGAACCAGCGCCGGATCTGGGCCATGTCGACATCCGGCGTCAACACCTGCGCCCGCCGCGCCAGCTCTACGATCGCGTGGAGCTGCTGCTCAGGCGCAAGCGCTCCCAGCAGCTCGGCATCCAGATCGGACTCGTCGAGGCCAAGCGCCGCGCCAAAGCTGATTGGTACCGCGTCGGCAGCACTCGGCTCGGCCGCGTCACACTCGGAGACGAACGAGTCGATCAGGAGCAATTCGACGGCGGATTCGCCGTGCGCCCTGAGCTGCTGCGCCATCTCAAAGGCGACAATGCCGCCCATCGACCAGCCGCCGAGCAGATACGGTCCCTTGGGCTGGACGCTGCGCAGCGCCGTCACGTAGCGCGCCGCGAGATCTTCAAGCCGGGTGCACGGCTGCTGCTCGGCCTCGATGCCGGGTGCCTGGAAGGCGTAGAACGGACGCTCCGATCCCAGCTGCCGGGCCAGCTCGACGTAGCAGAGCACGTTGCCGCCAACCGGATGCACACAAAAGAACGGCGTCAGCGCGCCCTGCGCCTGAAGCGCAACCAGCGGCGACAGATCATGATCGCCGGGATGCTGGCGGAGTAAGGCAGCCAGATCCTGGATCGTCGCGCCCTGAAACAGCGCTGACAGCGGCAGCTGCCGGCCGAGAAGATCGCGAATCCTGGCCATCAACCGGACGGCCAGCAGTGAATGGCCGCCGAGGTCGAAGAAGTTGTCGGCGACGTCGATCGGGCTGATGTTGAGCAGCTCTTCCCAGATCTGCACCAGCCGCAGCTCCAGCGTGTCCCGTGGCGCAATCCACCCCTCAGCCCGCGCAACGCTCTGCACATCGGCATCGGGCAGCGCGCGGCGGTCGATCTTGCCGTTGGCGGTCAGCGGCAGCGCTGCCAGCGGAACGATCACGGCAGGCACCATGTAATCGGGCAGGCGTTCGCGGAGGAAGGCGCGGAGAGCGGAGGACAGGCCCTCATCCCCCAACCCCTTCTCCCGCTGCGACAGGAGAAGGGGAGTCATGGTACTTTTTTGTTCTTTGTTCTTTGTTCTTTGTTCTTCCCCTGGGTTCTTGGTTCTTGGTTCTTGGTTCTGCCCTTCGTTTTGTTCTTTTGTTCGCCCAGAGGGCACCCGGTTCTTTTGTTCCCCAACGACATACGCCACCAGATACGGATTGTTCGTCTCCGTTCGCGCCACAACCACGGCCTCGCGCACGCCGGGAGCGCACAGCAGCGCAGCCTCGATCTCGCCCAGCTCGATGCGAAAGCCGCGAATCTTGACCTGGTGATCGATGCGGCCCAGGAACTCGATCGCGCCGTCCGCACGGTAGCGCGCCAGATCGCCGGTGCGATACAGGCGACTGCCGGGCGGAGCGGCGCAGGGATTGGGCACAAACGTTGAGGCGGTCAGATCGGGGCGCTGGAGATAGCCGCGCGCCAGCTGCACGCCGCCGATGTGCAGCTCGCCGGGCACGCCGACCGGCACCGGCTGTCCGTAGCGATCGAGCAGATATATGCACATGTTGTCCAGGGGACGGCCCAGCGGCAAAATGCCGGATCGCTGGTGGGCCGCGCGCTCATGCACCGGATAGGTCAGCACGCCAACTGTGGATTCGGTCGGGCCGTAGTGGTTGAGAATGCGACACTCGGGCCTCAGCGCCTGCACCTGCGCGATCAGCTCCCAGCTTGCCGCCTCGCCGCCGAGCACCAGCAGCTGGCGCGGCAGCACCTGCGCCGGCTCGGCTGCCGTGAGCAGCGCCGCGAGATGCGACGGCACGATCTTGATGCAGTCGATCGCGTGCTGCTGCATGTAGGCCGCGAACGAATCCGGCTCCGAGATGCGATCTTCCGCGATTACATGCAGGCTACCGCCGCAGCACAGGGCCGGAAAGATCACCGTGTTGCCGAGATCGGCGGCGAACGTCGAGACCGTCGCAAACGCGGCACCGGTCGGTAGATTCATGCGGCGCTCGATGCTGTACAGGTAGTTCAGCAGCTGGCGATGCGCCACCGCAACGCCTTTGGGCGATCCGGTTGAGCCCGAGGTAAACAGCACATAGGCCAGATTGTCGGCGGTTGTCAGCAGCGGCGGATTGGAGTCCGGCTCCTGGGCAACCAGATGCCAATCCGTGTCGATGCAGATCAGCCGCGCGCGATCGGCAGGCAATCGCTCGGCCAGCGCCGCCTGTGTCACGAACACGCGCAGCCCGGCATTTCCCGCGATCGTAGCCAGGCGCTCACCGGGATACGACGGATCGAGCGGGACGTACGCGCCGCCCGCTTTGAGCACCGCCAGCAGCGCGACCACGATCTCGGCCGAGCGTGCCATGCAGATGCCGACCTGCATGTCGGGGCCAACGCCCAGCCCTCGGAGATGATGCGACAGCTGGTTCGCGCGACGGTTCAGCTCGGCGTAGGTCAACCGCTGATCCTCGAAGATCACAGCCACCGACTGCGGCCGGCACAGCGCCTGCGTTTCGATCAAACAATGGATACCGGCCGGCTCGGGAAAGCGCACCGAGGTCAGGTTCCACGCGTCGAGGAGCTGCCGGCGCTCGGCGGCGCTCAGCAGCGGCAGACCGCCCACGCGCTGCTCAGGCTCGGCGATCGCGGCCGTCAGCAACGTGTAAAAATGTCCGGCCATACGCGCGATCGTCGGCGGATCGAACAGATCAGTGTTGTACTTGAAGGCGGCGGTCAGGCCGTCGGCCGTCTCGGTCATCTCAAGCGTCAGGTCGAACTTCACGCTGCTGCCGTCATCCTCGATCGGCGTGAGCACCAGACCAGGCAGATCGAACTCGGCCAGCGGTGTGTTTTGCAGCACAAACAGCACCTGGATCAGCGGCGTATGGCTGGCGTTGCGCTCCGGCTGTAGCGCCTGCACCAGCTGCTCAAAGGGCAGATCTTGATGCGCGTAGGCGCTCAGCGCGGTCTCACGCACGCGGCGCAGCAGCTCACGAAAGCTTGGATTGCCCGCTAGATTAGCCCGCAGCGCCAGCGTGTTGACAAAAAAGCCGATCAGCGGCTCTGTCTCCACCCGCGTACGATTCGCGATCGGCACGCCGACGAGCAGATCGTCCTGGCCCGTGTAGCGATGCAGCAGCGACTGGAAGGCCGCGAACAGCGTCATGAACAGCGTCACGCCCTCCCGCTGATTGAACGCGGCCAGCGCGGTGATCAGCGAGCGCGGTAGATTGAGCGTGTGCCGGGCGCCGTGAAACGTTTGCAGCGGCGGGCGCGGCCTGTCGCTCGGCAGATGCAGCGTTGTCGGCGCGCCGTCGATGTGCTGCTGCCAGTAGGCCAGCTGGGTTTCCAGCACGGCGCCCTGGAGCCACTCGCGCTGCCAGACGGCGTAGTCGGCGTACTGGATTGGCAATGGAGGCAGCGACTCCTCGGACTGCTCGCCGCGATACAATGTCGCCAGCTCCGCCAGCAGCACGCCCAGCGACCAGCCGTCGGCGACGATATGATGCAGCGTCAGCGCCAGCACATGCGATTCCGGCCCGATTCGCAGCACAGCGGCGCGCAGCAGCGGCCCGGCCCGGAGATCGAAGCGCTGCTGTGCTGCCTCGTTCACAAAGTCCTGAATCGCCGTCTCGCGCTCCGCTTCGTCAGAAGACGATAGATCGCGCACCGGCAGATCGATGCACATCTCCTCAAGAATCACCTGTACCGGCTCGCCATCCCGCGCAACAAAGACGGTCCGCAGCGCCTCGTGCCGCGCAACGATCGTATTCAAGCTGCGGCGCAGCGCATCTATGTTCAACGAGCCCGACATACGCAGCGCCAGCGGTATGTTATAGGCCGCGCCGTGGGCTTCAAGCTGCTCCAAAAACCAGAGCCGGCGCTGCGCAAACGACAGGGGCAGATCGCCATCGCGCGCGGCCCGTGGAATCGGTGCAAGCGACTCGGAGGCGTGGCGGCTGCCGGACTCGATCACTGCTGCCAGCTCGGCAATCGTGGGCGCGGCAAAGAAGCTGTGCAGCGGCAGCTCGACCTGGAATGTTTCGCGGACGCGCGACAACACCTGTGTCGCCAGCAGCGAGTGGCCGCCCAGCTCAAAGAAATGATCGTGGACGCCGATCTGGCTCAGGCCCAGCGTGCCGGCCCAGATGCCGGCCAGCAGCTCCTCGGTCGGCGTGCGTGGCGCCACCAGCTCGCCCGCCGGCATGAGCTGTGCCAGGTCGGGCACGGGCAGCGCCTGCCGATCGATCTTCTCGTTCGGCGTCAGCGGAAACGCATCCAGCAGCACAAACGCGGAGGGAATCATGTAATCGGGCAGCTGATCTTTGAGGAAGGCGCGCAGGGTAGAGGTCAGGCCCTCACCCCCCTGGCCCCCCTCTCCCACTGCGGTAGGCGAGGGGGGAAGCACACTATCTCGCTTATATCCTTCTTCTTTGTTCTTTGTTCTTTGTTCTTTTGTTCTTTTGTTCCTTTGTTCCCCAACAACGTACGCCACCAGATATGGATTGTTCGTCTCCGTTCGCGCCAGCACCACACACTCGCGCACAGCCGGATGTCGCGCCAGCACGGCTTCGATCTCGCCCAGCTCGATGCGGAAGCCGCGAATCTTGACCTGCTGATCGATGCGGCTCAAGTAGTCGAGCGCGCCCTCGGGCAGCCAGCGGACGAGGTCGCCGGTGCGGTACAGCCGAGCGCCGGGCTCAGTGGAGAAGGGATGCGGAATGAAGCGCTCGGCCGTCAGCTCGGGCCGGTTGCGATAGCCTCGGGCGAGGCCCGCGCCGCCGATGTACAGCTCGCCGGGCACGCCCACCGGCACCGGCTGCATATGCGCGTCCAGCAGATACACCTGCATATTGGCGATCGGCCGTCCGATCGTGGGCTTGCCGCCATCCGCCTCACAGTACGCGACCGTGGCGCAAACGGTGTTTTCCGTTAAACCATAGGCATTGACGAAGCGCCGCCCGGGCGCCAGACGCGCCACAATCTCCTCGGTGCAGGCTTCTCCGCCGACGTTGACGGTTTGCAAGTGCGGCAGATCTTCGGTCGGCATTGAGGCCGCAGCCGACGGCGGCAGCAGGCTGATCGTGATCGCCTGATCGCGCAGCAGCGACGCCAGCTCGCCGCCCAGCACGATGCGCGGCGGCGCGACAACCAGCGTTGCGCCCGCGACCAGCGCCATGCAGATCTCGTCGATCGAGCCGTCGAAGCTGATCGACGAGTATTGCAGCACCCGGCTTGCGGCATGACAGCGATTGACCTGAATCTCGGACTGTGTCAGGTTGCACAGGCCCTGATGCTGCACTAACACGCCTTTGGGCCGGCCGGTCGAGCCCGAGGTATAGATCATATACGCCAGATTTTGTGCGCTTACTCCGCTGACGCACGTATCGCCGGATTCCTGCGCGATCAGCGGCCAGTCTGTGTCGAGGCAGACCATCTGCGCGCCTGTGACCGGCAGGCTATCGACGAGATGCTGCTGGGTCAGGAGCACCGGCACCCGGGCATCTTCCAGCATATAGGCCAGGCGCTCAGCGGGATAGCTGGGATCGAGCGGAACGTACGCGCCGCCAGCCTTGAACACACCCAGAATCCCGACAATCAGCTCGATCGAGCGCGCCATGCAAATGCCAACCAACGACTCCGGCCCGACATGCAGCCGTTGCAGATGATGCGCCAGCTGATTGGCGCGGCGGTTCAGCTCGGCGTAAGTCAGACAGGTGCCTTCGAAACACAGCGCGACAGCATCGGGCCGTCGCGCGACCTGGGCCTCGAACAGCTCATGGATGCAAGCTCGATCGGGATAAGCCTGCTGCGTCGCGTTCCAGTCGATCAGAATCTGCTGCTGCTCGGCGGCGGTCAGCAAAGGCAGATCGGCAATGCGCGTCTCCGGCTGCGCGACGATCGCGGCCAGCAGCACCTGAAGATGATCGCTTAGACGGCGAATCGTCGCGGCCTTGAACAGATCCTGGTTATAGCACAACCCGGCGTGCAGCCGCTCCTGCCGCTGGATGATCAGCAGCGCCAGATCAGGCTGGATCGACGAAGTGTCAGGGCGCAACGCATCCCAATACGTTTCTGCCGACGGCGGGATCGCATCGGCGTCAGCGGCTGGTTGCGGCGCTGATTGAAACGCGAAAAGCACCTGCACCGGCGACGGCGGCTCGAAGGACCGGCGCTGCTGGGCTGAAGTGTCGGGCAGCGTCGCCTGGACCTCCTTCAGAAACGACGCAAAGGTCGGCATACCAGACAGCGTCGTCCGCAGCACGAACAGACCGGAGTGTGCCTCACGCCGCTCAGGTTCGATCAGCATCCCAACCGCCAGCTCGGTTTGTCCCGTGTAGCGAAAGAGCAATACCTGGAACGCCGCCAGCAGCGCTGTAGCCGGCGTCGTGCTGTGGGCCGCGCCGAGAGCAGCCAGCGCCGCCAGGCCCACGTCGATCGTGAAGGCGTGCAGCGCGCCGTGATAGGTTTGCGCTGCCGGGCGCGAATAGTCGATCGGCAGGTTGAGCGCGGGCAGATCGTCGGGCTGCTGTGAGGCGGGCGGCTGCGCGATCGGCTGTGTATGACTGGTTGGATCAGTGGCTAACAATCTGTTCTCCTCCCGCCTACGCTGGCGCTGCCTGCAATCCCCGACCGACTGCGCCCACCTGTTTCTTTGTAGCCGATCGCCGCTGAAACAGCCAGTCACGCCTATACCTAATTAGGCAGGTACAGGCGTACTGTTCACTCGTCCGAACGTCCGTCGTGGCTTGCCTCAGTACGACTCGTACGCGACGATCGGCTCGGTGTAGACGCGCTTGCGTCGTCGCGCCAGCATCTCGGTGAGCTGCCGCGTTTTTTCCTCGCCGGGCAGATCCGACTGAAGCAGCGAGAGCGGAACGTTGATATTGAGGACACGACCGCAGCTGACAATATGGCGCGTAATGCCGCTCGGCAGCAGCTCTTTCATATTCGAGGCCAGCGTGATCACATCGGCCTTGCCGAGCGTCGCAAACGCAATGCAGGCATCGGCGTCGGCGCTCGCGGTGAGCAGATCGCGCATCACGGCGAGCACATCGGCCTGCGGCATGGCCTCGCGCACCACCGGCCCGCGCTGCGCATCGATCAGGCACCGCATAGCCTCGACGCGATCCGCCAGGCCCATGCCGCTGAGCAGCGCAAACGCCTGTCCATCACGACACAGCACCGCCGCTGCCGCCTGATCGCCGCTCACCATCGCCAGCGCCTGCTCGGCCGTCGTGGCGTGCAGCGCGCAGCAGCTCCAGTCGGCCGATGTCGCCAGCAGGCCCGGCGCCTGAAACCGAGCCAGATGCAGCCAGGTATCCAGCCTGACAGCCTCGGGATCGGCGTAGTCGACGATTTGCGCCGCTACGTGCCGGCAGCCGAGCCCTGCCAGCGCCGCGATCCGATTCGCGCCGTCGAGATGCACCAGCGGCCCGTAGCGGTTATGCGCCAGAATCACAGGATGGCGCTGCATCCCGTCCTGCGCGATCCGCGTGCCCAGCGGCGCTGCCCGCGACGGATCATGCACCTCATGCAGCAGAACGCTCTGGAGATCGACAATCTGTAACGTCGAGGGCACGTCAAGCTGTATCGGTGAGCTGGCGTCCGGCAGCCGGTGATCGCCTGAATCCGTGGGGGCAAGCGCCGTCGGCAGCATCGGGCGCTGCTCCGTGTTCAAGACTGCACCGAACCTTAAGCTCATCGATAACCTCCTGGATTGAGCGCGGCGCACCTGTAGCCGATTTGTCTAGCTTGATCGATGGTCCCGGTTTTTTCCAGACACAGGCATACTCGTTTAACAGGTATCTTGATCCCGCCTGAGCGACGAGATCCGCAGCTAAGTATCCGAATACTTAGCGAAAAGTATTAACAGGTCTAGCTCAAGCTACCGCTCTATGCTCTACTAATAATCGTTTCTGGCGCGCAATCTAGCGACGACGACCGGTATTTGTGCTGTGCTGAACACAAATGCCGCAGCAGTCTTTTGATCGAAAGGACAATACCTTGGAAAAGCAGCTTGAGGTGTTGGAATACGCGGCAGCGGAGCAAGAAACTTCCGTCGTCGGCTCGTACACGGAGCGAGAAACTCCCGTCGTCAGCTCGTACAATGAGTGGGACCCGCTGGAAGAGGTGATCGTGGGCGTGATCGACGGCGCGACCGTTCCCGCCTGGCATGTGACACTTCAGGCGACGATGCCGCACGATCAATGGCAGTTCTTCCGCGCCCAGGGCGGCCGCGCGTTTCCCGCCGAGCAGATCGCGGCGGCCAGACAGGAGCTTGACGAGTTTGTGCATATCCTGGAGGCCGAGGGCGTCACGGTACGACGGCCGGATATTGTCGATTATGCGCGACCGTTTGCCACGCCGGACTGGCAAAGCGCGGGCGGTCTGTACGGCGCGATGCCCCGCGACTGCATGATCGTGATCGGCGAGGAGATTATCGAGGCGCCGATGTCGTGGCGCTCGCGCTACTTCGAGATCAACGCCTACCGCTCGCTGATCAAAGAATATTTCCGCCAGGGCGCAAAATGGACTGCCGCGCCCAAGCCGCAGCTGCGCGACGAGCTGTATAACTACGACTTTCAAGGCTCGGAGGACGGAGAGCCGATCGAGTACGCGATCACCGAGTTCGAGCCGACCTTCGACGCGGCCGATCTGACGCGCTGCGGGCGCGACATTTTTGTGCAGCAAAGCCAGGTCACAAATAAATTTGGCATCGCGTGGCTGCGCAGCCATCTCGGCGACGAGTACACGATCCACGAGCTGGAGATCGAGGACTCGCACGCCATGCATATCGACGCGACGTTTGTGCCGCTAGCTCCCGGCAAGCTGCTGATCAACGAAGAGCGCGTCAAGAAGATCCCGCCGATGTTCAAAAACTGGGATATTCTGGTCGCGCCCAAGCCGTGCATGTCGCCTGAGCATACGCTCTACATGTGCAGCAAGTGGCTGAGCATGAATATTCTGATGCTTGACGAAGAGCGCGTGATCCTTGAGAAGCACGAGGAGCCGACGATCAAAGCCTTCAAATCCTGGGGCTTTAAGCCGATCCTGTGCAGCTTCCAAAACTTCAACACGTTTGGCGGCTCGTTCCACTGCGCCACCGCCGATATTCGACGGCGCGGCACGTTGCAGTCGTATTTCTAAGCCGGCAGGCAAACGATGACGCAGGATGGTGAAACGCGATCATGATGACCGAGCGCATACTCAAAACGGATCTCGATCTGCTGGGGCGGCAGGCGCGCGCGGCGGCGCAAGTCCTGGCGCTGGCACCGGCCGAGCAAAAACAGCGCGCGCTGCTGATCACTGCCCGTCTGCTGCATGAGCAAACGGACGAGCTGCTGGCGGCCAACGCAGCCGATCTTGAGCAGCACCAGGCCACGCACGTCGGCAGCTGGCGCGATCGTATGCAGCTTACGTGGGAGCGCATCGCGGCGCTGGCGGCTGAGGTCGAGCGGCTGGCGGCGCTGCCCGATCCGGTCGGCGAGACCTTCGAGCAAGCAATCGCGCCGAACGGGCTACGTATCCACAAGCGCCGCGTGCCGCTGGGCGTGATCGGGATGATCTACGAGGCGCGGCCCACGGTCACGGTGGAGGTCGCCACGCTGTGTCTGAAAGCCGGCAACGCGACGATTCTGCGCGGCGGCAGCGAGACGCAGCATACCAACGCGGCTCTGACCACGCTGATGCAAAGCGCGCTGGCGGAGTCCGGCCTGCCCGAGAGCGTAGTGCAATCGATCGCTGATCCCGATCGCGCGCTGATCCGGCAGCTTTTGCGGCTGGATCAGTATATCGACGTGCTGATTCCACGCGGCGGCGCGTCGCTCCAGCAGTTCTGCCGCCAGCACTCGACGATCCCGGTGATTATCAGCGGCACCGGCGTGTGTCATATCTACATCGATCAAGCTACCGAGCTAGAGCAGGTGCTGCCGATCGTTCGCAACGCGAAAACCCAGCTGCCCACCGGCTGCAACGCGGTTGAAACCGTGCTGGTACATCGCGCTGTGGCGGCGCAGATGTTGCCGCGCCTCGCCGACGATCTCCTGGCGCACGAGGTCGAGCTGCGGGCTGACGAGCAGGCGCTGGCGCTCCTTCACGCCGCCGGCTATGCCCACGAGCGGATCGTGCCAGCGCAGCCCAGCGACTTCGGCACCGAGTTTTTAGCGCCGATCCTGGCGATCCGCGTGGTCGACGATCTCGCCGCCGCGATCGAGCATATCGCACACTACGGCAGCGGCCTGACCGATGCGATCCTGACCGCCGATCCTGTCGCCGCGCAGCGCTTCGTGCAGGCCGTCGACTCGGCGATGGTGCTGGTCAACGCTTCAACACGCTTCAACGATGCCGGGGAGCTAGGGCTAGACGGCGAGCTTGCGCTCAGCACGCAGCGGCTGCATGTGCGCGGCCCGGTCACACTGCGCGATCTGACAACCTATAAATGGGTGGTCGAAGGTGACGGTCACGTGCGGCGGTGATCTGTCTCAACATACACGTTGCAATCGATAGGCTCGCCTCGTGCGGGCCTATTCGCTTTAATATCAGCAGGATTTGACACGCAACATGTGTCTGCGTCGACGATTCATGTCTCGGTTGCCGGCTGAGATCTGGTCGTCATGAGCTTGACAGCTACGAACCAAACACTTATGATAGACCTTAAGTTCTAATTTTTATACTTCTGTTAACACACTCGCCTGCAAGCCCAGCTTAAGCCTGACGTTTCTTCGTCACAACGCGTATCCCTCCGAATTCTTTTCCCGAATGCCGATGATGGCGAGTGGTAACGCATCGAAGAAGCAGAAGCTCATCACTCTTCGATCGCCAGATGCTGCACAACTCCTGAGCAAGCTCTTGCTGCCATCGACATACTCTTCCGGATCATAGCCAGGCGGCCAACACGCGATACGAACAAGGTAGGCTGATGTTTGACGAACTATCGAGACGCATTGCTGCACTTTCTCCCGAGCAGCGGGCCGTCTTTGAGCAGCGCCTGAAGCAGCGCGGATTACAAGCCCCTTCGCTTCAGACGATTCCTAAGCGTCCCGAGAGCAGCGTCGTGCCGCTCTCGTTCGGCCAGCAGCGGCTCTGGTTTCTGGATCAGCTTGAGCCTCGCAATCCTTCTTACAATGGACCTTCGGCGGTCGAGCTGAGCGGGCCGCTCGATATTGCGGTGCTTGAGCGCAGCTTAAACGAGGTCGTGCGCCGTCACGAGTCGCTGCGTACCACATTTGCCGCCGTCGATGATCAGCCGGTCCAGGTGATCGCGCCCACGCTCCGGCTACCGCTGCGGCAGATCGACCTGCGATCGTATCCGGCCGCCGAGCGTGAGGCCGAGGCCCAGCGCCGCGCTCAGGCCGAGTTTCAGCAGCCCTTCGATCTCCAGGCCGGGCCGCTGCTCAGAGCCGCGCTGCTCCAGCTGGACGATGCCGAGTTTCTGCTGCTGTTCACGATGCATCACATCATCACCGACGGCTGGTCGACCGAGCTGCTGGTCGAGGAAGTCGCCACGCTCTACGCCGCTTTTGTCGCGGGACAGCCCTCGCCGCTGCCGGAGCTGCCGATCCAGTACGCCGATTTCGCGCTCTGGCAGCGTGAGCAGCTGCAAGGAGCGGCGCTGGAGCAGCAGATCGCGTACTGGACGCGCCAGCTGGACGGAGCGCCCGCGCTGTTGAGCCTGCCGACCGATCGCCCGCGTCCGGCAGTCCAGTCGCATCGCGGCGCGGTCCAGGCGTTTGAGCTGCCGCCCGCGCTATCGGCGGCGCTCGCGGCGCTGAGCCAGCAGGAGGGCGTGACGCTGTTTATGCTCTTGCTGGCGGCGTTCAACGTGCTGCTTCAGCGCTACAGCGGCCAGGACGATATTCTGGTCGGAACCTCGGTCAGCGGCCGCAGCCGGAACGAGATCGCCCGCGTGATGGGCTTTTTCGCCAACAACCTGGCGCTGCGAACCGATCTCACGGGCCGGCCTAGCTTTCGTGAGCTGGTGCAGCGCGTGCGGACGACGGCGCTGGGCGCGTACGCGCATCAAGAGCTGCCCTTCGAGCTGCTGGTCGAGGAGCTGAACCCTGAGCGCA
>DASWTQ010000183.1:0-5562 GCA_036402055.1 Herpetosiphonaceae bacterium
CCCGGCGATCGACTTTGCCGTGACGGGTCAGCGGCAGCGCGTCCAGCCAGACAAACGCTGACGGGATCATGTACTCGGGCAGGCGCGAGGCGAGGAATGAGCGCAGGTCCTCGGTTGAGGCCTTCACCCCCGGCCCCTGCCCCACTCCTCGGCGGGCCTCCGCCTCGTCGGCGATAGGCGAGGGGGGAGTTTCCGGCTCAACTCCTAGGTTCTGGGTTCTAGGTTCTTGGTTCTCTCCGACCACGTACGCCACCAGCCGCCGCAGGCCCGGCTCGTCCTCGCGGACCACCACGACCATCTCGCGAATCGCCTCGTGCTGGCGCAGCGCGGCCTCGATCTCGCCCAGCTCGACACGGAAGCCCCGCAGCTTGACCTGGTGATCGCGGCGGCCAAGAAACTCGATCGCGCCGTTGGGCCGGTAGCGGGCCAGGTCGCCGGTTTTGTAGAGCCGCGCGCCGGGAACGGCCGTCAGCGGATCGGGAACAAACTTTTCGGCGGTCAGCGCGGACCGATTGAGGTAGCCCCGCGCCAGGCCATCGCCGCCGATGTACAGCTCGCCCGGTACCCCGATCGGCACCTGGCGCAGCTCACGGTCGAGCAGATAGATCTGCGTGTTGGCGATCGGATAGCCGATCGGCGGCAGCGCGGACCAGCTCTGAGGCACGTCCTCAAGGGTAAATGCCGTTACCACGTGGCTTTCGGTCGGGCCGTAGTGGTTATACAGCCGGCAGCCCGCGAGGCGCTGGAACAGCTCCACAATGCGCGGCGTGATCTGTAGCTGCTCGCCGGCCGTGATGATCTCGCGCAGATCGGTGGGCAGCGCGGCCCGCTCATGGGCGACCTCGGCCAGCTGTTGCAGCGCGACGAACGGCATGAATAGCCGCTCGATCCGGTGATCGGCGAGAAAATCCAGCAGCTGCTCGGCGTCGCGCTGAATATCCGCGTTGGTGAGAAAGAGCGCGCTGCCGGTTGCCCAGCTCGTGAAGATCTCCTGAAGCGAGACGTCGAACGTCGGCGCGGCGAACTGAAGTGTGCGCAGCGCGCCGGGCGCCAGTCCGCTCTCAAGCTGCCACGCTACGAGATTGGTCAGCGGCCGGTGATCGATGCTGACGCCCTTGGGCTGTCCCGTCGAGCCGGAGGTGTAGATGATATAGGCCAGGTTGGTCGGCGCCAGCGCGATCTCGGGCGCGTGCGTCGGGTAGTCGGCGATCGCGGCCCACGACTGATCCAGGCACAGCACGCGAGTAGCCTCGGCGGGCAGCCGGTCGCGCAGCGCTGAGTGGGTCAGCACAAGTGCCGCCTCGCTGTCGCGCAGCACGAGCGCCAGCCGCTCCTCCGGGTTGGCCGGATCGAGCGGCAGATAAGCGCCGCCCGCCTTGAGCGCGCCCAGCAGCGCCACCATGCGATCGATCGAGCGCTCCATGCAGATGCCGACCGGCATGTCAGGCCCAATGCCAAGGCCACGCAGATAGTGAGCAAGCTGATTCGAGCGTTCGTCCAGCTCGCGATAGGTCAGCGTCTGAGCAGCGCCCGGCTCATCGGCTGCGATGAAGGTCACAGCCACGGCATCGGGCGTGCGCGCCGCCTGCTCGGTGAAAAGCTGATGCAGATACTGTGCGCGCGCGTCCTGAGCCTCCGTGGCATTCCAGGAGCGCAGTGTCTGCTGCTCGGCCGTGGTCAACAGCGGCAGATCGGCCAGGCGCCGATCAGGATCGGCGACGGCTGCGCTGAGCAGCGTGCTGAGATGACCGGCCAGCCGCTCGATCGTCGCGGCCTCGAACAGCTCGGTGCTGTACTCGATCGTGCCGTGCAGCCCGTCCTCGGTCTCGTGAAAGGCCAGCAGCATATCGAATTTTGCTGTGCCGCTGTCGATGTCGAAGGTCGAGAGCGTGAGATTCGCGAGGCGCAGGGCTGGCATCGGCGCGTTTTGCAGCACCAGCATTACCTGGAAGAGCGGATTATGGCTCAGGCTGCGCCGGGGCTGAAGCGCTTCGACCAGCATCTCGAAGGGGATGTCCTGATGCTCGTAGGCGCCCAGCGTGACATTACGCACGCGGCCAAGCAGCTCGCGGAAGCTCGGGTTGTTGCTCACATCAGTGCGCAGCACCAGCGTGTTGGCAAAGAAGCCGATCAGCGGCTCGATCGCCTCCTGGTTGCGCCCGGCAATCGGCGTGCCGACTGCGATGTCGGTCTGCTCGGTGTAGCGATACAGCGCCGTCTTGAAGGCGGCCAGCAGCGCCATGAAGGTTGTCGCACCCTCCTGGCGGCAGAGGGCCTTGAGCGAGTCGCTGAGCGCGCGGCTGAGCGTAAACGAGTGCAGCGCGCCACGGAAGGTCGGCGATGCCGGCCGCGAGTGATCGGTCGGCAGATCCAGCGCCGGAACATCGCCGCCGAGCTGCTGTTTCCAGTAGGCGAGCTGCTCCTCCAGAAACTCGCCGGAAAGCTCGTCGCGCTGCCACTGAGCGAAGTCGGCGTACTGGATCTCTAGCTCGGGGAGATTGGGCAGCTGCCCGGTGAGGCTGGCCTGATAGAAGGCGGCAACCTCCTGCACCAGCACTCCCAGCGACCAGCCATCGGCGATGATGTGATGCAGCGTCAGGAGCAGCACATGCTCCTGCTGGCTCAGACGGAGCAGCAGCGCGCGCAGCAGGGGCCCCTGCGCCAGCTTGAACGGCTGCCGCGCCTCCTCGGTCACAAGCCGGCTCGTCTCGGCCGCTTGCTGCTCACCCTGGAGATAGCTAAGATCGATCTCGCGGATCGTGATCCGACCCTGTGCCGCGATCAGCTGGATGGGCTGCTCATCGACGACGGTGAAGGTGGTCCGCAGCGACTCGTGCCGCTCGACGATTGCGTCGAGGCTGTCGGTCAGCGCTTCACGGCTGAGCGTGCCCTGAAGCCGCACCGCGATCGGCATGTTGTAGAGCGGGCTGTCCGGCTCAAGCTGATGCAAAAACCACAGGCGCTGCTGGGCAAACGAGAGCGGAAACGGCGTAAACTCCTCGTCGGCCTCCTTCAGCAGCATCGCCAGAAGCTCTCGCTTGTCCGGGGACGTATGATCAGTAAAAGACGGTATATCAGTCATGCGAGGATTCTCCTGTTTGTGCTGTTTTGCGCTCTTGCAGCAGTCGCTCGATCTCTTGGTCCGAAAGCCGGTCAAGCTTGTCCGCCAGCTGTCGCGATCCGCCGCGACGGGGCAGCGCCTGAATTTTGGAGCGTGCAGGCGGCGCCGGCTGTTTGATCTCTTGTTCGATGATCTGCGCCAGATACGCGACCGTCGGCTGCTCAAACAAGGCGCGCAAGGCCGGGTTGACCTGGAACGTGGTACGGATACGGGTCATGATCTGCGTTGCGAGCAGCGAGTGACCGCCAATATCGAAGAAGTTGTCGTAGATGCCGACCCGCTCCAGGCCCAGCACGTCCTGCCAGATCTGCGCGACGCGCTCCTCGGTGGGCGTGCGCGGTGCGACAAACGTGGCTGTGAGGTCGGGCCGCTCACCGTCGGGCGCGGGCAGGGCCTTGCGGTCGATCTTGCCGCTCGGGGTCAGCGGGATCGTTTCCAGCGGGACCACCAGCGATGGGATCATGTACTCGGGCAGCCGATCGCGGAGGAAGGCGCGGAGGGTGGAGGATAGGCCCTCACTGGCCCTCACCCCCGGCTCCGCCACCCCCTTCCCCGAACCTCGGTCGGCTTCGACCTCGGTTGCGACAGGCGAAGGGGAAGCTCCCGGCTCAACGTCTAGGTTCTTGGTTCTTGGTTCTTGGTTCTCTACAACGTACGCCACCAGCCGGGCATCGCTGCTTTCGTTCAGCACGCTCACCACGGCCTCGCTGACGGCCGGATGCTGCCGCAGCGCCGCCTCGATCTCGCCCAGCTCGATACGGAAGCCGCGTACTTTCACCTGGTGATCGCTCCGCCCCAGGAACACGATGTTCCCGTCGGGCAGGTAGCGCGCCAGGTCGCCGGTGCGGTAGAGCCGCCCGCCGGGGTTGGCACTGAACGGATCAGGGATGAACTTCTCGGCGGTCAGCTCGGGGCGGTGGAGATAGCCGCGTGCCAGCCCCGCGCCGCCCAGGTACAGCTCGCCCACCACGCCGATCGGCACCGGCTGCAGCTGCGCGTCCAGGATGTAGGCCTGCGTGTGATCGATCGGCCGGCCAATCGTCGGCGCGCTGCGGTCGTCGGACGGAACCAGTGTTCCAGTCGAGTAGGTCGTGTCCTCCGACGGGCCATACAGGTTATACACGCGCGCGGTGGGCGCGGCGGCGTAGAGCGCGTCGGTGAGCGCTCGTGACAGCGGCTCGCCTGCCAGGTTGATCACGCGGACGCTGGGTGGTAGGGCGCCGCTGCGCAGCACCTCGGCGATCACCGAGGGCACCGTGTTGAGCAGCGTGACCGGCGTCGCGGCCAGCGCGGGGATCTCCAGGGCGTTGGCGAGCAACTGGACGGTGCCACCGCAGCTCAGCGGCACGAACAGCTCAAAGATCGACAGGTCGAAGCAGATCGACGTGCCGGCCGCCACGTACGCCAGATCCGCCGCCGCAAACGTGTGGTGCGCCCAGTGCAGCAGCGCCACCGCGCTCGCATGCGCAATCGCCACGCCCTTGGGGCGGCCGGTCGAGCCCGAGGTGTAGATCAGGTAGGCCAGGTTGGCCGGCTGGACCGCTGTCACGGGATCGGTGCTGGCATGCTGTGCGATGCGCGGCCACTCCGTGTCGAGGCAGATCGTCTGCGCGGTGTGCTCCGGCAGCAGCGCCTGATGCTGGCGATCGGTCAGGATCACCGGCGCCTGCGTATCCGCCAGCATGAACTGGATGCGCTCGGCGGGATAGGCGGGGTCGAGCGGGACGTAGCAGCCGCCAGCCTTGAGCACGGCCAGCAGCGCCATGATCAGATCCGCCGTCCGATCGAGATATACGCCCACGCGCACCTCTGGCCCGACGCCGTGTGTGACCAGCTCGTGAGCCAGCTGGTTGGCGCGTGCGTTCAGGGTCGCGTAGCTGAGCGTCTGAGCGCCGACCACCAGCGCGGGCAGATCAGGCGTGCGCTGCGCCTGGGCGGCGACCAGATCGTGGAGGCAGGCGGCGGGCGGCACGGGCAGCGTGGGCTGGTTCCAGATCGTGAGCAGCTGATCGCGCTCGGCGGCGGTGAGCATCGGCAGCGTGGCCAGCGGCTGCTGTGGGTCGGCACAGATGGCGTCCAGCAGCGTGTGGAAGTGCTGCGCCAGCCGCGCGATCGTCGGCTCGGCGAACAGGTCGGTGGCGTATTCGAGCAGCGCGTCGAGGCCGTGCTCGGTCTCGGTCAGCACGAGCGACAGATCGAACTTGGCGGTGGTTTGCGGCGTGTCCTGCACCTGAAGCGTGACGTCGCCCAGGCGGAGTGCAGGCAGCGGCGCGTTCTGGAGCGCGAAGAGCACCTGAAAGAGCGGGCTGCTGCTCAGGCTGCGTTGCGGCTGAAGTGCCTCCACCACATGCTCAAACGGCAGATCCTGATGCGCATACGCCGCCAGCGTGGTCGTGCGCACGCGACCCAGCGCGTCCAGAAACGAGGGATTGCCAGCCAGG
>DASWTQ010000184.1:0-5087 GCA_036402055.1 Herpetosiphonaceae bacterium
AGGCCGCGTGATCAAAGCCTCGATCGCCGCCTATGGCGACACCATACACTCGTTCATCCAGCGCGATCAGTATCACGGCACATTCTTTCCCAAATTCCACGCGATCAAAAATCCGCCGCCGGCCAAACCCACCGGCCTGGCCGCGATCGACCATATCGTCGGCAATGTAGAGCTGGGCAAGATGGATGCGTGGGTCGAGTTTTACAACCAGGTGCTGGGCTTCCACCAGCTTCAGCACTTCTCCGACGACGACATCTCGACCGAGTATAGCGCGCTGATGTCGAAGGTTGTGGAAAACGGCGAGGGCCGCATTAAGTTTCCGATCAACGAGCCGGCCGAGGGCAAGAAGAAATCGCAGATCGACGAGTATCTGCAATACTACAAAGGTCCCGGCGCGCAGCATCTGGCGCTGATCACCGGCGATATTATTCAAACCGTGCGCATGCTGCGCGAGAATGGCGTCGAGTTTCTGCGCACGCCGGGCTCCTACTACGATATGCTCGGCGAGCGCGTGGGCAAGATCGACGAAGACATGAATATTCTGCGCGAGCTGAATATCCTTGTCGATCGGGATGACGAGGGCTACTTGCTGCAAATCTTCACGCGACCGCTGCAAGACCGGCCGACCGTCTTCTTCGAGATCATTCAGCGCAAAGGCGCGCGCGGTTTCGGCGCGGGCAACTTCAAGGCGCTCTTTGAAGCGATCGAGCGGGAACAAGAATTGCGAGGGAATTTGTAACATTTCGGCGGGGCGAAGGCTGGGACGATTAGTCCCAGCTTTCGGTTTATGCGCCGGGAATTACAATGAACTATGAGTCGGACGCTTATCCGTAACACGACGATTGTTACGGTCGATACAACCAACACGATCGTCCACGGCGATCTCCTGATCGAAGATGGCCGCTTTGCAACTGTCGGCGGCACCGCTCCCGGCGCGGCCGATCAGGAGCTGGACGGTACCGGACTGGTCGCAATCCCCGGCCTGATCCAAACGCATCTCCATCTTTGTCAAACTTTGTTTCGCTCCCTGGCCGACGACGTGGCGCTGCTGGATTGGCTTCAGCGCTTTATCTGGCCGCTGGAAGCCGCGCACACGCCCGAGACGCTCTACGCGTCGGCGGCGCTGGGCGTGGCCGAGCTGCTCAAAGGCGGCACCACGGCGATCCTGGATATGGCCACGCTGCGCCACACCGATGCGATCTTCGAAGCCTGCCGCGATCTCGGCATTCGCGCCACGATCGGCAAGGTCTTGATGGATCACCCGCGCTCGCCGGATGTTTTGCGCGACACGACTACCAATGCCCTGGACGAGAGCGTGCAGCTGCTGGAGCGCTGGCACGATCGCGAGGCTGGACGGCTGCGCTATGCGTTCGCGCCGCGCTTTGCCGTGAGCTGCACCGATGCGCTGCTGCGCGAAGTTGCCGACCTGGCCCGGCGCTACAATGTGCGCGTGCATACTCACGCCTCGGAAAATCTCGACGAGGTGGCGATCGTGGAGGCCGAGCACGGGCTGCGCAACATCGCCTATCTCGACAGCATCGGGCTGAGCGGGCCGCATGTCTGCGTCGCGCACTGCGTGCATGTCGATCAACAAGAGATCGAGCTGCTGGCGCGGACGGGCACGCACGTGCTGCACTGTCCCTCGTCGAACTGCAAGCTCGCCAGCGGCATCGCGCCGATCCCCGAGATGCTGGCACAGGGCGTGCGCGTCTCGCTGGGCGCGGATGGCGCGGCATGCAACAATAATCTTGACGCGTTTCAAGAGATGCGGCTGGCGGCGCTGATCCACAAGCCGCGCTTCGGGCCGCAGGCGCTCCCGGCGCAGGACGTGCTGCGCATGGCTACACGCGACGGTGCGGCGGCGCTGGGTCTGGACGATCGGATCGGCTCGATCGAAGTGGGCAAGCAGGCAGATCTGGTGCTGCTGGATCTTAACCAGGCGCACGTGCAGCCGGCCAGCGATCACAACCTGATCTCGCGGATCGTGTATGCTACACGTGCCGGCGACGTTCGCCACGTGTTTGTCGACGGGCGCCAGGTCGTGCGCGACGGCGCGCTGCTCACCGACGATGAGACGCGGATCGTCGGGCAGGCCAACCAGGCGCTGCGCCAGATGATCGGAGCAAGCAGCTGAGAAGATGGGAGCACAATGAAACTTGTAACATTCAAACAGCCGGGCGATCTGCCGCACGAGGCGCGGGCCGGCGTGCTGCTGCCCTTCGGCGTGGTCGATCTGCAAGCAGCCGCGCCGCTGGCGTTCGAGGATACCGAGAACGAGCACATCGATATGCTGCGCGTGCTGACCGGCGACGACCTCGGCATTAGCGTCGACGGCGCGGCGGAGATCGTCAGCGCGGTGCTGGAGCAGATCGGCGGCAGCGTCGACGTGGTGAGCGATGAAAGCGATCCCAATGCGGTCGATCTGGCCGGCTCGATCTCGATCGGCGGGCTGGATCTGCTGCTGCCGCGCTCCGAGGTCAAGCTGCTGGCGCCGCTGCCGCGTCCGCGCTCAGTTCGTGACTTTTTCGCGTTTGAGCAGCATGTGGCGGCGGCGCGCAAACAGCGCGGGCAGCAGGTACCAGCCGCGTGGTATCGCGCGCCGGTCTTTTATTTCGCCAACCACCAGGCGATCCTCGGCCCCGACGATCTCGTGCCGCTGCCGCGCACCGAGCAGCTCGACTACGAGCTGGAGGTCGCCTGCGTGATCGGGCGCGAGGGCCGCAACATCGACGCGGAGGACGCGTCCGAGTATATCGCCGGCTTTACGATCATGAACGATTGGAGCGCGCGCGATGTGCAGGCCGAAGAGATGAGCGTGGGGCTTGGTCCAGCCAAGGGCAAGGATTTTGCCACCTCGCTGGGGCCGTATATCGTCACGCTGGATGAGCTAGAGAATTACGCGACCGACGACGGCGATCGCTGGCGGCTAGAGATGATCGCGCGAGTCAATGGGCGCGAGTACAGCCGGGGCAATCTGGCCGACATGCACTACACCTGGGGTCAGATCATCGCACACGCCAGCCGCGACGTCACGCTGTATCCCGGCGATGTTCTGGGCTCGGGAACAGTGGGTAGCGGCTGTATCCTGGAGCTAACGCCCGAGGCGGTCGGCGGCTGGCTTGAGCCCGACGATGTGGTCGAGCTGGAAGTAGCAGGGCTGGGCGTGCTCAAGAATCGGATCGTGTACAGCCGCTGAGACACAGATGAGCGCGACCCGCGCCAGAGTAGCCGCCGATCTCGCGTACACAACCTATCGCCGCAGACATGCGAGGAGCATCCACCATGAAGATATTGATTCTGGGCGGAACCGTCTTTGTTGGACGAGCGATCGTCGAGACCTGCGTGGCGCGCGGTCATGAGGTAACGCTCTTTAATCGTGGCCAGCGTAACGCGGATCTGTTTCCCGAGCTAGAGCAGCTGCGCGGCGACCGCGACGGCGATCTGGAGGCGCTGCGTGGCCGGCGCTGGGACGCGGTGATCGATCCGTCGGGCTATCTGCCGCGCCTGGTACGCGCCTCGGCAGAGCTGCTGGCCGACGCCGTCGATCACTACACGTTTATCTCCAGCATCTCGGCCTACGCCAGCTTCCCGGAGCGCGGCATGGACGAGGACGCGCCGCTCGGCACGCTGGACGATCCGAGCGTTGAGGAGATCACCGGCGAGAGCTACGGGCCGCTCAAAGTGCTGTGTGAGCAGGCCGTCACAGAAACGCTGCCCGGCCGCTCGCTGATCATCCGTCCGGGCCTGATCGTCGGGCCGCACGACCCAACCAACCGCTTCACCTACTGGGTCGATCGCGTGGCGCGCGGCGGCGACGTGCTGGCGCCGGATGCGCCCGAGCAGGATGTGCAGCTGATCGATGTGCGCGATCTGGCCGAGTGGATCGTCGATCTGGTGGAGCGCAAGCAGACCGGCATCTACAACGCGACCGGACCCGACTATCGTTTGACGCTGGGTCATGTGCTGGAAACCTGCAAAACCACGACCGGCAGCGATGCGCGCTGGGTCTGGGCCGACCAGGAGTTTCTGGCTGCGCAGGGCGTCGAGGAGTGGACCGGCCTGCCGCTGTGGATTCGCGACAACCCTGATATGGTCGGCTTTTCCGCCATGAGCATCGATCGCGCGCTGAACGCCGGGCTGAAACTGCGACCGCTGGCGACCACAGTTGCCGACACGCTGGCCTGGAGCCGCACGCTGCCCGCCGACGCCGAGCGCCGCGCGGGACTAACGCCTGAGCGCGAGGCCGAGCTGCTGCGCCTGTGGCACGACCAGCGCTGAGCCGGCGAACACACGCGATCGAGCGCTGCGACCACGCGCCCGGCAAGGAGATAACAAAAGGATACATCGGTGTCAGATACATCGCCGACGCCCATGTTCGAGATCACCTACCTGGGCAACACTGAACTCCACGATGTATATCATGTCGCGATCTATCCGGCCTTAGTAGGTAATCTTGAGGCGCAAAGCCAGTACAAGCAGCAAGTGGCGCACCTGCTTGCCCAGGCCAAACACAACGGGCGCAACACCTGGGTAGCCGTGGACTTCGGCCACCTCACGGTTGCACACCTGATCAACCTGTCGTATCGCATCGGGCTACCATTCATGCACGAGCCGATGACCGTCAAAGCCTACGGCATGGGCCACATCACGGTCAAGGACGCGGCGACCAAAAGCCTGGATTGGCTGATCCGCCACACCTTTAAGATCGAGATGGTGACAAATCGCGAAGCCGCGCTGCCGCCCGATCTTGTCGGCGGGGACTAGCGCGGGCTCCGGCTACCATCGAACATGAGCCAAAAGCTGGGTGGTTATGCGCTTCGCGGCACACAACCACCCGGCGCAGCTATCGCCGCTTACGGCTGGTACCGGATCTGCTCCTTGACCGCTTTCTCGAACTTCTGCACAACATCGACCTGCTGCACGCCGTTACCCATATGCAGATCGCCGAACTCGGGGACGAGCGTCTGCCAGGCGCCATCGCCGCCGGTCTTCGTGGCGAACATATAGACTTTGCCGGTCTCCAGCAGCCCGTCTTCTTCGATCAGGATCAGCGCGTTTTCCTCGGCGCTGAAGCCGCCCTGCTGATT
>DASWTQ010000185.1:0-5189 GCA_036402055.1 Herpetosiphonaceae bacterium
GCGATCTCGGCCATATCATGATTCGGCGTGGCGACGACCGTCGTGGCGGGTTTGCTGTCGAGGATCTCGCGGGCGATGTTCGGCCCCGAGAGCGCGCCGATCTGCTCGGCATGATCGGGCAGCACATCAGTCAGCACCTCGCTCATACGCTTGAGCGAGCCCTGCTCAAAGCCCTTGGCGCAGCTGAGAATAATCGCGTCGGCCGGCATGTGGGGCTTGAGCGTCTCGGCGTTCGAGCGCATCGTCTGTGAGGGCACGGCCAGCAGCAGAACGCGGCAGTCGCGCAGCGCGGCCTGTGGATCGCCCTCGATCGCCAGCGACAGCGGAAACGGCACGCCCGGAGCAAAGCGATCATGCTTGCCTGCCGCCCGCAGCGCCGCAGCCTCCTCGGCGGAGCGCGCCAGCAGCGTCGTGCGACGCCCGGCCCGCGCCAGCGAGATCGCCAGGGTCGTGCCCCAGCTGCCAGTGCCTACCACGGTTATCGAGCGAGATGCGCTATCCACGTCGAGCCTCCTCATCACGGCAGCCACGCTGTCAACACCACAGCGCGGGAGCAATGCCCCCGCGCCGGATCAAACCCGTAAAGTACGCCGAGCCAGGAGGATTAGTTTTGCCGGCGGCTGTTCAAACGCCGCATCAGCAAGAACATGATCATTCCTACGCTAAAGCTGCCGCCGGTGGCAAGCGCATCTGTCAGGGCTACGCTGCCCTGAAATACCGGCCCACCCAGCGCAAGCGCCATCCATACAAACCAGAGCGGAATAACCAGCAGGCGCCGAGTCTGAGGCCGAACCCGAGAGTGGACAATCTGATAACATGTTGCGATCCAACCGGCGAGGGCAAAAAACATAGCCTGCATCAAGGCGTAGTTTGAATCCATGATCACCTCTTGATAGGTACGGGGTTCTCGGTATTCTACCATCAATCCCGGGCGATGCAATGAATCCGTCCCAGCCGCTAGTCTCAATTCCACTTAAGCGGACGTGCTGACGTGCTCCGGTACCGATCATTGCGGGCGACCTCGGCCAGCTGCTCCCCGAGCGTTGGGTCATCGACGATGGGCTGGCCGTGGCCCCAGGCCGCGCTGCGCAGCCGCAGACCTGCCAGCAGCGCCACCGAGGCTTTCGCCGTCGGCATGTGCGAGGTAAAGATCCACGGCGAGCGGCGCAGGCCGCCCATCTGCACGACGGCATCGCCCGCCAGCAAAAACTCGCGCTCAGGATGATAGAAGCTGACATGATCCGGCGTATGGCCCGGCGTGCCGATGACGCGCCAGTCGGGTAGATGCGGGATCGCGGCTCCCGGATGAAGGAGATGCTGGACCGCAACCGGCTGGGGCCGTAGCGCGCTGCTCATCGCGAAGAAGAGCAGGCCATGCATGCCTGGCGGATGTGGAATCGGCTGGTGGCCTTCGATCGCCGCCGCCTCGCCGGGCGATGCGCAGATCGGCGCGCCGGTGGCCTGCTGTAGCTCAGGCAGGCTGCCGATATGATCGATGTGGGCGTGGGTGATCACGATTGCGCGGACCTGCTGCGGCGTAAACCCGGCGTGATGCAGCGTGTTTAAGATCGCGGCGGTACTACCGCGCACCCCCGTATCGACAATCACCGCGCCGCCGCCGGTCGCTACGACATACACATTGGATGCTTGCAGCTGATCGACGAGCCAGATTCCATCATCGACAAACATGTGATTACCTCGTTTAAATGCAAACTGTCCTTGCTTTCTCAGCAAGGACAGCAAATAGCGTGCGCGTACACGGCAAGTTATTTGCGGCGTGGATTGCGAACCGGAATCGGCACCGGCACCAGCTCCGGCCCACCCAGCAGGCGATCCAGCCAGGCCGCGATCGAGTCGAGTATGCGCGAAAATAGTTGTTGCATCAGAAATTATCCTTCCAGGCAAAAACACTGTCTACTAGATTATACGCAGCGAATGTTAAATTGGTTTTGATGAAGCTTTGACAGGCCGTTGCCGACGACCTATAATTCATTCGTTTCAAAGCTGAAGCACCGCTCAAACCGAAAGTAAATCCATTTCCACAGTGCGGTCTGGCTTTAATGCGTTTAACCCCCAACACAAATCCCTTGTTTGAGGAGGCAAGCACACCCGTGCGGCGACGAGAAATTAACATGTTGGTCTTGATCGTATTGATCACAGGCCTCGCACTCTGGATCGACTTTACGCCCCAAGTTAGCGAAAGCGATAAGCGCGCGCTCTGGCCCGCCAACAGCGCCCGCTTTGCCTGGCGCGACGTTCACACCCGGCTCGGCCTTGACCTGCGCGGCGGCACCCAGGTGCTGCTCCGCTCCCGCGACGCCGGCATCGACGCAGAAAGCCTCGCGGTTGCTCGCGACGTGATCGAAAGCCGCGTCAACGGCCTGGGCGTGAGCGAGGCCACGGTGCAAACCTCCGGCAGCGATCGCATCATCGTGGAGCTGCCCGACGTCGACCAGCCGGAGCAGGCGCTGGAAACCATCCGCTCGACCGGTAAGCTTGAGCTGATCGATCCGCAGGGCCAGTATCTCCCCAAAGGCCAGCTTGTGCGCACCACGGGCAGCCCGACTCCGTCGATCTCCGGCAGCACCAGCATCACCAACACCGATACGATCTCGGGAACCGATAACGTTACCGCCACCCAGGAGCTGATGCAGGCCATGAGCGGCCCGCTCTACGAGGTCATCTCGGACGGCGCCGAGCTGGACACTGCCTCCGTGCAGCCGGGTGTCGATCAGAGCGGTCGCCCGGTGGTTTCGTTTACGTTCACCGGCGACTCGGCAACCAAGCTGCAAACCTTTACGGCCCAGAATATCGGCAAGCCGCTGACGATCGTGCTGGATAATCGCGTCGAGTCGAGCGCGACGATCCAGGACGTGCTGCCCGGCCAGGGCCAGATCTCGTCGCAGACCACGCAAGATCGCGACTCGATCTACAACGTGCTGCGCTACGGCTCGCTGCCGGTCGGCTTCGACGTCGAGACCAGCCGCACGGTCACCGCGACGCTGGGCCAGGACTCGATCAACGCCTCGTATATCGCCGGTATCGTCGGTCTGGCGGCGGTGGCGCTGTTGATGATCTTCTACTACCGTCTGCCGGGCTTTTTGTCGGTGATCGCGCTGCTGATCTACACAGCGGTCTCGTTCGCGCTGTATCGCTTGATCCCGGTCACGCTGACGCTGGCAGGTATCGCCGGCTTCATTCTGTCGATCGGCCTGGCAGTGGACGGCAACGTGCTGATCTTTGCGCGACTCAAAGAAGAGCTGCGGCGCGGGCGCTCGCTCAACGCGGCGGTCGAGGAGGGCTTCCTCCACGCCTGGCCGTCGATCCGCGACTCGAATATCTCGACGTTTATCACGACGCTGATCCTGTACTGGTTCGGCTCCAGCTTCGGCGTGACGATCATCAAAGGCTTCGCGCTGACGCTTGGCCTGAGTATTCCGATCAGCGTGTTTACAGCCGTGTTTATTACGCGCACGTTCCTGCGGCTGGTCGTCGAGTCCGGCGCGTTCCGCAGCCACTGGTGGTATGCCGTCGAAGAGCCGTCGCAGCCCAGCGCAACACGGCCGGCAGAGGCGCTCTAGAAAGATCGTGAGCGCGTCTGTGATGGTGCAGGCGCGCGGCAGATATTTTTGTTTCGAGGAATAACGATGCTTGATCTTGTCAGTAAACGGTATGTGTGGTTTGCGATCTCGCTGCTGCTGATTGTTCCGGGCTTTATCTTCCTGGTGATGCCCGGCGGCGGTCTGCGGCCCAGCATCGACTTCGCGGGCGGCACGCTGTGGGAGTTTTCGATCCCGAATCGCACCGAGCCGGTCGGCACCAATGAAATCTCGACGATCTTTGCGCAGAACGAGGTCGAGAACGCGATCGCGCAGGTCAGCAATCCCAACGATCGGCAGCAGGTTGCCGTCACGGTGCGCTCGCCTGAGGTCAAGGCCGAAGATGCTCGCAAGCAGTCGGTCACCGACGCCGTCGTCGCGGCGTTTCCTGGGGCGCAGCTTACGCGCTTCGAGACCGTCGGCGCGACGGTGAGCCGCGAGTCGACACAGCAGGCGGTGCTGGCGGTGCTGGCGGCCTCGCTGGCGATTATGGCCTACCTGACCTTCGCCTTCCGCGAAGCGCCAAATCCGCTGCGCTACGGCGTGTGCGCGATCATCGCCATGCTGCATGACGTGCTGCTGGTGCTCGGCATCGCCGCGATCCTGGGCTACTTCATCGGCCTGGAGGTCGACGCGCTCTTCCTGACGGCGCTGCTGACCGTGATCTCGTTCTCGGTCCACGACACGATCGTGGTGTTTGACCGCGTGCGCGAGAACATGAAGCTCCGCCGCACGGGCCAGCGCTTCGAGGAGATCGTCAACGCCTCGATCGTGCAGACGCTGAGCCGCTCGATCAATACGCAGCTGACGACCTTCTTGACGCTGATGGCGCTGCTGCTCTTCGGCGGCCAGACGATCCAGCATTTTGTGCTGATCCTGCTGATCGGCCTGCTCTCGGGCACGTACTCTTCGATCTTCAACGCGGCGCAGCTGCTGGTGGTCTGGGAGAACGGCTGGGGCGAAGACTGGAAGCACGCCTCGCGGCGCGATCACGGCACGCAGGTCGCAGCTTAGACCAGACAACGATCGTTCAAGCCACCACCGCGAAGCATGGCGTATGTTTCCGGTGGTGGCTTTTTTCAACGGAGGTGTACGATGGAGGACGCACTTCGCTGGTGGAAGCCGATCGACCATCCTACAGATAATGCTCGTCCCGACGACGACGAGGCGCAGCCACAGGCCGGATCGACGGCGCGCTTCGGCGGCGAGGGCGGCGACGAGCCGGTGCTGGTCGCGGTAATCAACGGGCCGGTCGAGATCGAGATGGCGCAGGACGCGCTCCAGCAGGCCGGCATTCCTGCCCATGTGAAGCGCAACAGCCTGGGGCCGCTCTACGGCCTTTCGTTCGGCTCGTTCGGGAGCGCCGAGATCTGGGTGCTGCCCGCGCTGGCCGAGCGAGCCTACAACGAGCTGGTCGGCATCGGCGTGATCACGCCCGACGAGGAAGCGCCGCCGGACGAGAGCTAAGCCCGCTGGCAGGCCCGGAGTTTGGGAGATCTCCCAAACTCCTTTTGATTCTCGTCGCTCACAGCATCAGCAGCGGCAGCGGCTCGACGCGCTCGGCGGCATCGTTCCAGAGCATCAGCGCGG
>DASWTQ010000186.1:0-13117 GCA_036402055.1 Herpetosiphonaceae bacterium
AATTTGTCTTAGGTAGCCAGCTATGTAGCAAGTTCTACACCAGCTTCTCGCGCAGAGATTACACACAAATTACAGACAGGATACGCCAAAAGGAAGCGCTGTAGAGGCAACTTTTCGCGAAAAGCGGAAAACAAGCGAAAAGAGGGACAGCCAACCGAGCTTTTGATGGCATAGTAACGATCACAAGTCGTTGGGATAAGGAGATCAACATGCGCCATCCGATTTATCGCGTGCAAGCATTTGAAATTGTTGCGCCCTACACCCTCCATCTACGATTCGATGACAACACTGAGCAAACGATCGATTTTGCGCCAGTCCTGGCAGGTGAGCTGTACCGACCTTTGCGAGACATTGCAGTCTTCAATCAAGTACAGCTCGATCCAGAAGTTCACACGCTGATCTGGCCCAATGGTGCAGATTTCGATCCTGCTACATTACATGACTGGCCTGAGCAGCGGGAGGCGCTGATTGCCCGCGCTCAGCGCTGGGAGCTTACTCCCGCCTAGCTCAGGATAATCATCACCGTCTCAAATCATCGGCATCTCGACGACTTTAGACGGATTGTGCCGATCCAGCCACTCGTCGGCCTGTGCGATCATCCACGCTCCAAAGGTGGTGAGCAGCTCCAGCACGATCTCGCGATCGGTTGTCGGCTGGATCGCCAGCTCCAGCACGCGGCGCATCGTCTGTTCCTGCGCCGGATAATGGCGGGCGAAATACTCGTAGCAGAGCTTCAGATCGCGGGTAAAAACGCCCTCTTCCAGCATCACCAGCGAAAAGCCGGCGCGCAGAATGTTTTTCATGATCCGGCGACACCAGTAGATCACTCTGGGCGCTGAGCCGTCGGCGCGCAGTGCGGCGATCGCCTCCTCGATGTCGGGCCGCATCTGGCTGATGTCGTTGTTGGCGACGATCACGTCCGGCTTGAAGCGCGGCAGCTGCGGCGCGAGATCGTCGCCCCACACGCAGGCGCTCTGCGTCTTGAGCAGAAAGCCCATCTCGTTGAAACGATCCGTCACCAGCACCTCGGCCAGCGGCCAGATCTCAAGCTGTACATCGGAGACGATCGGATGCAGCCGCGCGATCTCGGCTCCGGCGGCTTTGAGCCATGTATCGTCAATCGTGTCTGGATCGCCGGAGACCACCGCAAAGCAATCAAGATCCGACACGCCGGGCACCGACTGGCCGCGCGGCACGGTTCCACGAACATACACGCCGGAAAGCTGCGCTCCCAGGTGCTCACGATACGCCGTAACCGCAGCGGCGACAGCAGCTTGATAGGGCGGCAAGATCTTATCGGGGCTGGCATCGCTGAGCAGATAGCCGTCGGCGTCGAGCGGCCACAGCCCACCGATGTCGAGTAGTTGCAGCGACATAGATTTCCTTTACTCTGGCGTCGGAGCCGGCACACGCCAGTAGATGCCGTGGTCGCGCTCCATCAGCTGATTGATAATAAACTCACGGCGCAGCGTGGCGCAGTCGGGATGGTGACGCTTGAGGATCTCGTTGACCTCACGCTCGGAGTACTGCCGATCCGGCTCAAACTTGTTCAACAGCCATTTGAGGATCACCATGCGCTTCTTGGGTAGGGTCGGAATATCGCGCAGGCGCTCGCCGTCGAGAAAGGTCTTGAGAATCTTCTGCTCCCAGGCGTCCTCCGCGATGTTGCTGGGCTGCGCCGCGATCTTCTCGAAGGTAAACAGCTTCTGCGTCAAGCCTTGCAGCGATTCGTTGTCGAGCCAGTAGATATGCGTGTTACCCTCGGCCCGCATACCCACCAGACCGATCTCCTTGAGCTTCGCCAGATGATGCGAGACGGTTGGCTCTTTGAGCTTGAGCATTGCCGCCAGCTCACCAACGCTGGCCTCCTGATTCGCCAGAATACCCAGCAGCTTGAGACGGCTTTCGTGAGCCAGCACTTTGAGCAGCTGGAGCGGTGTGCTTACATCTTGAACGTCCATAATACACTCCTATTTAGATATTCATCTAATTAGAAGTGTATCGAAATAGATCAAAAAGCACAAGCCCGACTTAAGTTGTATTTGCCGCGCTGCTAGAAATAGCCATCCATCAGCCGCTCGATCCACTCCGGCACAGCCGCACCGGACACACGATCAAAGGCTGGAACATAAGGCTTGATGTCGAGCACCGGCGTGCCGTCGATCGCATCCAGCCCGCGCACTTTGAGCAGCGCGCCGCTGACGCCGATCAGCTCAGCCGCCGTGATGCCGATCGGGTTAGGGCGATGCTTGGCCCGCTGCGCAAAAATGCCTACGGGCGGCATATCGGCGCGGCCACGTGGGCGGCGGACCAGATCTGAGGCGGCGTCGAACGAGGACTGGTGCATCCAGAACACGATCAGCACATGCGAGAACTGATCGAGACCTTGCAGACCCGACGCGAGATGCTCGGCCAGATGAATCTCGGCGATTACATCGCCCCAGTTTTCGTCGACGCCCTCGCTGATCGGCGAGCGCACCGTCCCAATCGGCTCAAGACTCAACATTGGCTGCTCCTTCCTGATTGGCGATCTCGATCAGATTGCCGTCGGGATCGCGCAGATACACCGAGCGGATCGGGCCGAGCGCGCCGGTTCGCGCAACCGGACCCTCCTCGATCGTCACGCTGCACGACTGAAGATGGGCGATCACATCAGCCAGCGGCGTGGCCGTGATCAAGCAGAGATCGCCGGAGCCTGCGGTTGGATGCAGCGCCCTGGGATCGAACTCATGCCCGACCTGATGAAGGTTGATCTTCTGCGCGCCGAACTGGAGCGCCCGACGACCACCGCCAAAGCTAACCACGTCCATGCCCAACACGCGCCGGTAAAACTCGCAGGTTCGTTCGATGTCCTGCACCGTCAGCACAAGATGGTCGAGCCGTTCGATCTGCATAGCTGTTTCGCCTCCAAAAATCCCGCCGTTTATCGTACTCTAGAGCAGCAGGAACGGGCAAACTTCTGAGAACAACTACTCAGATTTGGCAGCCTCCAATGCGTGGAGTATCATACGCGCCGGTATTGCAGGATTCGTAGTTCGGCGGCTAGTGCTGTTGCTCACAAGCACAGCATTGATCACTTTGCTTATGACAGGAAAGTGTGAAGGTGGTAATAGTATGGGCATGAACTTTTTGTTAACCTTTTACGTCTATCCACTACAGGAGAGTATTAATCTCTCAAGTCACCTGAACATTTGTCTAGACAATCCCCCTCTTGAGAGTAAGTACTCTTTACCTCATACGTTCCGCACGCGTATTTGCTCAATGGCTCGATTGCGTTACAATCCTCGTAGGAGGACAAGCATGAGTGCCGTTACCGTTCAGCTAGACGAAGAGTTAGCCGCGCTGCTCTCCGGGTCTAATCAACCGCTTCAACAAACCGCGCGGGAACTGATCGTTTTAGAGCTATACCGTCGCGGAACGATCTCTAGCGGGAAAGCTGCGCAGCTGCTTGGTATGTCGCGGTTTGACTTTGTCCAGCATGCATCACGACTTGGCATCCCCTTCTTGGATATGACCGAGGATGAGTGGGCTGCTGAACGCGCCCAGCTTGAGACGCTGTGACAACTGCTCCGGTTATTTCAAACTCCAGTCCGATCATTGGATTGGAGCGTATTGGGCAGTTACAGCTACTCCAAGCTCTGTTCAATGCCATAGTGGTTCCCCCGGCTGTTGTACGTGAAGTTGGGTCAGAAACAGTGCTACCAGCCTGGATTGAACAGCGCGATCTTATGCAAGCCATCGGGCCGCGTATCCTGAGCGCAGCATTAGGCGCAGGTGAAAGCCAAGCCATCAGTCTCGCACTTGAAGTGCAACCTCGGCTACTCATTCTTGACGATCGTCCTGCGCGACGGCTAGCACAAGCACTCCATGTACCAGTCATTGGGACTGTTGGCGTTCTGCTGCTGGCGAAGCGAGCCCAGCTTCTATCAGCGATTCGCCCAAGTCTTGATGCACTCCTCCTGCACGATTTTCGCATCTCACAACGCTTATACGAGCAAGTTCTCATTGATGCAGACGAAAGAACATAGCCTCCAGCGCATCAGGTTCGATCCCTGATGCTGGTGACGTTCGGCAATGCATCTGAGCTTGTACCATCCGAGGAAGATTGAGCACTCCATCCGATTTCAAGCGCGCGCGAATACGGCGGCGCAGCTATCCGGCGCTGCTGTTGATGCTTGCGCTGGTGAGCGCATGTAGCAGCCAGCCGCCCGCCGAGACCAGCCAGCAAACGGCGATCGCCGCCACCGATAGCCCATCACCGCTGCCCGCGCCGACGATTGAAACGACCGCCGAAGCGACGAGCGAGGCTACCGCCGAAGCGACGAACGAAGCCGCTTCCGAGCCAGCACCGCCGACCGAATCGCTGACCACAACGCTGTCGCTGATCACCGAGACTGTGACACTGGCATCGCCACAGCCGCTGCAAAACACCGAGATCGTCGATCGACCGCTGCGGAACATGCGCGCTCTGACCGACGGCTCGCGCAAGTACCGGATCGCGCTGTGGAGTCCCGGCGCTGATTGGATCGCCGCCACGCCGCAGGATGGCCCCGGGCTGGACGCGATCAATGTCAGCAGTGGCGAGGTCCGCGCGATCGTGACCGATACCTTTGTGCTGGAGCCGGTCTGGCTCGACGCGACGACACTGCTGGTTCATCGTACCGCCGGCGACCGCGACCAGCTGGTGCGGGTAACGCTGACCGAGCAAGGCACGAAATCCGATCCGCTGGTGACCAACGCGCCGCCTTTGAGAGGGATCGGCACCGGGGGCGGCGTGGTGGCGTTTTCTACCTCGGAGCAGCTGTCCGTGCTGAGCCAGCCGACCAGACAGGACATCCCGCTGCCGATCCCGGCGCTGATCACCGCGCCTTTGCCACAGACCGAGGACGGATTGACCGTCGCGATCAATCCGGTAGTGCCGAATCTCGAATCGATCTCGACGCTGCTGGTGCATATCACCGGCACGCGCGCAGCTGATCGCGTGACGATCACGCCGCTAAGCAATCCCGACGAAGGGCTGTGGCTGCCGCGCTGGTCGCGGGATGGCAGCAGACTGGCGCTGACCAGCATCGAGGGGCGGATCGTCGCCAGCAACCGCGACGGCAGCGAACGCTACAACCTCGGCCCCGGCGATCTCCCGGCGTGGTCGCCTGACGGCACGCGGCTGGCCTATGCCGGAACCAGCGCCGGGCTGGAGTTTCTGGATCGCGACATTCACATCGTCGACTGGCGTGGACAGGAATCCCGCCTGCGGCTCACGGATGCCAACGAGGAGCAGTTTTTCACGTCGCCGTCATGGTCGCCGGACGGAACGCAGCTCGCGTGTGTGGAGATCGACGACGGCAAGATCTACGTCGGCGCGCTGCCCGTGCGTTGACGCCTGTGCTACGATTCAGCCGGCTTGAGCGGCAAGGAGAAGCCATGCAAACAAAGACGCTCTATGCGATCGACAGCTCGATCCGCGAATGTTCGGCGACCGTGCTGGCCGTCGAAGGAAATGAAGTCGCGCTTGACGAGACCGCGTTCTATCCCGGCGGCGGTGGTCAGCCCCACGACACGGGCACGCTGGAATCAGACGGCCAGCGCTGGAACGTGACGGCGGTGCGCAAAGATGACCAGTACGTCTGGCATACGCTTGAGGGTGCGGAGCCGCCCGGCGTCGGGCAGAACGTGTGGGGCAAGCTGGACTGGGAGCGGCGCTACCTGCTGATGCGCACCCACAGCGCGCTGCATGTGCTGAGCGCGGTCGGCTACCGCGACTACGGCGCGAGCGTCACCGGCGGCAACATGACACCCGGTGAGGGACATCTCGACTTCGAGATCCAGAACTTCACGCCCGAGCTGGCCCAGGAGATGATCCGCAAAGTCAATCAGGAGATCGCGCAGGATCGCGAGATCAGCGTGTACTTCCTGCCTCGCGACGAGGCGTTCCAGCTGCCGGATCTGATCCGGACCAAAACCAACCTCGTGCCGGAAGGCGTCGCCGAGGTGCGCATCGTCGAGATCGCGGGGCTGGACCGGCAGGCCGACGGCGGCACACACGTCGGCAACACCGACGAGATCGGCGACGTCAAGCTGGTGAAAACCCGCTCCAAAGGCGCGACCAACAAGCGAGTTATCATCGGCCTGGAGCCGTAGCGGCTCGCATCGAGACCAGCAAATCGAAAGCGCAGCGCACCCAAAACCAAGGATGCGCTGCGCTTCGTGCTGTTGCTGAGCCAAACGATCAGCGGGGCTGAGTCTGCATCTCCGCGATCGGAAACGTTTCCAGCCACTGAAGCGCCTCGGCCTCTGAAGTAAAAAGGCGCGTCGGGATGTCGGATTTACTGAAGCCCATATACAGATTACCGATCACCCGGCTCATCGGCGAGCCGATCAGCAGCGCGATCGCGACCAGGCCCGGCGTGTGGCCCGGCTGCGTGTAATACTCGCGCGCCTCACGATCCTGCGATTTCATCTGCCGCAAATCAACCAGCGCTCGGAACTGCCGGCCCTGCATGATCTTCTGCATGACGCCGCCGTTTTCTCTGGCGTCGTCCAGGGCCTGCTGCGCGCCGGGCAGGATCGTAACCCGAACCAGGCTATTCGACTCCAGGCGGATTGTCGAAGTCCGCGTAACGAACTCTTGGCTTTCCATGAATCGGCTGCTCCTGCTGCGCTAATGGTTCTGATCATCGTTGGAAAGCGGAAACTCTTTCAGCCACGCGATGGCGTCGGCCTCCGAGGTGAAGAGCCGCGTCGGCGTGCTCGATTTATTGAAGCCCATAAAGAAATTGCCGATCAGCCGGCTTACGGGCGAGCCGACGAGAATGGCGACCGCGACCAGACTCTGGGTGTGGCTCGGATCGCTATAGAACTCGCGCGCCTCACGCGACTGCGACGTCATCTGACGAATATCAGTCAGTGCCCTGAATGGCCGTCCCTGTGATAGCTCCTCAAGCGCCTGTATATTTTCTTTGGCATCCGCCAGAGTCTGCTGCGCGCCGGAGAAGATGGTAACCCGCGCCACCATGTCGGCTTCCATGCGGACCCTGGAAGTCCGGGTAACTATTTCTTGCGTTTCCATGTTGATCCTCGTCTCAAGGAAAGAACTCCAGGCTAGGCTCTGCGTCATGCCGGCGCTCTGGCTCGGACTATCGCCCGTTTCCCAGCACGGCAGCGATCCCGCTCTGGAGCGTGCTGTGTGTCAGGATGTCGCGCAGATTGATGTCCAGGCCAACCAGTGTTTGGGCAACCTCGGGTCGAATACCGGTCAGGATCACCCGCGCTCCCACCAGCTTCACCGCCTGCGCCGCCTGGATCAGCGCGTTGGCCACCTGCGTGTCGACGACGGGCACACCCGTAATATCCAGGATCGCAATCTCCGCGCGCGTGGCGACAACACCCTGAAGCAGGGATTCCAGCACCTGCTGAGCGCGCTGTGAATCCACACTGCCGATCAGCGGCATAACCACCACCTGATCGCTGATTGGAATCAGCGGCGTCGATAGCTCGGCCAGGATCGCCGCCTGTGCGCGGATTGTTTCATCCTGCACGATGCTCCGGCGCAGCGCCTCCTCGGCCTCCCTACGCTGAGTAATATCGCGCACCGTGCAAACGCCCCCCTGCACCTTGTCGGCGGAGCGCATGGCGGAGACTGAGAGCGCTACTGGAAAAACGCGCCCGTCGGCGGCGCGGCAAGTAGTCTCCAGCGTGCGCGCCTCGGCTTGATTGGTGATCGTGTTCAGCACCTGGTCAGTGCCTCGCAGGTCCGTGAACAGCATCGCGATCGGCTGAGCGATGAACGCCTGCTCCTGATAGCCAAAGAGACGCAGCGCCGCGCGATTAATGGTCTTGATGATGCCACGCTCATCGACGACGATCAGCGCGTCGAGCATGGAATCGATGATATTATCGACATACTCGCGCGAGACCATAGACACCGCCAGCTCATTGTTCAGCTCGTTGAGCCCAAAGGCGATCGCATCCATGATCGAGCCTTCTTCGCCCACCGAGGCTGTGCGGGTAAAATCGAGCGCCGCCATGCCGCCGATCACATCCAGCAGCTCTTCAAAGCGCCGCTCGTTCTCAGCCCACAGCGCGTGCTGAGCAGCCAGCGCTTCGGCAAGCTGATTGAGCTGATCGATGATCTGATCCAGCGGATCGCCTTGTCCGGTCCCAACCGCACGAGCCGACCAGTCGCCGGCTCGAATCTGGGAAAGAGTTCCAAGAATCGCAGCGATCCGTGGATCGCCGGCGGGTGGTGCTTGATTATCCAATCCAGGGCTCCTCTCTCTTGCTGAATGATCTTATCTGTCGAGGGCACTTGTCCGGGGCAGCAGGTAGGATTCGTTTCGGCTCGCTCCAGGAGCAGGCGCATCCACGAAGGCCAACAGTAGATTGCGATGAGTACGATCAGAGGAAACAGCGGATAGCTATGTAGCTTACCACTCGCGCGCAGAGCTGACTACCAACCGGTCTAAGCCGATGGTACTACACAACTCCGCTCCTGATCAACTACGAGAATGTAAGAACGGCACAGCTTGATCTTGCATCTCCAGACGGCGGCGCGACCGTACGAGCGGCTGCTGCTCTGGCCTGTAGCTGCGGTACAATACGCGTATGAAACAATCAAACGCACCGCTTGTGCGCTGCCCATGTTGCAGCGAAACCTTTACCCTGACCGACGAGCTGTACGTCAAGCCAGCGCCCGCCGCTCCTGCGCCCCAGCAGGAGCAGCAGCCAAATCTTCCGCCGGGCGCGATCCCGATCCTGCTGATCTTCGACGGCGGCAGCGTCGGCAATCCCGGCGACGGCTACGGCTCGTACCAGCTGACGGTGGAGGGCAGAACCGAGGAGCCCAAGCGGCTTCAGTTCGGCCCTAACTATACCAACAATGAGGCCGAGTACGACACGCTGATCGCGGCGCTGGAAGCGATTCTGCTGCGCTCTCGTGATCCGGGCTATGTATATCTCGATATTCGCGGCGACTCGCAGCTTGTAATCAAGCAGATCACCGGCCAGTGGAAGGTCAAGGAGCCACGGATGCAGCAGCGTGTTCAGCGCGTCCATGAGCTGCTGAAATATCTCGCAGGCTGGCGCGCAACCTGGCACGGTCGCCAGAACAGCGTCGATGCGCTCGGACACTAGGAGGCGTATGCCACGATTTCCACTCCTCGATCGCATCGCACTGCCGGTCACCTTTGACAGCTATGTGCCGGGAAATTTGCATCCCGATGGACGGCGCTACCTGCCGCTGCTGATCTTCAAGCTTGCCGGCGGCATCTCGATCGGCGTCGTCGATCGCCACCATATCGTCGACCCCGAGCTTGAAGGCCGCTCCGGTGTAGCTAAGCTGGTCTTTCTGCTCTCGAACGTCGAGCTACAGCCGCCGCACGCTTCCCGGGAGGGCATCTTTACGGAGCCACACAATCGCAGCGGCATGACGACTATGCCCGAGGCCTACGGATCGGTTGTGGCGGTGCCAAGCTGGGAAGTTGAGCAGGGCCACCTTCCGTACGACTCGCTCTACACCGAGCTGGTGCTGGATGTCGGCAATGGCACGATCGGTGTGCGCACACATGTAACCGCCGACAATCTGGCCGCGAAGCTGGGCAAGGCGCAGCTTGCGGTGGGCGATTGGATTACGGTCTCACGATCGCGAGTCGATGTGCTCGGCTTTGATGTCAGCGGCTGATACGAAAGGAGCCTGGCATGGCAGATAAAATCCACGATCCGACGCATCGTGTCGGCGCGTTCGCGATCATTCGCGACGATCAGGGACGGGTATTGATCTCGCGGCGCGTCGATAGCGGCTGGTTCAACCTGCCCGGCGGTGGCGTCGAGCCCCACGAGTCCGCGCCCGAGGGGCTGGTGCGCGAGGTTCGCGAAGAGACCGGCCTGGAGGTCGAGGCCGGCCGGCTGATCGGGCTGTACTCCAAGCCACAGAAGCACGAGATCGTCCTGACCTTCGAGGCGCGCGTGACCGGCGGCTCGCTCCAGCCCTCCGACGAAGCCGACCAGCACGAGTGGGTCACGCCCGACGAGCTGGAGCAGCGGCAGATCCTGCCCAAGCATCTTGAGCGCATCCAGGATGCCCTGCGCGACGAGCCTGGCGCGATCGTGAAAGACCAGCGCAAGCCCTCGCTCAGGGCGCGCGAGGCCGAGGAGATCGGCGGGATGTAGCGTTGCTTCCCCCACGCAACTAGCGATACAATCGAGAATCTGTCACTAACCTTTGCGGAGGAGCGCATGGGCCAGTACGCCGACCAGATCGCTACCCTTGAGCTGGTGCTGCAATTGAAGAAAAGCGCCGGCCGCGACAACATCTCGCAGACCGAGATCGACAAGCTCGATGGAATGGTGGCCGATGCTGCCGACACGGTTGGCCCGCTGCTCAAGCTGATCCCGCAGACCTTCAAACAATACACCGAGCACGACATCGGCCACTCGCGCAATATTTTGTACCTGATGGGACGCTTCATCCCCAGTGCCACGCTTGAGCAGCTCAACGGGCTGGAGCTGGCGATCTTGATCCTGTCGGCGCTGCTGCATGATCTCGGCATGTTTGTCTCCGACGAGGAGAAGATCGCGACGCTCCAATCCCGGGAGTACAGTCATTTCCTCGCCCACCACCACGATCGCGTTGCCGCCATGAACGAGGCGCGCAGCAAGAGCGACGACTACCGCGCGGATCTGATTCGCGACGCGCTGCTGGCCGAATATTTCCGCCGGCTGCATCCCGAGCGGGCGGCGCTGCATGTGCGCACATATCTGGCGGGCAAGCTGGTGTTTCAGGGCGCAGATATTACGCGGCAGGTGCTGCAAGTCTGCGAAAGCCACGGCTGGGGCGTCCTCGAAAGCAACAATCCCCGCGATCTCGACAAGGCTGTGGCGCGCATGAAGCGCGAAGAGCTGATCGGCGGCGTGCCAATCAATCTGCAATATCTGGCCTGCTGCCTGCGGCTGGGCGACATCATGGACTTCGACCGTTCGCGCACGCCGCTGGCTGTGTTCCAAAACATTGGCTTCACCGAGACAAAATCCTGGGAAGAGTGGAACAAGCATCTGCAAGTCAGCGGCTGGAAGATCACCGAGTACGAGGTGCTCTACGCAACGGAGTGCAGCCAGCCGGCGTTTTATGTCGCGGTGATGGAGTTTCTGGACTGGATCGACGCCGAGCTGCGCGAGTGCCGGCATCTGCTGGTCAAAGAAGCCCGCCACGATCTTGCCGATCGCTACCGGCTGCATCTCCCGCCGGTTGTGGATCGCTCCCGTGTGGAGATGGCCGACAAGCGCTATCTGGCTGGCGCGTTTCGCTTCCACCTGGAATACGAGCGCATCATGCAGCTGCTGATGGACAAGAGCTTGTATCCCGATCCCAGCCTGTTTCTGCGCGAGCTGTTGCAAAACGCGCTGGATGCCTGCCGCAATCGCGAGGCGCTGGCCAGGGAGAAAAAACAAAGAGCCTCGTATAAGGCGCGCATTGCGGTGTGGGACTACAGCGACGATCCCGACGATCCGCGCATCGTCTTTCAAGACAACGGCATCGGCATGTCGCGGCGGATCGTGGAAAACTATTTTATGCGCGTGGGCCGCAGCTACTACCGCTCCGCTGAGTTTGAGGCTGAGCGCCAGCGGCTCAAGCAGGCAGGCGTGGAGCTGGAAGCCACCTCGCAGTTCGGCATCGGCATTCTGTCGTGCTTTATGGTCGCCGATCGCTTCGAGGTCGAGACCTATCGCACCGGCAATCAGCCGCTCCACATCACCATCGAAGGCCCGACCAAGTACTTCACGATCCGGCTGCTGGACGAGCCGCCCCGCGCCGATTTTGTCTCGCTACCAAAAACTGACCAAGAGGATGGCCCGCCCAACTATCCGGGCACGCGCATTACGGTGCATCTCCGCCCCGACGCCCAGGTGGATGCGTATCAGGTGCTGGATCAGTTCGCCGTCAACGTCGAGTACGACCTGTTTGTGTACCGCTCCGGCGCGAAAAAGCCGCGTAAAATCAGCCGCCTGCGCTGGGAGCCAAAGGAGATTCGGCTGAGGGATTTGAAGGGAGCAATTGGTCAGTATCAGCATCAGGACAAAGACAAGTGGGTGATCGGTGAAGCATATCGATCTGTTGCTCCTAAAGTAACACAAAACCTGGCGGATGTATTGATTGCATCACGTATCCCATTTGAGAAATACGAATTTTCGCAACATTTGCGCGGCAGTGCATGGTTTTGGTTGCTGCGGAGCGAGGATGGAGGAGTGTGTGCACAAAGAGGGTATTTACGAATAGGAACAAGTGCTAATAGGGATTTGAATGTTCTTTCCTGTATAGGATTGCCATCCGTGATCAACAGGGTTATATCTAACATAAGCGCCTTGGATATTGCTGAATCCAATTGGATGACGTTACTTGAACAATTACGAGCAAATCTATCTATAGATGAACAGTGGTCTGCCGATCCGCATAATCATGAGGAACTTATTGAAGCTTACCGAAGTATCTCGCACGGAGATTATGGTTTGGGTTTTGTGGATTCATGGTTCGAACTTTCCTTTGAAGAACGTAAAACAATGTGCGAGTTTCTGGAAAAGTTTGATAGTCCAGAAACCAGTTGGTACAACGTACCTGGAGTTGCTAAACAGTTGCTCCTAAATTCCCTCGAATGGTCAAAGCGTTCTCTGACTCTTAAGCCCTTATACTTCTCCGGCCCTGTACCACAATCTATTTCACTACATGGCATATTGCTACCAGCCGGTTTCGTTAAATGGGAACCAATGATGGGTTCTGCGAGAAAGATGCGATTGCTGACAATACCAAGCGGCGTGCAAGTGGATATGCGAGGTATCACTGCTCCAACACCCGCAGCTAGCCGCTTATTCATTGATTTACGCGAAGCAGGAAAAGTTGTCGTTCCATTCGCACGTGCTACCCTTCGTCATGCAGTTGAGCTTGCCGCTCAAAATCCTGATAAAACTTGGGAGGATTGGTTAAGAACTTTCATAGATTCTACAAAGGAACTATATTTCTGGCCGGAAGCAATACAACAAGAACTAGAGCTTCTGGAACAACATCTCCAGTATGAAGTTTACACTAATGATACCTTCGAGTTTATGTCGCGAAGACAACTGCTTGAGCGTT
>DASWTQ010000187.1:0-16348 GCA_036402055.1 Herpetosiphonaceae bacterium
TCGAGCAATGACACGGCGGCGGGCTTCAGCTACGCGTTCGACTGCGGCAGCGGCTACGGCAGCGCCAGCAGCAGTGCGACAGCCAGCTGCGCCACCAATGACAATGGCGCGCGCACGGTCAAGGCCAGGATCAGCGACAAAGACGGCGGCGTCAGCGAATATATCGCCAGCGTCTCGATCAAGAATGTCGCGCCCGTCGCCAATTTCACCGCAACCTCGCCGGTCAACGAAGGCGATCCGATCAGCCTGGCGCTGAGCAACCCGAGCGATCCGTCAAGCGTGGACACGGCGGCGGGCTTCAGCTACGCCTTCGACTGTGATGACGGCAACGGCTACCGGGCCAGCGCGGGCGCCAGCGTCGTCTGCACGACCGACGACAACGGCGTGCGCACGGTCAAGGCTAAGATCAGCGACAAGGACGGCGGCGTCACCGAGTACACAGCCACGTCGACAATCAACAACGTCGCGCCGCAGGCAACCTTTACGGCATCCTCGCAGGTCGACGAAGGCCAGTCGATCAGCCTGGCGCTGAGCAACGCGAGCGATCCGTCGGGCGCGGATACCTCGGCCGGCTTCAGCTATGCCTTCAACTGCGGCAGCAGCTACGGCAGCGCCAGCAGCAGCGCCACGGCCAGCTGCGCCACCGACGACAACGGCGTGCGCACGGTCAAGGCCAGGATCAGCGACAAAGACGGCGGTGTTAGCGAGTACACGGCTACGTCGACAATCAACAACGTCGCGCCGCAGGCAACCTTCACCGCGACCTCTCCCGTCGACGAGGGCAGCGCGATCAGCCTGACGCTGAGCAACCCGCATGATCCGTCGAGCGTGGACACGGCGGCGGGCTTCAGCTACGCGTTCGACTGCGGCAGCGGCTACGGTAGCGCTAGCGCAACCGCGACGGCCAGCTGCGCCACGAATGATAACGGCGTGCGCACGGTCAAGGCCAGGATCAGCGACAAAGACGGCGGCGTCAGCGAGTACATTGCTCGCGTGACGATCAACAACGTCGCGCCAGTTGCCGATTTCTCGACATCGTCGCCGGTGAACGAGGGCAGCAACTTCACGCTGACGCTGAGCAACCCGCACGATCCGTCGAGCGTGGACACGGCGGCGGGCTTCAGCTACGCGTTTGACTGCGGCAGCGGCTACGGCAGCGCCAGCAGCACCACGACCGTTAGCTGTGCCACGAATGACAACGGCACCCGTGCCGTCAAGGCCAAAATTACCGACAAGGACGGTGGTGTTACCGAGTACACCGACACCGTGGTGATCGACAATGTTGCGCCGACCGCAACCTTTAGCGCCACCTCGCCGGTGAACGAAGGCAGCAACTTCACGCTGACGCTGAGCAACCCGCACGATCCGTCGAGCGTGGACACGGCGGCGGGCTTCAGCTACGCGTTTGATTGCAACGATGGCTACGGCTATCGCAATACCAACAGCACACCTGCTGTCGATTGCTCAACCGCTGATAATGGTGTTCGCGTTGTGCTCGCCAAGATTACCGATAAGGACGGTGGCAGCAGCGAGTATGTGTCCCAGGTGACGATCAACAACGTCGCGCCTTCGGTCGGCCAGATCATTGCGCCGCTCACCCCGAATTCGGTTGGTACGCCAATCACCATCAGCGCGCCGTTCAGCGACCCCGGCACAGGCGATACTCATACGGCTGTAGTCGATTGGGATGATGGCAGCACCAGCGCTGGTACCGTGAGCCACAACGAAGACGATCTACCCACGATCGGCCATGTGCAGGCGACTCACACCTACACGACGCCTGGTATCTACACCCTCCGGGTGACGGTGACAGACGACGACGGCGGCGAGGGCTCATCGTTCTTCCAGTATGTCGTGATCTATGATCCGAATGGTGGCTTCGTGACCGGCGGCGGCTTTATCAACTCACCGGCAGGTGCGTACGTCGCCGACCCATCGGCAAGCGGCCGCGCGAACTTCGGCTTCAACTCGAAGTACCAGAAGGGCGCGACAGTGCCCACGGGCCAGACCGAGTTCCAGTTCAAGGCGGGCAACCTCAACTTCCACAGCGCGAGCTACGAGTGGCTCGTCGTGGCTGGAGCCAGGGCGCAGTACAAGGGCGTCGGCACGATCAACGGCAGCGGTAACTACGGCTTCATGCTGACGGTGATCGACGGGCAGATCAACGGCGGCGGCGGCGTCGACAAGTTCCGCATCAAGATCTGGGACAAGAGCAACGCTGATGGGGTTGTCTACGACAACCAGATGGGCGGTGCAACCGATGCCGATCCGACAATGGCGATCCAGGGCGGCAGCATCGTGATCCACAAAGGTAACTAAAACCTGAGCAAGCAAAGCGGGAGACTCGGCAACGAGTCTCCCGCTTTTTTGTGCCAGCCGTTGGTGCTGGATCGAAGATTAATCTTTGTATTGATGTATGATTGCGCAGGCCCTCACCTCCGCCTGCGGGCGACCCCTTCCCCGCCGTCGCGGGTCCCTTTCCCGCTCCTGTGCCGCAGGCGAGGGGTTTGAAGCCAGCACAACGACTCCCCTCTCCTATCGCACTGGGAGAGGGGCTGGGGGTGAGGGCCTGCCCGATTTGACGATTCGACGCAGCTTGTGGTATGTGTGATCGGCGTTGAGCAGCAAGAGATGGAAGAATCGTATGAGCGATAGCGTAGTGCATGGAACCTGGCTACCGGCCTCGCGCAGCCTGTTTGTGTGGGGCGAGACGATCGAGGTTGCGGTGCGGAAAGGCCGCCAGCCCAAGCTGCCGCGCCATCCATTTCAGATCAGCGCCGAGCAGATCGCGGAGAGGCTTGAGCCGCTGCTGACGAGCGACACCGACGCCGTGACGCACACGCTGACGCTCTGGCTGCCTTCGGCTGGCAGCGCGCCGCTGCCCTCGCCGGAGTTGCTGGAGCTGGGAGCATCGCCGCCACAAGCCGATGAGGTCACGCTAGCTCCCTGGCAAGTCGCGGGCCTGCTCCTGCCGATCGACGCGGCGCTGGATCTGCTGCTGAGGCTCAACGCCGCCCTGGGCTTCGGAGCGGATCTCCACGCCTGGCACCTGGCCGCCCTGATCGCGCTGCGCCTGGTCACACGCCAGCAAGTATTGCCCGGCCTCGTGCGCGAAGGCTTTCAGCTCAGGGCGCAGTGGCTGCCGCGTCTCGATCCCGAGGCCGCGCACCAGCTCACCGTGCTGGCTCGCAGCCTGCCGCCGCTGTGCCGCGCCGCCGCCGACGATCCGGCTCACGCTCCCACGCCGCGCACGCTGCTCGACGACTTCCTCAACACCGCGATCGATGCGACGATCCGGGCGCTGCGCTTCGAGCCTAGCCTGAAAGGATCGACGCCGGGCGGAATCTGGCTGCGGGCGCTGCTCGGCCCTGATCCGGTGCTCAAGCTCTCCGGCCCGGCCGCCGACGACCTTTTCAAAAGCTGGCAGTCCTGGGCCGGCCAGGGCAATGTCGCCGGCGACGAGCATTTTCGCATCACCTTTCGGCTGGAGCCGCCCGAAGATCAGAGCGATCCCTGGCAGCTGACCTACCTGCTCCAGGCCACCGACGATCCGAGTCTGCTGGTGCCGGCAGCCAGCATCTGGCGCGAGCAGGGCCAGACCTACACCTACCTTGAGCGCCGCTTCGATCAGCCCCAGGAGCGCCTGCTCACCGGATTGGGCTACGCCGCGCGCGTTTTTCCGCCGATCGGTGTCAGCTTGCGGCAGGCTGCGCCCGAGGCCGCGCTGCTGACCACGCTCGAAGCCTTTACGTTTCTCAAAGAGGCAGTGCCGCTGCTTGAGCAGAGCGGATTCGGTGTGCTGATTCCGGCCTGGTGGCAGGGCGGTCGCATCAAGGCCAAAGCCAAAGCCTCGGGATCGTCCACGACCAAGGCCAACGAGAAGGGCCTGCTCAGCTTTGAGCGGCTGGTCAGCTTCAACTGGGAGCTGACGATCGGCGATGAGCCGCTGGATCGCGACGAGTTTGAGCGGCTGGTTGAGCTGAAGCTGCCGCTGGTGCAGGTGCGCGGCCAGTGGATCGCGCTTGATCCCGAGCGGATCGAGCAGGTGCTGAAGCTGTTCGAGCGCGGCGGCGAAACGGTCTCCTTGCTCGACGCGCTGCACATGGGCCTCGGCGATGGCCTCAATCTTCCGCCGGGCGGTGTCGAGTTTGCGGGCCTGGACGCCGACGGCTGGCTGCGCGATCTGCTCGACACGCTGACCGAGCGCCAGACCCTGGAGCCGCAGCCGGTGCCCGCCGGCTTCAACGGCACGCTGCGGCCCTACCAGGAGCGCGGCTTTGCCTGGATGGCCTTTCTGCGCCGCTTCGGTCTGGGCGCGTGTCTGGCCGACGACATGGGCCTGGGCAAGACCGCCCAGACGATCGCGCTGCTGCTGCACGAGCGTGAAAAGCTGGACGTGAGCGCGCCATCGCTGATCGTCTGCCCGACCTCGGTGATCGGCAACTGGCAGCGCGAGATCAATCGCTTTGCGCCTGAGCTGCGGGTCATGATTCACCAGGGCGGCGATCGTCGGCAGGGCGACGAGTTCGTGGAGGCCGCGACCAGGCATGACGTCGTGCTGTCGAGCTTTCCGCTGCTGGCGCGCGATCGGCCGACACTGGCGAGCGTGAGCTGGGACACGCTGGTGCTGGACGAGGCGCAGAACATCAAGAACGCCGCGACCAAGCAGGCGCAGGCGGCGCGATCGCTGGGAGCGCGGCACCGGGTTGCCTTGACCGGAACGCCCGTCGAGAATCGCCTGACCGAGCTGTGGAGCATCCTCAGCTTTCTCAATCCCGGCTTCCTGGGCAGCGAGGCCGCCTTTCGTCGCGACTTCGCCCGCCCGATCGAGCGTACCGCCGATCCGGCTGCAACCGAGCGGCTGCGGAAGCTGACCGCGCCGTTCATCCTGCGGCGGCTCAAGACCGATCCCACGATCATCGCGGATCTGCCCGAGAAGCTGGAGATGAATGTGTATTGCCCGCTCACGCCCGAGCAGGCCACGCTTTACGAGGCCGTCGTGCAGAAGGCGCTGCGTGAGATCAGCCAGGCTGAGGAAGACGATAACCAGATACAGCGGCGCGGCCAGGTGCTGGCAATGCTGACGCATCTCAAACAGGTCTGCAATCATCCCGCGCAGTTTCTCAAGGATGCCAGCCCGCTGCCGGCGCGATCCGGCAAGCTGGCACGTTTGACCGAGATGCTGGAAGAAGTCTATGCGGCCGGCGATCGGGCGCTGATCTTCACGCAGTTTGCCGAGATGGGCGGCATGCTTCAGCGCTACCTGGGCGAGACCTTTTTCGACGATCTGCTCTTTCTGCATGGCGGCACGCCGGTCAAAGAGCGCGACGGCATGGTGCGGCGCTTCCAGGCGCCCAAAGGCCCGCGCGTGTTCATCCTGTCGCTCAAAGCGGGCGGCACCGGCCTGAATCTAACTGCCGCCAATCACGTCTTCCACTTCGATCGCTGGTGGAATCCGGCCGTCGAGAACCAGGCGACCGACCGCGCGTTTCGTATCGGGCAGACGCGCAACGTGCAGGTGCATAAGCTGATCTGCGGCGGCACGCTGGAAGATCATATCGACGAGATGATCCAGGGCAAGCGCGCACTGGCCGAGAGCGTGCTGGGCGCTGGCGAGAGCTGGCTGACCGAGCTGAGCACGGATCAGCTGCGCGATCTGGTGACGCTGCGCCGCGCCGATGTGGTGGAGGTCTAACATGCCGCGACGACGCCCATATTATGAGCAGTACGACGACGAGTTCGAAGACGAAGACGAGTACGACGAAGATGAATACGACGAGTACGACGAGGATGAGTACGAGGCCTACGACGACTTCTGGTTTTACGAGCCGTCGCAGCCGATTCCGGTCGAGGGCGGGATCAAGGCCAAAAGTCGCAAGGGAGCATTCGGCAGCTCGTGGTGGGCCAGGCGCTGGATCGGTGTGCTCGAAACGTTTGGCTACGGCAGCCGCTTGCAGCGCGGCAAAACCTATGCGCGTCAGGGCCAGGTGGTGAGCATCGATCTGGCTGTCGGGCGTGTGAAAGCCAAAGTGCAGGGCTCGCGCTCGACGCCTTACACCGTGAGCCTCAAGATCACGCCGCTGAGTGACGGCGAGTGGAATCGCGCGATCGACGCCATGGCTCAGCAGGCGGTCTTTACCGCGACGCTGCTCAACGGCGAGATGCCGCAGGAGATCGAAGAAGCGTTTACTGCTGCTGGCGTGGCGCTCTTTCCCACCAGCGAGCGCGACATCGAGACGCAGTGCACCTGCCCGGATTACATGAATCCCTGCAAGCATATCGCCGCCGTGTACTATCTGCTCGGCGAGCGCTTCGACGACGATCCGTTCCTGATCTTTCATCTGCGGGGCCGCACGCGCGCGCAGCTGATCGAGGCGCTGCGCAGCCGACGCGCCGCCACGCTTGGCGTTTCAGCTGGTCAGCCGAGCGCTGAGGTTGAGTTCGCGCCGCCGCTGGCCGATCTGCTGGACACGTTTTATGCGCCTGGGCCGGATCTGGCCTCGCTCACGGTGCAGATCGCGGCGCCTGAGGTCGAGGCGGGATTGCTGCGGCAGATGGGCGCTGCTCCGGCGGGGATCGATCCCGAGCTGCGCAAGCTCTACGCGGCGATGACCGCGCAGGTGCTCGATCGTGTGTTTGGATCGGACGAAAGCTAGCGCAGGCCGGCGTCACGGGCGCGCATGATCGCCTCGGCGCGATCGGCGACCTGTAGCTTGCTGAAGATATTCGACACGTGGTTGCGGATCGTCTTGCCGCTCAGCACCAGCCGCTCGGCGATCTCCTGATTGGTGAGCCGTTGCGCCATCAGCGCCAGGATCTCGCGCTCACGCTCGGTTAGCTCGGGAAACAGATCGCGGGGACGGCCGCCGGGCACATGCTGCGTGAAGTGCTGCATCAGGCGCTGGGCGATGCTCGGTCCGAAGATCGCCTCGCCGTTGCCGGCTGCACGAATCGCGCGCAGCACCTCGGCTTTGAGCGCGCCCTTGAGCAGATAGCCGCGCGCCCCGGCTTGCAGCGCCGCGAAGACCGAATCGTCGTCGTCGAACATCGTCAGCACGACCACGCGAATATGCGGGCTGGTATGCACGATTCGCCGGGTCGCGTCCAGGCCGTTGCCCTCAGGCATCTGAAGATCCATCAAGATCACATCCGGCTGAAGCTCCTCAGCCAGCGCGATCGCCTCCGCGCCGGTGGTCGCCTCGCCCACCACGAGCATATCGGGCGTGGTCCGCAGCATGGCGCGCAATCCCTGGCGAAACGGCGCGCTGTCGTCGGCGATCAGCACCTGGATTCGATCATCTTCCACGGAACGCCCTTTCAACAGATTGACGCGTAGGAGCGTGATGTATCACGCCCGAAAACATTTTTTACCGTACCGGCTCATCGCTGATCAGAGTCAGGCCATACTGGCGCGGAAACAGCTTCATCAATTGCTCGCCCGTCGTCAGGCCGGCATCGTAGGTGACGACGACCTCTTCGTTGTAGGCTTCGGCGCGTAGCTCGCGAACGGCCGGCTTCTGCGATAGGCGGTTGTGAACTTTCGCGGCGCAGGGCGGGCAGTTCATTTTCTCGATGATCATCGTCAGGCGGCGCAGCTCGGGCGCCTCGGCTACTGGAGCCGCGATCGGCTGTGTTTGATCGCTGATGTCGAGCGCAACACTCGCCACCTGATTAGTTTCAGTGCTAGCGAGTTCCTGCCGCGCGGCGAACAGCGGCAGCAGCACGCCCAGCAGCGCGTACGAGATCGCGAAGGTCAGCGCCATCATCAGCGGCTGCCGCCAGCGCGCAACGCCACACACCGCGCCGGCCCGCGATCGTCGCAGGGCCTGGATGATGCCGCCGGCCAGCACGATCAGGCTCGCAACCAGCGCCCAGGATTGATCGAGCTGAAGGCTGAAGAGCGCCGACGAGGAGCCCAGGCCCAGCAGCACCGCCGCCGTCGGCCCGAGACAGCACAGACTGCCGACGACGCCGGCCAGCACCCCCCAGCGACTCGCCGAGGTGGTGGGAATGGTTGATCTATTCATCGATCTGTACTCACGCGCTGTTTCCTGCTGCAAGATATTTCGTGATCGCTGCGGCGTCGTTACAAAAAGTGTACCACGCTCCCGCAGCAGGCTGGCTGCGTTCGCTGCTCATTCCAGCGGCAGCCAGGCTCGCACGATCGTGCCGCCCGTCGACGAGCGCTCGACATAACAATCGCCGCCCAGCTCCCGCGCTCGCTCGCGCATGGACTGAAGCCCGACGCCCGCCTGAGCATCCGCCGCGATGCCTCGGCCATCGTCCGACACCTCGATCGTGAGCCGGGAATCGACGCTCAGCCGGATCGTGCAGCGCCGCGCCTGCGCATGACGCACGACATTGGTCAGGGCCTCCTGGATGATGCGATAGGCCGCGACCTCGACGGCGGCAGGCAGCGGCGCGCATGGCTCTGAGGCATCAATCATGACCTCGACGCCGCCCGACGCCAGCGTGCCGGCAAACGTGCGCAGCGCCACGATCAGGCCCAGATCGTCGAGCGCAGGCGGGCGCAGCGCATAGACCAGCCGCCGAATATCCACCACCGCCGCCTGCGACTGCCGGGTCAGATTGTCGAGCAGCGCCTCGGCCTCGTCGGGATCGCTGCGTACCAGATCGCGGGCGGTATCGGCCTGTAGCGCCAGGGCGGCCAGCGTCGGGCCGAGGCCGTCATGCAGATCACGGCGCAGGCGGCGGCGCTCTTCTTCGCGGGCCGTGACCAGGCGTGTGCGCGCGTGTTGCAGATCCAGAGTCAGGCGCATGGCGTGAACGGCGGTGCCGCTCTGCCGGGCCAGATCCAGCAGCAGCCGGCGATCGTTTGGGCTCCAGCTCTCGCCGGGTGAGCGCGGCCCGAGGATCAGCTGGCCCACGATCTCGCTGCCATAGCTCAGCGGCAGAGTCAGCGGCTCGGCCACCGGCAATCCACTGGTCGCGGCGATGGTCTGCTCGCCATCCTGGGCGATCGTGATCGCGACATAGGGCAGCTTGAGCGCCTCGCGCACCGTCTGCACGATCGTCGACAGCACCGCGTCAGGCGCGATCGTCTCCTCGATGCGCCGTCCCAGCCGCGAGATCACCGCGTAGGGATCGTCGCGATCGCCGTACATCAGCCGGTTGACCACGCGCTGGAGTCGCTCACGCAGCGGCTGGAAGAGCACCGCCACGGTACCGGTCGCCACCAGCGAGATCAGCAGATTGTTCTCGCGGTGAAACAGCGTGCCCAGGTAGCCGACGACCAGCCCGTACAGCCCGATCACGCAGGCGGTCAGCGCACCATAGACCAGTGTGCGGTTGATGATATTGTCGATGCCATAGAGCTGATCGCGGAGCATCGCCACGCCAAACGCGAGCGGCACGAACATCATCAGAACAAAAGACGCGCCGCCGATCACCGCCGATGGAATCGGCAGCCCGCGCTCCACGACGGCGATCCGCAGTAGATCCAGCAGCGCCGAGCCGCCCAGCCCGACGATCACGCCGAGCAGCACCCAGCGCGTCTGGCGGCGCTGCGTGGGCGTCGAGGCGTAGCGGTAGCGGTAAAGCTGCGCCAGCGGCAGGCTCAGCATCCAGGCGTCGAAAAAGAGCGAAGTCAGGCGGCCGAGCAGGAAGCTGGGGCCGAAGAGCAGCGGCAGCAGATCATGCAGATTGGTGCCCGCGATCCAGATTAGAGCCAGCCAGCGCGACCAGCGCGGCACGAAGCGTCCGCTCGGAAACAGGAAGAAGAAAAACGTGAGCAGCGACGAGCTGAGCAGCCAGACCAGCGTGACCAGCCACCACCACAGCGGGCCGAGCGCATCCAGCGGCGTGAGAATCTCGGAGGTCGTCGCGCCCCAGGCCAGCAGCGTCGCCGAGCCGAGCAGCGCCATCCAATCGTCGGAGCGGCTGCGGAAGATCACGCCCGCCACGGCAATGTACATCAGCGCGCAGCCAAGCTGAAGCGTGAAGATCAGCGCGCCAAAGCTTTCGAGCGAGAGGCCGTAGGCGGCCAGCAGCGGTAGCTCATGCCGGGGAATCTGGCCGCGCACGCAGATCCGTCCGGCGCACGGCGTCTGCATCACCGCCAGATCGCGCGGCGCGGCGACCACCAGCAGCAGGAAGATCAGCGCCGCCAGACACAGCCAGCCGATCCGCGCACAGAGCAGGCCGTAGCGCTGAACGCTCGGTCGATCGGGTTCGGCGCGCAGCAGGCTTTCGGCCGGCGGCTGCTGAAGGGCCATACAACAGCTCCTGGTGGCGGTGAAGATCAGAGGCGCAAGGTATGTCAAGTATAGCAGGTGGTTGTCCCGGTTGTTTGGGACAGATTCGCCCGGATCTTTGGGACACGATCGGGACGCGCCGGCCCATGACAGCGGCGGCGCTGGCGACTATGCTGCTGCTACTGCACTTCCGTTATCACCTCTGCATCAAGGAGTTTCCTATGTTTTCGATTCGCCGCTATTGGGCGCGGCTGCTCGGGCCGCTGATCCTGCTGCTGCTCACCGCATGCGGCAGCGCGATCCCGACCGTCGCGGTTGCGCCCCAGCTCGCGCCGACACCCGAGCCGCCGCAGCCCACGCCGACCGCCGAGGTCGACGATCTGCTTGCGCTCGGCGATGAGTTCGACGATCCCAGGACGCTCAGCAGCTGGCAGGATCACGCGGAGGTCGAGGGCTGGCCCAGCTGGATCGAGGCCGTCGACGTGGATACGACCAGCGCCGGCCATCTCTACCTGGTTCCGTTGAGCAGCGGCTGGTACCAGGATTATCGCGGCGTGTTTCTCTTCAAAACCGTCACCGGCGACTTCGACGTGACCACTCGCGTCCAGGCGACCGGCAAGCAGAGCGAGCTGCCCAAGCGCGCGTTTTCGCTCTCGGGCCTGATGGTACGCCAGCCGCGCCAGGTGACGATGGAAACCTGGCAGCCCGGCCACGAGAACTGGCTGTTTATCACCACCGGCTTTGGCGATCACCACCCGCAGCGCGCGGGCAAGCCCCAGATCGAGACCAAGACCACGGTCAACAGTCGCTCGACGTTGGTCTTGCGCCTGAGCCGCAGAGGCTGGGTCGATCTGCGCGTGGTGCGTATCGGCCAGACCTTTCTGATGCTCTATCGCTTTCCCGGCGATGCCTGGCAGATCAGCCAGATCTACCAGCGGCCGGATCTGCCGCCGACGCTGCAAGTCGGCCTCAACGCCTATAGCTCAAACGGCACCTCGGGCGATGTCGTGGAGTTCAACCGCACGGTACAGCCCGAGCCCGGCGATCTGATCGTTCGTAGCGACTACATCCGCTTCCGCCGTCCCAGCCTGTCCGAAGAACTCAAGGCCGAACTCGCCGCCAAAGAACTGAGGCGCGAGGAGTGGCTTCAGCTGATCGGAGAATAAACCGTGATCTCGCCACGATTCAAGCGTCTGATCCCGCTGCTGTGCTGCCTGATCGTCACCGCCTGTGGCCAGACCGCGCCGCAGGTTGCCGTCCAGCCGACCGCGACGGCGACGATCGCAACCCACACGCCGGCCACGCCCACCGCCAAACCACCGACCGCAACCACCACTCCAGCTGCTCGATCCGCGTGGCCGGTCCCCGACTGGCAGAGCGCCGCGCCCGAATCGCAGGGCATGGATAGCGAGCAGCTGGCGCAGATGCTTGAGTTTATCAGTGATCAGAAGCTGGACATTCACAGCGTGCTGATCGCGCGGCACGGCGTGCTGGTGCACGAAACCTATTTCTATCCCTACGCGCCGGAAACGCCCCACGCGATCTACTCGGCGACCAAAAGCATCTCGTCGGCGCTGATCGGCATTGCGATCGCCGAGGGTAAAATCCCGAGCGTACAAACGCCGCTGCTGGATCTGTTTCCCGAGCGCACGGTGCAGAATGTCGACGAGCGCAAACGGGCGATCACGCTTGAACATCTGCTCACGATGTCGTCCGGCCTCTCGTGGCGACGGCCGGCCAGCGGAGGACCGCCGCCGGTCTATGCTTTTCAGAACAGCGACGATCCGGTGCAGTTCGTGCTGGATCGGCCGGTGGACGACGCGCCAGGATCGCAGTTCTTCTACAACTCCGGCGGCTCACATCTGCTCTCGGCGATCGTGCAGGAGCGCACCGGCCAGACCGCGCTGGACTACGCGCGGGAAAAGCTTTTCGGGCCGCTCGGCGTCGAGGATGTGACCTGGGAATCCGCAGCGCAAGGCGTGAACGACGGCGGCAGCGGCATCTGGCTGCGGCCACGCGATATGGCTCGCTTCGGGCTGCTCTACCTGCGGCAGGGCGAGTGGAACGGCCGGCAGATCCTGCCCGCCGAGTGGGTCGTGGCCTCCACGACGCGCCACGTGCCCGCGCCCGACAGGGAAGGCCAGGGCTACCCACCGACGCCGAATCTGGTCGGCTACGGCTACCAGTGGTGGATCAACGCGCTCGGTGGCTACTCGGCGATCGGCTTTGGCGAGCAGGAGATTATTGTGCTGCCGGAGCAGGATCTGGTCGTCGTGATCACCGGCACCACGCCCGAGACCGGCTCGATCACGCCCGAAGACCTGACGCGTAAGTTCATCGTTCCGGCCGTGAAGTCGGCAAATCCGCTGCCAGAGAATCCAGCCGCCGCCCAGCGATTGAACACACTTTCGCAATCACTCAGCGCCGCGCCCAGCCCCACGCCGATCGCGTCACCTCCGGCGATCGCGCACGAGATTTCGGGCCAGCGCTACGAGGTCCAGTCCGAGGACGGGCGGCAGGTCGAGAGCTTCTCGCTGACGTTTGGACCCGATGACGCAACATACACCGGCATGATCGACGGGCAAGCGGCGACGGTCACGGTTGGGCTGGACGGCGTCGATCGACGGACGGCGACCGAGGCGAGCACCGTGCTGGCGCGCGGCTCGTGGCAGGACGAGCGCACGTTTGTGATCGATATGAATCTGCTGGGCGAGGCGATGCACGAGGAGGCGACCTTCAGCTTTGAGGGCGAGCGCGTGACGGCGGCGTTTCGCAGCTATGTTTACGGCAACGTGTTTACGATGCAGGGCCAGCAGACCGCCGCAGCACCCTGAGCGGCTCGGTTGTTCGATCTCCTGACCTGGGGTATCTTGCTGCCAATAGTTCAAGGAGATCGTATGCCGAGTATGTTGGAGCTTGGCGAGCAGATTCTGGCTGCTCAGCCGTTCAGTGCATTGCTTCAGTCGCGGCTTACCGTTTTCGCCGAGGGCACCGCCGAGCTGGTTATTCCGCTCCGGCCGCAGCTGCTGCAACAGCACGGCTTTGTGCACGGCGGTGTGCTGAGCTATGCCGCCGATAACGCGCTGACCTTTGCGGGCGGCTCCGTGCTGGGTCCGGCCGTGGTCACTTCGGAGTACAAGATCAACTACGTCAAGCCCGCGCAAGGGGAGACGTTGATTGCGCGGGCAAGTGTGATCGCCTCAGGCAAGCGCCAGGCTGTTTGCCGCTGCGATCTGTTCGTCGACGATGGCGAGCGCGAAACCTTGTGCGCTACGGCGCTCGGCACCATCGCGCGGCTGAGCAGCTCATCCGGCGCGGCGCAGGAGTCGGCGGCTAATTCGGGCGATCAGGACGGCTGATAGGTGGCGATGATCACGCCGCTGCTGGCGGTCTTGCTGCCGGTCAGTTGGAGCGCGGCAAACGTGCCGTCGTCGGCGAACAGGCGGTGGCCCGATCCCAGCACCAGCGGATGGATCAGCAGCACAAACCTGTCTACCAGGCCGTCGCGCATCAGCGACTGGAGTAGCACGCCGCTGCCAAACACGACGCTGTCGCGCTCCTGCTCCTGCTTTAACCGACCGACAGCCTGCGCTATATCTTCTTTGATGAGCGTAGAGTTCTGCCAGATCAGCGGCTCCGCAAGCGTTGTCGAAACGACGTATTTTTGAATGTTGTCGAAGAAGGCGGAGAACGGGTTGTCCGTCCGGTTGGCCCAGGCGGCATAAAAGCTCTCGTACGTCCAGCGACCAAACAGGGCGGCGCCGACATTGCCCAGAACATCGCCTGCATCTTGCATCGCAGCGTAGGGTGCTGCCCAGCCGCCGCGCGTGAAGCCATCCCGTGTGTCCTCGTCGGGGCTGGCGGGCGCCTGCATGACTCCGTCGAGTGTCAGGTTGGTAAACGCAATGATCTTTCCCATCTCAATCCTCCAAACCAAGCGCATACTGCGTACGAATATGCTGCAACCATCGCATGAGTATGTGACATTTGCCGTCACAATGGAGCCAGCCGCAGCACGCATCGTGTGCTGGTCTCCAAGTTGCTGCTCGCGCTCTCGGGCGAAAGATGGAGCATTGATTGTTCGGGCGTCGTATTCCGCAGGCGTGCCGGATGCTTATACTGCGAGGGATGTTAGATGCAAGGAGGCATATTTTGAATCGTCGATGGTTTTTTGCGCTGTGGGCCGTACTGGCGCTGGCGCTGCTGCCGGTAGCGGCGCAGGCTCAGACGCCGCCTCCGCCGGCAGTGCTGCGGCTGGCCGGTAACACGCCCGGCTTTGTCTATGCCGGCACCGTGTGCGGCGCGTTCGAGCCGGGCCAGTTCGGCGCGGGCTGGGTGAAAATTCCGGGCCTTGACGAGCAGATCGTCGATCTGGCGCTGCTCAAAGATAATGTGCTGGTCACGATCAGCGGCAGCGGCAAGGTCTACCGGCGCGGTGCGGGCGAAGCCTGGCAGCAGGTGATCCCTGAGATCAGCAGCGCCCGCGCGGTGGCCGCCAATCTCACCGGCGATCGCGTGTATCTGCTGGTCGGCAACACCAGCTACGCCGTTTTTCGCTCCGACGACGCGGGCCGGACCTGGCAGATTCTGACCAGCACCACCGCCGAGGTCGCGCCGTTCGATATTGCGGTCTCGGGCAATACCACTGCCGGACAGGACATTGTGCTCTTCGATTATGGCTTGAGCGGCCGCGCTGGCGGTGGCTCGGTGCTGAGTCGCTCGGTGGACAGCGGCGCGACCTGGAGCGATGTTCCGACCAGCGCCGATCCCGGTGCGCGGCTGCGGCTGGGACGAATCTTTGTCGATCAAACCACGCTCAACTTTTATATCACCGGCTCGCGGCTCAACGATGTTCTCAACCGGCTGTATCGTCTCGCGCCGACCGGCAACACGCTGACTGAAATCGGTCTGCCGGCCGATCTCCAAATCGGCGGCGTGAGTGCCCTGACGACCTATCCCGGCACGATGGTGATGGCCGGGCCGCGTGGTGTGTTTGTCGGGCCGATCGACGGCGCGCCCAACTCGTTTCGGCGCTACGAGCTGGGGCTGAACGGCGCGGAAGTCTACGATCTGATCACAACATTTGGCAGGACAGCGGGCACCGCGCTCTACGCGGGCACCTCACGCGGCATCTTCACCGGCAATCCGTCGGCGGTCGATAACTGGTTCGACGCCTCGGCCGGCTTTCCTGCCTGTCCCAGCACCGGCCCGTCGCCCTTCGATCGGATCGCGCCGTTCCCGGACTCGCCGCAGCATCGCTATTTCCCGGAGACCGGACACTCGCTGCATTTCGGTTTCAAAGCCTTCTGGGAAGGCAACGGCGGCCTGCCTGTCTTCGGCTTTCCGCTGAGCGAGGAGTTTGTCGAGCGCAACGCCGATCTGCGCCAGGACTTCACCACGCAGTATTTCGAGCGCGAGCGCTTCGAGTATCATCCCGAGAATCAGCCGCCCTACCAGGTGCTGTTGGGCCGTCTCGGCGACGAGCTGCTGCGCGCCCAGGGCCGCGAGTGGCGCAACGAGGGCGGGAATAATAATCCGTTTCCCAACACCGCCTGTCAGACCTTCGGCGTCGGCGGGCAGCAGCGAACCGTCTGCGGGCCGTTCCTGCAATACTGGCGAACGCACGGCTTGGAGTTCGACGGACGCGCCGGTGTCTCGTTCAACGAGAGTCTGGCGCTCTTTGGATTACCGCTGACCGCGCCCAAGGTGGAGAAAAATCCTGACGGCGGCGAGGTGATCACGCAGTGGTTCGAGCGCGCCCGCTTCGAGTATCATCCCGGCAACCCCGATCCGTACAAGGTGCTGCTGGGCCGTCTCGGCTCGGAATCGCTCAAGGGACGCGGCATTCAGGTTCCCTAATCACAGCGGCCAATGGCGGACGAGGGACACAGCTCGCTGTGTCCCTCTTTTTTTACCTGCCGTAGATATTGACGCCGCGCGTAAGATAAGAGAGTATTCCTCTCCGGGATCTTTGAACACCACAGGCTCACACAGCAGGGCGGAGGGTTTATGCTATCACCCACACAGTCGCAGACAACCAGCTGGCAAGATACAGCTACTCAGGTCGCGCAGGCGATTCGGCGCCGCGTGCTTGAGCATGTGATTCTCAACAACGGCGGCTATTTGAGCCAGGC
>DASWTQ010000188.1:0-4611 GCA_036402055.1 Herpetosiphonaceae bacterium
AGCCGGGCGGTGGTCGTGGCGGCCAACGAGGCGGCGCAGGTGCGCGCGCAGATCGCCGGCAACACGATCAACACGATTACCACGGTGGACCAGGCGATCGTGACCGAAACGCTCAACGCCTCCACCACCGCGCTGCTCGACGTGGCGATCACCAACAACACGATCCAGAATGTCACCAGCGGCTACGGGATCATGGTGCAGATGGGCGGCGTGACCGCGACGCCGAGCACGCCGAGCATCGTCGCGCGCATCGTGGGCAATACGCTGAGCAGCATCGGCAACAACGACTTCGATCGTGGTATCGTCGTGATTCCCGGTATCAGCAACAACGTCAACCTGAACGGCACCATCAACGCGCTGGTCGCCGACAACCAGCTGAGCAACGTCGCGGCCTCGGGCGTCTACATCTTCGCGGATAACAGCATCGACATCGACGCCACCGTGCGCAACAACACGGTCACCAACGCGGTGACCTTCCCCAGCACCGCCGAGGCCGGCTTCTTGTTGCGCACCAACAACGCGGCGGCGCGGCTGCGCCTGGCGCTGACCAACAACACCGCGACGACGGCGACGCCGGGGACGAACCGCAAGATCCGGCTGTTGCACCAGACGGGCACATTCCAGCTGGAAGGCAACGCGGCGCTGACGGTGGAGCAGAACGTGGCGGCGGACAATCCGACGGCGGCGGACTCGATTCTGGTGAACGGCACGATCGGCATTATTGCCCGTGGCACGGTCGCCGCGCCGGGGGATATGAACGCGCCGGTCGCGGTCGATGATACCGCGACGGCCGTGAGCGGCATTGCCACCACGATCAATGTGCTCGCCAACGATACCGATCCGAATGGGACGGCGGTCGGATTGCAGTACGCGCCGTTCACGTCGTTCCGAGGCGGCACGGTGACGGTCAACACCAACGGCACGCCTAGCAATCTGACCGACGATCGGATCGTCTACACCTCGCCGGCAGGGTTTGCGGGCACGGATACGCTGTACTACACGGCGACGGACGGCACCGGCACGGATGTCGCGCTGCTCACGATCACCGTGATCCCACAGCCGACCAACACGCCAACGCCGACCGCCACCAACACGCCAACCAACACGCCAACCAATACACCGACCAACACGCCAACGCCGACGGCTACCAACACACCAACCAACACGCCGACGGATACGGCAACGCCAACACCGACCAACACGCCGACGGACACAGCCACGCCGACGCCGACGAACACGCCAACGCCGACGCCGACTAACACGCCGACAATCACGCCGACGCCAGCGGATACTACCCCGCCGGTGACGACTGCCAGCGTTTCGGGATCGGCCGGCTGCTCGTCGGGTAGCTACAACTCGGGCGCGACGGTCACGCTGACCGCCAACGAGCCGGCGACGATCCAGTATCGCATCAACGGCGGCGCATGGCAGACCTACAGCGGCCCGATCGTGCTGACCGGTGCGGGCGTGTACACGATCGATTTCTTCGCCACCGATACGGCGGGCAACGTCGAGGCGACCAAGACGATCACGGTGACGATTACTTCGTTCCCGCAGAACGCCGTGCTCGACAACTTCAACCGCGCGAACGGTGCGCTGGGCCCGAACTGGGCGGGAATGACCAGCACAACCAACTACCAGATCGCCAGCCAGCGGGTGGATGTACGCGGCGACGGGTCGATCTACTGGAACAGTGGTAGCCCGTTCGGTGTCAACCAGGAAGCGTTTGTCACGCTGAACGTGATCGATACCAGCGTCGACAAGCAGGGCCTGATCCTCAAACTTCAGGGAGACTCCCCTGCGCAGACCGGAGCGATCTCGGTCATATACAACCCGCAGCAGGGTGGAATTCGCGTCGAGACTTTCCGGCCTAATATTCCAAAGACGAGGTATCCTGCGGTTGGAGGGACGCTCCAGAACGGCGATCGGCTGGGCGCGCAGGCGCTGTCCAATGGACAGATCTTGATCTACAAGAACTGTACGCTGGTGGGCACGACGACCCTGGATGCGGCCGATCAAAGCTTCTTCAACACCAAGGGCGGGCGGATCGGTCTGTGGTTCACCGAGTCCAAAGATACGTTCTTTGACGACTTCGGCGGCGGCAACGTTACACCATAGTCTCGGTCCTGACTTCACGAGTCGCACGAGCCGGATCTTTCGAGGTCCGGCTCGTCGCATGCACGCCATTTTGACATCTTGGCGATCCAGCGGCTATAGTGTGGGCGAACTTCCGTCTTAACAAGGATCATGCATGGGTCGCGGCGCTTTCGACCATAACTATCAATCTCTGGATCTGCCTGAGCTTCGCACACAATTTCCCGATCCCGAGCCGCTGCGGCTACCGCTGGCCTGGGAAGCCTCATCCAACGCTCCAACTGTCGATCTGTTCTGCGGCGATAATCTCGCGATCGGGCAGTGGCTGCTGGCACAGGGTGAGTCGTTCCGGCTGATCTATCTCGATCCGCCGTTCGCCAGCGGCAAGCGCTACGCCGCACGGGTCAACGGCGCGAAAGGATCGCAGTCACAGGCGGTCCACGCCTACAACGACGACGACGACCTCGACGCCTATCTTGACTGGCTCCAGCCGCGTCTGGCGCTGGCGCGTGAGCTGCTGACCGACGACGGCACGCTGTATGTGCATCTCGACTGGCACGCGGTGCACTACGTTAAGGTTATGCTGGATCGGCTGTTTGGCAGGGCGCGCTTTCTCAACGAGATCATCTGGTGCTACCACGGTCCCTCGCCGATCACTTCGGCCTTCAAGCGCAAGCACGACACGATTCTGGTTTATACCAAGAGCCGGTCCTATTATTTCAACGCCGACGCCGTGCGCACGCCCTACGACGAGGCGACGGTACGCACGTTTCAAAGCAGCCGCAAGGCCGGCTTCGGCAAGGTGCCGGATCTGGCGCGCGGCAAGGTGCCCGAGGACTGGTGGTATTTTCCGGTTGTGGCGCGGCTGCACGGCGAGCGCGTGGGCTACGAGACGCAAAAGCCCGAGGCGCTGCTGCGGCGGATCGTGCAGGCGTCAAGCGCTCCCGGCGATACGATTCTGGATTTGTTCGGCGGCTCAGGGACGACAGGCGTCGTCGGCGCGAAGCTGGATCGCCATACCACGCTCTGCGACAGCAACCCACTGGCGATCGAGAAAACGCTGCTGCGGCTACGTCGCCTCGATCCGCTGCCGGCCGCTCGGCTGTGGCGCTATCATAAGGGCGCTCCGGCCCAAGCCAGCGGAGAAGTCTGATGCGGCAAGGGTTGAAGGCTGTCGCCAAGTGGGCGATTGTGCGCGTGCTGACGGCATATGTGGTTGCCAGATACCGGCTGCTGCACGGCGAGCGTGTGGTTTTCGGGCCGGGCTTTCAGGCAAATCGCAAGCTGGTGATCAAGGGACCGGGCCGTGTGATCTTCGGCGCGAATGTCAACGCCTGGGCGCACGAAGAGCGCAATGTGATCATCACCTACGACCGCGACGTGACGATCCGCATCGGCTCGAATGTGCGGCTCAACGGCGTCGGGCTGATGGCTAAGCGCGGCATCACCATCGGCGACAACTGTATTCTCGGCTCTACGCTGCTGGTCGATACCGATTTCCACAGTGTGCGCCGCGACCGCGCGACTAATCCGCACGCTCTCGTGCTCAGCGCGCCGATCGTGGTCGGCGATAACGTGTGGCTGGCCGGACAGACGGTTGTGCTCAAAGGCGTGACGATCGGCGCGAACTCGGTGATCGGATTCCGGGCTGTGGTGACGCGCGACGTGCCGCCGGATGTGATCGTAGCGGGGAATCCGGCGCGGGTGGTGAGGGAGTTGGACGAGAGCGAAGAACCCGGAACCAAGAACCTAGAACCAAGAACCTAACGCAAGAACAAAGGGAAGAAACTAAGCTCTTTCAATACACGAACAAAGTCAGCGTAAACATTTTATAGGTGAGATAGACGATTTATGTGTAGGGGCGTGATAAATCACTCCCTGAGAGCATTGTTGTAATCCATATATTCAATTTTCCCTACTCTCACCCCACTAGCTGCACGATGCCGCGCACAGTGAAGATCAGGCCCAGCACAAACGCGCCGCCCAGGTAGCCCATGATCAGCCGTGGATCGCGCAGAAAGCATTTGCTCTGGCGCAGACCCTGACGCCAGGCGTTAGCATACGCCCACAGCCCGAGCCCACTCATCAGTGTCACGGCGAGCGGCGGCCCAAATGCCCAGGCAATCAGGGCGATGGTTGTGAAGATACAAAAACGAATCGGGTCAAATGGCGTTACTTCGGATCGCTGCATGCCTGCTCCTCGTCATGGTTGGTGCGTAGGGACGTGATCGATCACGCCCGGAATGCTCGATGTCATGGTAAATTCACCGCTTCGACCAGCCGAATCTCCGTCGGCTGCTGGCGCACTGCGCGCTCCGATAGCTTCATGCGGCCAAGCTGCGGCCACGCCTGCACCGCGCAGAACGGCGCGCACTGATGCTGAACATCGCTTTGTGCGCCGACATGTACGCAGCATTGCAGCAGCCGCTCCTCAAGCATCGTGTTGATGTCCATGAACGGATTGATCGTGATCCGCTTGATGCGCTTGCCCAGCAGCTCGCGCAGCTTGTTCTGCCG
>DASWTQ010000189.1:0-1831 GCA_036402055.1 Herpetosiphonaceae bacterium
CCTCGTCGGAAAGCTTGGTCTGGCTCTGCTCGGCGGCATGCGCCCGCTGATCGCGCTCAGCGCCCGAGAGCGTCTCGGCATCGCTCAGCTCCTGATCCTCGTCCTCAAGCTCGGTCAGCATGTCGGCGTAGCGCTGCTTGATCTCTTTCTGCGCGGCCGCCAGCGACTGATCCATCTGCGCCAGCTCTTGCGTGATCCGCGTGGATGCGGCCTCGCCCTTGCCGCGCGCCTCGCCCTCAAGCTCAGCACGGCGCACCGTGTAGTCGGCGACGATCCGCTCGCGGATCAGCTCCAGCGCCTGGTCGTCGACATCGGTGATGATGTAGGAGGCGAAGTACAGCACACGCTCCAGGTTGCGCGGCGAGATGTCGAGCAGCAAGCCCAGGCGGCTCGGCGTGCCCTTGACAAACCAGATATGTGAAACCGGCGAGGCAAGCTGGATGTGGCCCATCCGCTCGCGCCGCACCTTAGAGCGAGTCACCTCGACGCCGCATTTATCACAGACGACGCCCTTGTAGCGCACGCGCTTGTATTTGCCGCAGTAGCACTCCCAGTCCTTCTGCGGTCCGAAGATCTTCTCGCAGAACAAACCGTCGCGCTCGGGCTTCAGCGTGCGATAGTTGATCGTCTCAGGCTTCGTCACTTCGCCTTTGGACCAGCCCAGGATCTCATCGGGTGAGGCCAGGCTGATCCGAATGGCGTTAAAATCATTAATCTCAGGCATCGTTTTCTCCGAAGAACAGAGAACAAAGAACCGAGAACAGAGTCTCTTTGTTCTTTGTTCTTTGCTCTTTGTTTGCTCTTAGAACTCGCCCTTTTCCATGCCCGACAGATTGATGCCGTCCAGCGCCGACAGGTCGTCGCCCGAGTCCTCGCTCAGCTCCATCGGCGTTTCATCCTCAGACAGAACCTCGACCGACAGGCCCAGCGCTTGCAGCTCCTTGATCAGCACCTTGAACGACTCAGGAACACCTGCCTCCTGGATCTGCTCGCCCTTGACGATCGCCTCATAGGTCTTGACGCGACCGTTGACGTCGTCGGACTTGACGGTCAGCATCTCTTGCAGCGTGTACGCCGCGCCGTAGGCTTCCAGCGCCCACACTTCCATCTCGCCGAAGCGCTGACCGCCGAACTGAGCCTTACCGCCCAGCGGCTGCTGCGTGACCAGCGAGTATGGACCCGTGGAGCGAGCGTGGATCTTGTCTTCGACAAGATGCGCCAGCTTGAGCATGTAGATGTAGCCGACCGTCACCGGATTATCGAACTCCTGGCCGGGACGACCGTCGTACAGCGTGATCTTGCCGTCGTCCGGCAGACCGGCGTCGTACAGCGCCTGCTGGATCTGCTCCTCGCGCGCGCCGTCGAAGACCGGCGTGGCGATGCGATAGCCCAGCCGCGCGGCGGCCCAGCCAAGATGCGTTTCCAGAATCTGGCCGATGTTCATACGCGACGGCACGCCGATCGGATTGAGAATAATATCGACCGGGCGACCGTCCGGCATGAACGGCATGTCCTGAATCGGCAGAATGCGCGAAACCACACCCTTGTTGCCGTGGCGACCGGCCATCTTGTCGCCGGCGCTGATCTTGCGCTTCTGGGCGATCAGCACGCGCACCATCTTGTTGACGCCGACCGGCAGATCCGGCGAGTCTTCGCGGGTGAAGACTTTTACGTCGATCACCTTGCCGCGAACACCGTGCGGCACGCGCAGCGACGTGTCCTTGACCTCGCGGGCCTTCTCACCGAAGATCGCGCGCAGCAGTCGCTCTTCCGCCGTCAGATCGGTCTCGCCCTTGGGCGTGATCTTGCCGACCAGAATATCGTTCGGACT
>DASWTQ010000190.1:0-7118 GCA_036402055.1 Herpetosiphonaceae bacterium
ATGCTGGGCAGAATCGAGCCGGTGCGATCGAAGGCGCCTGCCAGGCACAGGCCGCCGATAAACGTCGCCGCCAGCAGCGCGATCGCGCCCGGGTTGATGCCGCTGAGATGCACCACCGAGAAGAAGGCCGAGCTGATCAGATAGGCCCGCACCCGTGGCGACGGAACCAGCGCCGAAAGACCCAGCGCGGCCGCCAGGCTCGCGACCAGCAGCGAAACATCGGCCCAGCTAAACACGTTGAGCAGCAGCATCACCAGCAGCGGCAGCCCGATCACAACCAGCAGCTGGATCGCGATCACAGCGATCGTGCGGCGTGAGCTATTCTCGCGCAGCGCCTTGAAGGCATAGCCCCGGAAGAACAGCTCCTCGCCAATCGGCGCGGCGACAACTGCGCCAAGAAACATCAAGACCTGGCCAAGCGTATCGCCCCGCTCCATCTGAAACAGCTCTGCCTGGTCGCTCTCGATGCCGAAGTACGAGAAGATCATCCCGATGATGAAGTTCAGCGAGACGAACAAAATCCCGAACGCGATCCCCCAGCCGATCAGCCGGAGCGGACGCGGCGCGGTCAGGCCCAGCCAGCGCAGCGGCAGCTTGCGAATCACGCGCGTGCGCAGCAGCACCACGCTGGCAAAGCCCAGATTCTGCGCGACCAGCAGACCAAACAGCAGGCCCGATGGAATCGAGGTGCCGTTAGGCCCGAAAAGATCCTGCACATTCGCGCCGCTGCCAATTTGCGCGAAAATATAAACAATCACCACGACGATCGACAGAATCACCGTGGCCAGCAGCGCCAGGATGCCGTCAGGGATGATCCAGACCGGGAGCGGCCACGCAGGCTTAGCGGGCGGCGCGGGCGGCTGGCCCGACGATACGTCGGGTAGAACGTAGGGTTGCGATGTCACTCAATCACCATCACTGCTTGTTGTGCGCGCCGCGACTGCTCCGCCGTCGGCTGGCTTACCAGATCGCCGCTCAGAGACCACGGGCCGGTCCTGGTGATGAGCACCTCGGCCAGCCGTCCGGTCCAGTCGGCATCGTCCTCGAAGTAGACCAGTTTATTCTGCGGATTGCGCCCGCGCCACTTGCCTTTGACGCGCTCCTCGACCAGCACCTCGACGGTCTGGCCCATATAGCGCTCGTTCTGCGCGGTCGCGATCGCCGACTGAGCGCGCTCCAGCTCGACGCGGCGCAGCTGCTTCTGCCAGTAGGGCACTGCCAGTGCCTCGTCGGCCTCCATGACGGCGGCAGGCGTGCCCGGCCGCGCCGAGAATGCCGCGATATGCACTTTCCCGAAGCCGATCTCGTTGACCAGATCCAGCGTGCCCTGGAAGTGCTCGTCGGTCTCGCCGGGATGGCCCACGATAATATCGGTGGTCATCGACACATCGGGGATCGTCGCGCGAATACGGCCGATCAGGTCTTTGTAGCGCTCGACGGTGTAGCCGCGCTTCATGGTCTTGAGCACCGTGTTGTGGCCGGCCTGTACGGGCAGGTTGATCTCGGGCATACACTTCGGCAGCCGCGCCACAGTATCGATCAGCTTCTGCGTCATCCAGGCCGGATGCGAGGTCAGAAAGCGCAGCCGCAGCAGGCCCGGCGTATCGTGCACAACCTCTAGCAGATCGGCGAGATCCGGCCGGCCCGGCAGATCGTGGCCGTAGGAGTCGACAATCTGGCCCAGCAGCGTGATCTCTTTCGCGCCACGAGCCACGACGCGGCGGCACTCCTCGGCGATCTCCGCGATCGGCCGTGAGCGCTCGCGGCCACGCCGCAGCGGGATCACGCAGTAGGAGCAGCTCATATTGCAGCCGTAGATGATCGGCACATACACATGCACCGGCGGATGCTTCTCGTCGGCGATCGGCAGCACCGGCTCGTCGAACGTGTAGACCGGATTCGGCACCCGCGCGATCACCTCGTCTACCGCGCTGGGCGAGACAAAATGATCGACCATCGGCAGTTTATTTTTGAAGATCGACTGGTTATCAGGACCGACCATACAGCCCCAGAGCACGATCTGGGTGTCGGGCTTGTGCTCTTTGAGATGAGCCAGCGAGCCGAGCTTACCCTTGATTCGCTCTTCGGCGCTTTCGCGGACGCTGCACGAGTTCAACACAATAAAATCGGCGTCCTCGGCCTGCTCGGTCGGCGAGTATCCGACACCTTGCAGCGCTGCCTCCAGCCGCTCCGAGTCCGATACGTTCATCTGGCAGCCGACGGTCCAGATATGGTATTTTCTCATCGCAAACATCCATGCAGACGGCAGCCCGCTAAGCGCAGCCCTGCCCCCTGCTCCACGCATCTTCTATGTTTTTCGTCAAGTTTATATTATAGCATAGGCTTGCGCAGCTTGACGGCTGCTGCGGAATCAGAAGAGGAGCAGCCGTGTTGACTGCTCCTGCGGAAAGGATCTCTGCTGTCTAGCGCATGGTTAGCGGTAGTAGATGTCCCAGTGGTTCGACTCGCGCGCGTAGATGTTGCCCGCCGCCGACTGCCACTGCGGATCGCCGTTCGAGCGGTTGGCGATGCGCGTAAAGTTGGCGTTGACGTAGTTCTGGATGCAGGTCGTCAGGCCAATGTCGATCTTATAGCCGTTCCAGTGGGTCGCGTAGCTCGGCGCGGGCGGCGTGCCGGTGGTGGCATGGCCGGTCTCGGTGCCGCCGGTGACGTTGATCGCGCAGCCGCTGGCGTTACGCAGCGTGATGATACCGTCGATCGTGCCGCTATAGATCTGCTCGAACGAGGTGCAGGTCGAGATATTGCGGTTGCTGCAATTACCGCTGGACGACCAGGTGATGCCGGCGCCACGCAGACGGCTGGTGGCCGTCGAGTGCGAGATGCGCGTGCCGCTCATGATTCCAGGCCCAGCCTCGTCGCGGCTCTCGCTGGCGTACGTTGAAGACACGGCGAAGGTGGACAGTCCGACGATCAACAGCGCGACCAATGCCAACATCCGGCGAAATTGAAAGGTCTGCATGTGCGAACTCCCTACGGGCTAAGAGGATGGTCAGGATCGGGGGGTTGCCTTCCGAAGGTTTGTCTAATTTACCAGATATTAACTTATTTGTCAAATTAAAGTTAAAAACGACGCTAATTTTAGCGTCGCGGTAAAGGCCCTCACCTCCTAGGCCCTTCTCCCATCGCCATAGGAGAGGGGGAAGAGTGGTGCTTGCTTGCTCTTTGCTCTCTGTTCTTTATTCTCGCTTGTTCCCTTGTTCTCTTGTTCCTTTGTTCATTTGTTCTACGGCTCATACCCCAGCGCCTGCACGAACTGCTCGGCGATCAGCCGGTGCCCATCTGAGTTAGCGTGAATATCGCCGGCCGCGATGTAGGTGTAGCGGTACACATTGCCGCCCGCGAAGGGCTCCTCCACGTGCGCGACCGCAACACCGCGCTCCGATGCCACGCGAATGATCGCCGCGTTGAGCTGCGCGCTCCAGTAGGCGGGCGAGTCTTCGTCCGTCGGATCGCCGGGATACGGGTTGTAGTAGGTCATGATCGCGATGTCGGCGGCGTGCTGCCCGAGACGCGTGCTCGTCGCGTCGATCAGCTGATCCAGTGCGCTGCCGATGTTGGCCTCGATCGTCGCGATGGCACGGCGGCGCTCCTCGTTGGAGGCAGACTCGACCGCGCGCGCATCGTTGCCGCCGATGTCGAGCGTAATCGGGCTGACGCGCTTTCCGGCGGCGCGCTGCTCACGAATAAAAGCTAAAGCCTGCGGCAGCTGGCGGCGCAGAAACGATCCGCTGGTCTCGCCGGGAATCGCCAGATTACGGACCTCGATCGCGCGCTGCTGCTGAAGCTCTGCGGCGATGCGGGCAACATACGCATCCTCGGGCTGATCGACAATAAAGCCGGCTGCCAGCGAGTCGCCCAGCGCGAGATACACATCGCCGGGACCGGTCGGCGAATAAGTGCGCGCTGCCGTCGTCTGGGTCCAGTACCAGCCACCGCCCAGCAGCACAATCAGAACAATAAAGCCTAAAATAACGAATCGTCGCATACAAAGATTATAGCCCGAACCAGCGTCTGGTCCGGGCTGCATCTGTTACCATCTGTGAACGCCGTCGAAGCTCGCCTCACAAGATCGCTTCATCCAACGAGACCGGCGCCGCATTCGTGAGCATAGCCACCGGCAGGCGAATCGTAAACGTCGAGCCGGCGCCTTCCACGCTTGCAACCGTCAGCGCGCCGCCATGCTGCTCGACGATGCGCCGAGCAATCGTGAGGCCAATCCCGGTGCCGCGAACCCGCCCGAGCACGTTGCCGGCGCGGCGGAACGGATCAAAGATATACGGCAGATCGGCGGCGGGAATCCCCAGCCCCCAATCTTGCACATTGATCGCGGCCCAGACTTTACCGTCCTGGCTGATATGCTCAACCTCGACCACGATTTCGCCACCCTCGGGGCTGTATTTGATCGCGTTCGACAGCAGATTCACCAGCACCCGCTCAAGCCGCGCGGTATCATAGAGGCCGACCAGCTCAGGAACCGATGTCGCCACGTAGATGCAGTGTCGCTCCGTCGCCTGCTGATACTCGGCGACCGTCTGGCTGACAACCGCTATGAGATCCGTCGGACGCTGATCCAGATCGAGCGTCTGGCCGGCCTGAAGCCGCGCGAAGTCCAGCATCTCATCGAGCAACGCGCTCATCTTTTTGGTCGTCGAATCGATCTTGGTCAGACCATCGTCCAGCCATACCGCCTCGGGTGCATCCATGCGGCCGACACGTCGCTGCAAGAAATTGGCATAGCCTTTGATCGCGCTGAGGGGATTCTTGAGGTCGTGCGAGACCGTTAGCACCAGCTGATTGCGCGTCTGGATCGCCTCTTGAGCCTCGTGGTAGAGCCGCGCATTATCGACGGCCATACCGCACCGGCGCATCAGATCCTGCGCGTGTTCGAGATCGGCGGCGGTGTAGGAGCGACCAGCTGAGACAAACGTGGCAGCGCCCAGCGTCCGGCCATGGGCGATGAGCGGCACGATCATGTACGAGCGGAAGCCGAGCAAGTCCAGCATCCGGTAATGGTAGTCGTCGGCGCTGACCGCGCGCTGACTCGCCGGATCAACCTCAGCCGCCAGCTGCGGCTCGCCGGTAAGCAGCGTCCGCGAAATCGGCCCGTCCGCGTCGAGATCGATCGGGCCGCGCTGCTGAAGCTCACGGATGATCTCGACCAGCTCCGGCTTGACGTGTGCCGCCACTGGCCGCCGGAGCGTGCCATCCTCGCCAATCAGATGGATCACACACCAGTCGGCGAGATGCGGAATAGCAAGCTGGGTCACCGTTTTGATCGTCGACTCGTAGTCGAGCGAGTCTGCCAGAACTGAGCTGGCCTGGGCTAAAAAGTGCTGGCGCTCCTCGATCTGCGTGCGCTCCGTCTGCGCCTGCTGATACTCGGTCATATCACGATTCACGGCGACCACGCCCACGGTACTGCCGTCGCCGTCGTGGATCAGCCGCACCGAGGACTCGATCAAGATCTCGTGCCCGTCGCGATGGCGTTGAATTACCTGGCCTTTCCAGAACGATTGCTGCTGGAGCAGCGCGCGAGCCTGCTCGTTGTCGATGTTATCGCGATAGCGCACGACGGACAGCACCTCAGTGATCGGCTTGCCGCAGACCTCGGCCGCGCTCCAGCCATAGATCGACTCGCTGGCACGATTCCAGGTCTGGATACGAAACTGCGCGTCAGTCGCGATAATCGAGTCGCTCACGCTTTGCAGCAGCAGCGACTGGTAGCGCTGGATACGCACGATCTCGGCATGATCGTGCTCGGCTCGGCGCTTCAAACGACCGACCAGCACCGCCATTGCTACCGAGGTGCTCAAGACGATCAGCACGCGAACCAGATTGTCATTGCTGTAAACGAGGAAGCTGCCAGGCGTTGCAAACACATACGCCGCGTAGATAGTGGTTATAGCGGCGCTGATCAATCCCGATTGCACACCGCCCAGAAACGCCGCGTAGGCTACCGCCAGAAACAACGGCGCGACCGAAGGAATATCGAGCAGCAGACGTGAGAGCCCTTCGAGACCGAGCGCGACCAGCAGCGTGACCAAAGGCCCCTTTGACAGCGGCCAGCGCTTCATATTCCACCGTTTGTATGCAAGCGTCGAAGAGCTAAACATGATCTGCTCCTTGCTGCCCAGCTGCATACTACGTACAGCTACAAGGATTCGAATATGCACTTCGGAGATCGATCCTTATGCGCCGGAAGCCGGGTAGGATCAATCGCCCTTAGCGAGAAGGTTGGGGGGTCAGGGCTGCTCTGTCCAGGTTATTGATCGGCAGCGACGATGGGCTTGTATGAGTGTAGCTTTTCGCCGGTTACATGGAAAAGGAGCTGGTGCTTGGGTGCGAGAAGGATGCATGCGCAGGAGTGTACACGCTGATGCCGCGCCTTCTTACAGAGTAACTGCCTCTAAGCCCCATTGTAGCACAACCTGGGAACCCGTATAGTACTCATTTTGTAGCAAAGTTTTGTGGCTCAAGCAGGCGGCGCGTAGGCTCGCTCCAGCGCAACCAGATCCAGATGCAGCGTCGCGAGGTCGGCTACCAGGAGTCGCGGTGCGCTCAAAGGCGTCAGCGTAGCGATCGATTTGTAGTAGCAGTGACAGCGCTCACAGGTCACGGCGCGCTGCGTGGCCTCCTGCTGCTCCTCGTAGAGATAGGCGATGTCGGCGTGGGAGCGCGAGCCGCAGAACGGGCACAGCAGCCGCTCGGAGGACCAGTCGCCGGCGCACAAGCCGCAGCGCAGAAAGCGAATCTGCTCGATGCCGCGCTGCTCAGCCAGGATCGGCCACGCGCCGCAGGTTGGGCAGTAGCCCTGCTGCCAGTCGATCTGCTCGCGTAGCGGCTGAAGCTCCAGCGCAACCTGCTCAAGCAGCGGCAGCAGCGTCCAGCGCAGCAGCGTCGCGGCCAGCCCCGCGTCAAGATCCGCGCGCGCCGCATGGTCGGCCACGACGCCGGGATCGCCGGCCAGCACGTCGAGCGCCAGGCCATACACATCGATCGTGCCGCGTCGCACCGCCTGAGCCAGCGCCTGCGCACTGGCGACATGCGCGCCCGGCTGGCCGACGAGCGCGGCGCACAGTTCAAGATAGCGATCGCGC
>DASWTQ010000191.1:0-51011 GCA_036402055.1 Herpetosiphonaceae bacterium
TGACCAGGGATCGCCTTCTCTTTCGTCGGGATGAATTTTGCTGGAGCCGCCTCAGCTGGACCGCTTACCAACACGCCGGCCGACAGAACAAGGCCAGATACGAACAAGCCTGCGATGCGTTTCATCACGCCTCCATAACGGGGGGTGTTCTCCGTTCTGGATCTCCTCATGCATACAGGGCCGCAGGAGCGGCCCTATACTTAGCTGTCGATGCTGAATTTAGAAACCGCCCACGTAGAGCAGTCGATTCGGTGTTCCTGGCGGAACATTCTTCAGCACGCCAACCGTCGCGTTGTTGATGATCCAGCTGCTGACCGTCGAGGGCGATGCGCCGGGGTTGCCCGCCAGGTACAGCGCACCCGCACCGGCCACATGCGGTGCAGCCATCGAGGTACCGCTGATCGTGTTCGTGCCGCCGTTCAGCCAGGTCGAGGTGATATTCACCCCAGGCGCGTAGATCTCAACACATGAGCCATAGTTTGTGAACGAGGCCGAAGTATCGGTGCGATCAGAGGCGGCCACTGTCACCACGCCCGAGGCGCGGGCCGGCGAGTAGTTGCACGCATTGGCAGCACTGTTGCCGGCGGCAACCGACGTAAAGATGCCACGGTTGACCATGTTGGTCGCCGCGTTATCGACCGAGGTGTTCGCGGCTCCACCCAGCGACATGTTGGCCACGGCCGGCCGCACCGCGTTGTTCGCCACCCAGTTCATGCCCGCGATCACGCCCGCCCACGAGCCGGAGCCGTTGCAGTCGAGCACACGCACTACGACTAGCTTGACCCCCTTCGCTACGCCGGAGATGATGCCGCCCACCGTGCCGCCGACATGCGTGCCGTGGCCGTTGCAGTCCTGGCCGTTGCCGCCCAGCGCGTCATAGCCCACGCTTGCGCGACCACCGAACTGGCTGTGCGCCGTGTAGATGCCGGTGTCGATAATATAGGCCGTGACGTTCGCGGCCGTCGTTCCGACCGTGTAGCGGCCATCCAGCGGCAGGTTGCGCTGATCGATGCGATCCAGGTTCCAGGGCGCGCCGGTCTGCGTCGCGTCGATCGAGACTTCGCTATCCTGCTCGATATAGGCAACATTGGGGTTGTTCTGAAGCGCCTTGAGCTGGCCCCGGTTGAGCTTGGCCGCGAAGCCGTTCAGCACGGCGTCATAGACATACTTCGGACTGGCACCAACTGATTGCGCGACCGAGCTAGCGTTGATGCTTGGGCCGTCCTTCATCACGACGATGTACTGATCGGCGATCGCTTTGCCTTTCGCCGGGATAAACTTCGCCGGAGCAGCTTCCGCCGGACCACTTACCAACACGCCGGCCGACAGAACCAGACCAGATACAAACAAACCTGCGAAACGTTTCATCACGCCTCCATAACGGGGGGTGTTCTCCCTTCTGGATTTCCTCATGCATACAGGGCCGCCGTAGCGACCCTATGCCAGCTAGCGACGATGAAATTGAGGGACTCATCAGCGCGCTGATCGCCAGGAGCAGGCAGGTCACAACATGGAGAATCCGCTGCATCATGCCTTCTATAGGCCGCACCATGCGCACATGTGCGCTCAGGTACGAAACCAAAGATGGCTCTGCCCCTGGAGTATTGATCCTCTAAAGTGGGCAGTAGAGAATACGAATGCCATTCACTACAGTCGCGTTATTGATGATCCAGCTGCCGACCGTCGCCGGCGACGCGGTGGGGTTGCCCGACAGGTATTTGGCTGCACAGCCCGCGACATGTGGTGAGGCCATCGACGTACCGCTGATCGTGTTCGTACCGCCGTTCAGCCAGGTCGAGGTGATGTTCTGGCCGGGCGCGTAGATCTCAACACAAGGTCCGTAGTTCGAGAACGAGGCTCTGGCGTCGGTGTTGGTCGAGGCTCCAACTGTGATCACGCCCGAGGCGCGCGCCGGGGACTAGTTACACGCATCCGCGTTGCTATTGCCGGCGGCAACCGCCGTGAAGATGCCACGGTTGACCATGTTGGTCGCCGCGTTGTCGACCGAGGTGTTCGCGCCGCCGCCCAGCGACATGTTGGCAACCGCCGGCTTGACCGCGTTGTTCGCCACCCAGTTCATGCCCGCGATCACACCCGTCCACGAGCCGGAGCCGTTGCAGTCCAGCACGCGCACACCGCGCAGGCGCACCTGCTTTGCTACACCGTAGGTCGTGCTTCCAATTGTACCGGCCACATGCGTGCCGTGACCGTTGCAGTCGTTGCCGTTGCCGCCGAACGCATCGTACACGTTCGAGGCGCGGCCGCCGAACTGGCTGTGGCTGGCATAGATGCCGGTGTCGATCACATAGGCGGTGACATTCGAGCCCGTAGCGGTGTACACATAGGTGCCGTTGAGCGGCAGGCTGCGCTGATCGATGCGATCCAGGCCCCAGGTCGCGCCGGTCTGCGTCGTTGCCAGCGAAACTTCAGCGTCCTGCTCGATATAGGCAACATTGGGGTTGTTTTGGAGCGCCTTGAGCTGGCCCTGGTTGAGCTTGGCCGCGAAACCGTTCAGCACCGCGTCATACACATACAGTGGGCTCGCGCCGACTTCCTGCGCCACGGAGCCGGCGTTGATGCTCGGGCCGTCCTTCATCACGACGATGTACTGATCGGCTACGGCTTTGCCTTTTGCTGGGATAAACTTCGCCGGAGCAGCTTCCGCCGGACCACTTACCAACACACCAGCCGACAGAACCAGGCCGGATAGGAGTAACCCAGTAAATCGCTTCATGGTTGGACCTCTTTAAAGACACAGGGCCGCTCACGCGACCCTGTGCCGTTGGATAGCCGAAAGATTACAGGCCTTGCTTGTTGAGCAGGCGGTTCGGCGTGCCCGACGGGTTGCCCGAGATCACGTTCGGCGTCGCGTTGCTGATGATCCAGTTATTGACCGTGGCCGGCGACGCGCTCGGGCTGCCCTGCAGGTAGAGGGCGGCCCCGCCCGCGACGTGCGGCGAGGCCATCGACGTGCCGCTGATCGTGCGGATCGCCGTGGGGCTGCCGATCCAGGCCGAGGTGATGTTCTGGCCAGGCGCGTACAGCTCGACGCACGAGCCGTAGTTCGAGAACGAAGCCTTGGCGTCGGTGTTGGTCGAGGCCGCCACCGTCAGCACGCCGCTGGCCGAGGCCGGCGAGTAGTTGCAGGCGTTGGCGTTGCTGTTGCCCGCCGCCACCGCGACCGTGACGCCAGCATTGACCATGTTGGTCGCTGCGGTGTTGACCGTGCTGCTGAGGCTGCCGCCCAGCGACATGTTGGCCACCGCTGGCCGGGTCGCGTTGCTGGTGACATAGTTCATGCCCGCGATCACGCCCGCGTTCGTGCCCGAGCCCTGGCAGTTCAGCACGCGCACTGCCCGCAGGCGGACAGCCTTGGCCACGCCCCAGCGCGTGCCACCAACCGTGCCGGCGACATGCGTGCCGTGACCGTTGCAGTCCTGGCCGTTACCACCGGTCGCGTCATACGCAACGCTCGCGCGGCCACCAAAGTCGCTGTGGGCGGTGTAGATGCCGGTGTCGATGATGTAGGCCGTGACGCCAGCGCCCGTCGCATTGTAGTTGTAGGTGCCGTTGAGCGGCAGGTTCGCCTGATCGATGCGATCCAGGCCCCAGGTCGCGCCGGTCTGCGTCGTTGCCAGCGAAACTTCGGCGTCCTGCTCGATATAGGCAACGTTCGGATTGTTCTGAAGCGCCTTGAGCTGGCCCTGGTTGAGCTTGGCCGCGAAGCCGTTCACTACCGAGTCGTAGACGAACAGCGGGCTCGCGCCGATACCCTGCGCCACGGAACCGGCATTGATGCTCGGGCCGTCCTTCATCACGACGATGTACTGATCGGCGATCGCCTTGCCCTTCGCCGGGATGAACTTCGCCGGAGCCGCCTGCGCCGGACCACTTACCAACACGCCAGCCGACAGAACCAGACCAGATACGAACAAACCTGCGATGCGTTTCATGATGGACTCCAATGAGGTGAGTGGGTTGTTATTCAGGGACGATTCGTACAATCCTGAGCAGGAAAAGGACCGCAGCAGCGGGCTGCGGTCCCTATCGCTTCAGGCTATGAGCTAGAGCGTGCTCTTGAAGAGCAGGCGGTTCGGCGTGCCCGACGGGTTGCCCGAGATCACGCCCGAGGTCGCGTTGCTGGTGATCCAGCTGCTGACCGACGCCGGTGATGCACCCGTGTTACCGGCCAGGTAGAGCGCCGCGACACCCGCGACGTGCGGCGAGGCCATCGACGTGCCGCTGATCGTGTTGGTCGCCGTGGTGCTGCCGATCCAGGCCGAGGTGATGCTTGAGCCCGGCGCGTACAGCTCGACGCACGAGCCGTAGTTCGAGTACGAGGCCTTGGCGTCGCTGCTGGTCGAGGCCGCCACCGTGATCACGCCCGAGGCGCGAGCCGGCGAGTAGTTGCAGGCGTTGGCGTTGCTGTTGCCCGCCGCCACCGCGACCGTGATGCCACGGTTGACCATGTTGGTCGCCGCGTTATCGACCGAGGTGTTCGCGCCGCCGCCCAACGACATGTTGGCGACTGCTGGCCGGGTCGCATTGTTCGCTACCCAGTTCATACCGGCGATCACGCCCGTCCACGAGCCGGAGCCGTTGCAGTCCAGCACGCGCACACCACGCAGGCGAACGCCCTTCGCTACGCCCCAGCGCGTGCCGCCAACCGTACCGGCGACGTGCGTGCCGTGGCCGTTGCAGTCTGCGCCCGAGCCGCCCAGCGCATCGTACACGTTCGAGGCGCGGCCACCGAAGTCAGTGTGACCGGTGTTGATGCCGGTGTCGATGATGTAGGCCGTGACATTCGTGGCGGTAGTGTTATAGTTGTAGGTGCCGTTGAGCGGCAGGTTGCGCTGATCGATGCGATCCAGGCCCCAGGTCGCGCCGGTCTGCGTCGCGTCGATCGAGACTTCCGCATCTTGCTCGATATAGGCAACATTGGGGTTGTTCTGGAGCGCCTTAAGCTGGCCCTGGTTGAGTTTGGCCGCGAAGCCGTTCAGCACCGCGTCATAGACATACATTGGGTTCGCGCCGACAGCCTGTGCGACGGAGCCGGCGTTGATGCTCGGGCCGTCCTTCATCACGACGATGTACTGATCGGCGATCGCCTTGCCCTTCGCCGGGATGAACTTTGCCGGAGCGGCTTCCGCCGGACCACTTACCAACACGCCAGCCGACAGAACCAGACCAGATACGAACAAGCCTGCGAAACGTTTCATGCTGTCTAACCTCCATAGGTCAGTAAGTCCAGAAGTTAAGCCTTCTACCGGACCTTGCGCAGCTGTGGACCTCCCGGGCGGTTTACGAGCGCGCGCGATCCTAGCCCTGTTACACATCATGTGCATAGAGAGTAAGTCGCATCGGATTGTAGGGGGGAATGCTATCCGTAACGAGTTTTGCTATTCACTTGCTGTGACACTGGGCTTGGGTTCGTAGAATAGTTTATCGGACGAGAGCAAATTTATCATACCCAAAAGTAAAAGTCAATAAAAAGTATAGGCCTTTGGTACTAATATATACCTAGTACTTTCAACCAATTTTTAATTATTTTGAATAGTACTCAGATGTTCGTAGCAAAAACCTAGTCTGAGAGCCACTTTTTCTTTTGGCTATTGTTTTACTTTGTCAAAAGAACCGCCAATTTTGGGATGTTATAGAAGGCCCAAAGCACAAAAATTAGTACTTTGGTCCAGGACCAAGTACTAGGTAACAAACGATAGTTAGCACCAGTAAACAGGGAATTTAATAAAAAAGCATCCCGGCTGCGCGGGATACTTGAGTCGATCGATCAAGAATGAGCGCGTGTTTTCGGCCACTACGTACCGGCTTCCTTAGCCTGCTCCGGCTGCTCAAATGAGCCGTCGGCGGTGCCGGGCTTGACTCGCGCGCCCGTTGGAATCTTCGTGCCGGCCGGAACCTGTGCGCGCTGCCCTACCAGGGTGATATTCGGTGTCGCCTCCTCACGCTTGCCGCTTTGCTCACCGTCCTGCCCAACACGCGCCCTGGAGCCAATCTGCACCCCGCTGTCGACGATGCTATAGGCTACATGAGCATCCGCGCCGATGATCGTATCGTGGAAGACGATCGAGTGGCGCACCACCGCGCCGGCCTCGACGACCACACCGGGAGCCAGCACCGAGCTGATGACCTGGCCGTGAATCTGGCAGCCGGGCGCGATCAAGCTGTCCGCAATCCGCGCCGACTCAGCGATCCGAGCCGGGACACGCTGCACGCCCAGCGTTAGAATCGGCCACTCGGGCTCGTCCAGATTCAACGGCGGCTCGTCCTCCAGCAGCTCCATATGCGATCGCCAGTAAGACTCGATCGTTCCGACATCGCGCCAGTAGCCTTCGAGCGGATACGCAAAGGCGCTGCCCTGCTCAACCAGCGCCGGGATCAGCTGGTGACCAAAGTCCTTGAGCACATCGTCGTTGTCCTCCGTGTCGGCTGCCAGCTGATCGAGCGTGTCGAGGAGCTTGCGTGTGGTATAAACAAACACTTCCGTGGTGACAATATCGCTGCGAGGCTGATCGGGCTTGTACTCGAAGTGAGTAACCTTGCCCTGCGCATCGGCCTGGAGCGTGCCGAAGCGACTGGCCTGTTCCTGAGGAACGCGCGTCGTGACCATCGTCACAGCGGCGTTGTTCGCAACATGCGCCTCGATCACATCGTTATAATCAAGCTTATAGATATGATCCGCGCTGAGAACCAGCAGCAGATCCGGATCGAACTCGCGAATCAACCGCCGATTGCGATAGATCGCATCGGCATTGCCCTGATGCCAGCCGCTCTCGTCGGCTCCAGTATGCGGCTGAATAATGCGCAGGCCGCCGTAGGTGCGATCCAGATCCCAGGGCCGGCCGTTGACCAGATGATCGTTGAGCGAGTGCGGCAGAAACTGCTCGATCACCCAAACATTCGCGATGTCGCTGTGCATACAGTTGCTGAGCGGAAAATCCAGCAAGCGATACACGCCCGCGTACGGCAGCGCCGGCTTGGCGCGGACATCGGTCAGCAACTCCATGCGCTTGCCCTCGCCGCCCGCCATAATCAATGCAAGAACCTTTGGACGCTTCATGCTTAGCCCTCGTCGTGGCATTTCATCGCCTGCCAGCCTAACGATCGACTCGCCGCAGAGATCGGGCGAGTCACTGTTAGCCATAGCAACGTTAATGCCAGGCGCGGCCGGCGGCGATTATGACCCGGCGCAGGCGCTACACCAGCCCCTCGCGGACAGCGCGCACCGCCGCCTCTACCCGCGACGACACGCCCAGCTTGGCGAAGACTTCGGCAAGATGCTTCTCCACGGTTTTCTCGCTGATGCCCAGCGCAATTCCGATCTCCTGGTTGGTCTTGCCCGCTACGACCAGCCGCAGCACATCCAGGCCACGCACGCTCAGCAGCGGCTGCGGCGGATCGCCGGCGGATCGCACCCGTCGATCCAGCATGCTGACCGCGACGCTGGGACTGAGCCAGGGCTCGCCACGCGCGACAGCGCGCACCGCCGCCGAGATCGTGGCGGGATCTTCGTCTTTGAGCAGATAGCCGGTCACGCCGGCATCGATCAACGTCAGCACGTAGTCAAGCTCGGCGTAGGCGGTCAGAATCAACACATGCGGCGGCACCGGCAGCGATCGAGCGCGACGGATCAGCTCCACCGCGCGCAGGCCGGGCATGCTCAGATCCGTCACCAGGACATCGGGCTGGATAGTCTGCACGAGCTGAAGCGCCTCGTCGCCGTTCTCGGCAGTGCCCAGCACATCAATATCCGGCTGGCGCGCCAGCTCATAGATGATGCCGTTGCGCACCACAGGATGATCATCCGCCACCACCACTCGAATCATGTGCTGCTTCATAGTCGCGCCGCTACTCGACGACTGCCAGCGATCGATCATGCATAGAATCCTTTCTGTACGGCGTTTGAGCGGCGGCTGGAAGCGGCACCCAAATCCGAATCTGCGTTCCCTGGCCAGGAGCTGAGAGCACCTCAAGCGTGCCGTGCACCAGATCCAGCCGTTCGCGCAGCCCGATCAGACCAAAATGCTGTTCGTCGAGCAATCGCTCTAATTGTGTTGGAACTCGAAAACCTCGGCCATCGTCCACGATCGACAGCCAGACATCTTCGACGCCCAGCGCCAGCCGGATCTCAACTTTGCCCGGCGCCGCGTGTTTCTGCGCGTTATTGAGCGCTTCCTGAACCGCGCGGAACAAGCACAGCGCGACCTCATCCGGCAGCGGCTCGTCTTCATCGCCCTGCACCACCAGCCGCAGCTGAAACGGCGCCTGCTGCTGCACTGTGCGAACCCTGAAGCGGATCGCCGCGACCAGGCCCAGGTGATCCAGCGCCGGCGGCCGCAGATCGGCACACAGATCGCGCAGCCCGCCGACGATCTGCCGAACATCTTCCTGGAGCCGGGTTACACACTCGGCATGGCTTGGCTGGATCATGGAGCGCAGCTCGGCCAGATGGTAGTTGAGCCCGATCAGCTCCTGGATCGCCTCGTCGTGCAGCTCACGAGCGACGCGCGCACGCTCGGCCTCGCGCGCCCGCAGCAACTGCTGGTGCAGACGCTCACTGTCCAGCGCGCGCTGGCGCAGCTCGGCGATCAGCTGCATGTTTTGCACTGACACGCTGGCCTGTCGCGCCACGGTCTGTAAAATTTCGTAGTCGGTGGCGTCGAGCTTGTAGCTGCCGCGCTTGGGACCGAGCACAAACAGGCCAACCAGGCGCTCGGCGGCGGTCAGCGGCAGCCAGAGCTGCGTCTGGGCGCACTCCAGAACCTGCTGCTCAAACGGCGAGAGCTGTCCGTCGCCAAGCAACGAGCGCAGGGTCGCGCCGTCCACGGGCTGCGGCTGGTGCCGAAAATACTCGATGATCTGCTGATAGTCGCTCGGGCACTGGCGATCGTGGCCATGCTCGGAGCAGGTCGCGCCGGTGACCACGAGCGTACGAACCGCGCCGGATCGATCCAGCAGCACCAGGCTGGCCCACTCAAGCTGCACCACGGTTTGCACCGCCTCGCAGAGATTTTCGGCCAGCGCCGTGCTGTTAGCCGCCTGATCCAGCGACTGGCTCAGACTTTGCACGGCCGAGCGATAATCGTACCAGCCGCCGTAGAGCACATTGTTGACGATCCGCTGAAACGAGCGATGTGTCGGGCCAACCGTGACGGCCATCAGCATGGCGATCGCGAACATCGTCAGCTGATCGCGCCAGATGCCGAGCGGCAGCAGCAGCGGCAGCAGCGTGTAGAGCGTGAGATAAACCGCGCCCAGCAGCGTGATCACCAGAATCGTCGCGGCGCCACGGCTCACATAGCGATCGATCTGCACCAGCCGGTAGCGGAAAATCGCATAGCCGTAGGTCAGCGGCAGCAGCAGCAGAAACAAAAACGCAAACTCATACGGCAGCAACGGCTGGCCCAGCAGCACGCTCGGCAGCAGCGAGAGCGTCAGCAGCGGCAAAAACGCCACCGCTCCGCCGATCGAGACCACGCCGATCCGCCGCCGCGTGGCCGGCGAGGGCGCGTGCCGGTAAGTTTGCACCAGCGTCAGCACCACGCCCAGCAGACAGATCGCCAGCCACAGCAGCCGGAACGTGTACAGCAGCGGCAGCCGGGCACGCAGCGCCACCGGATCGCCGAACAGCTCGGGCAAGCTGCCCAGCAGCGCAACGCCACACAGCACCACCGCAACCCAACGCACCGCGCTGCGCCAGATCAGTGTCGGGAAATGCAGATGAAACAGGATCGCCAGCGGGCCAAACCACCACGCCAGCACACCGAAGAGCCGCGCCGTCCACAGCGGCCCAACCGCCGAGATTGCGCCGACGGTGAGCATCACGCGCGTGACCTGGCCGAACAAAAATACCAGCCAGCGCTGCCGGCCCTCGGGCGAGAACGCGATCACCGCCACGCTGAGCAGCCAGAACGGCAGCGCAATCAGCAACGGCATCAGGTCCAGCAAAAAGACCGAGCGCGGCGGCAGCGCCAGGCTGACCATGACGGTTTGCTGCATAGTGCCGCGCACAATCGTCATATCCAGCGTCTCGCCGATCTGCTTGAGCGGCAGCCGCCGGATCGCCCAGAACGGCACATCGTCGATCGCCACAATCCGATCGCCGGGCAGAATCCAGCCGCTGGCCGGTCCCTCAGGATCGACAAACTCCACGATGCCGCTGCGCTGTTCCCAGGTCACGCCTGAGTAGGGCAGCGGCGTGAATTGCCACACCACCCCGAGCAGCAGCACAAGAGTGACGAGTGCCAGGGTAAACGGAGCGATCATGCTCCAATAGTGGATGCGTTGCTGTTTCATCGATCTTTGAGCGGGGTATATTGATCCAATAGCCTGAGCAGCCCAGCACGGTAGGCTGATTCCGGCATAGCCTCGTAGAGCATCCGGCCGGCACGCTCATACAAGCAGCGCGCCTCCGCAGCCAGATAAAGCGCGGCTCCAGCGGACAGCACGCACGATCGCGCCTCAGCCTCAGCCGACTCGTCACCAGGCGCGGCCAGCAGCAGATTGCGCAGCTGCTCGCGCTGCGTGGGCGGCAGCACCGTCATCGCATAGGCTACCGGCAGCTTCCAGCGATCACCGGCCACGAGATCGCTCGACGCTCCGGGCCGCGACCAAAGATCGTCGAGGTCATCGCCGATCTGGATCAGGATACCCAGCATCTGGCCAAACTCCTTGCAGCTTACGGCCAGACGCTCATCAGCGCCCGCCAGCAGCGCGCCGGCCTGACAGGCTAGCCCGAACAATTCGCCCGACTTGGCCCCGACGATCTGCCAGCACTGCTCAAGCGTCGGCTCGCCGCGCGTCAGATCGTGATGCTGGCCGGCCGTCATTTTGAGCAGCGTATGATAAAAATCGGCGCGCACCCGCTGAGCGATCGCCACACCCACGCCTGCGCCCTCAAGCTGGCTCAGCAGCGCGCCAGTCGTCGCCAGCAGGCCCGTCGAAAGATTGATCGCCGCTCCCGTGCCCCACTGCGCCCACGGCCCGGCGCTCAGGTCGCCGTCCTCGACGCCGTCGAGTAGATAGAGCGCCGTGTAGAGCAGGTTCCAGGCGACGGCAACCTGCTCGCAGCTTCGGCGATCGCCGCCATATGCCAGGCAGCAAAGATCAACCAGATCCGTCAGCACCGCCGTGTCGGGATGCAGCTCGATCGTCAGCCTGGGCGCGACAATCGTTCGTAAAATAGCCGCGTAGGCTGCGTCGATCTCCGCCGCAGCCCACACAGATTCGCAAGTAGCACTGAGCACGTTAATGTTCGACTATTTCCCACGCTCGGGACTGTACCATGTCCCTGTGCCCGTGCCCGGATTGAGCGAGCAGAGTGTTCTCGCGCGCGCGGGATCGCCGAGCACAACGAGCGCAGCCGAGGTAGCAGGATCGTCCAGCGTAACGCCATAGGCGGCCAATGTTGCGTGCGGCTCCTCGGCAAATTGCGCGGCGAAGGATGGATCGGAGGCGATGCGGTACACAAGATGGGCCAGGGTCATATCACACCTGCGAGCTTGGGAGGGCGCTCGCCGCCCACTACAGGTTAACAGGAAGCCACGAGTTGTATTGCGCGTTGGGTGTTAACCGTTGGGAACTGAAGTGATGTACGAATAACCATCAGCTATCGTAATGCGGGGGGCGGCAACACCATTGATAGTGATGGATCATCCGGGCCAACATACTCATTATAGGCCATTCAAATGTTTAACACAAGTAAAAAATTACTCCAACCAGAAGAGCTATAGCGGAATGACCCAAAGAGCTATGCTGAAATAAGCGTACGGGTCCTGGCTACCGGCTGCCGTAGCAAACCGGCACCTTCTTATATTATGTCGATCTGGTGATGGACAGCGCTACAGCCGGGGGAGTGTTGCAGCGCCGAGTGCTCATGCCGGAGCATGCTGTAGGGGATGCAGGCCGGCACAGGCCAGCCTGCTGCATACAACCGATTGAGCAAGAAGCGCAGCCTTTACGATTGCTGCGCTTCCTTCCTATCGGTGAACGGTCGCCAGGCTGTGCAGCCTAGTACTGCCAGTTGACCGTCGTGCTGCCGATGCCGGAGCAAGGCGCGGTGTAGGAGTGATTCGCGCCGTTCTCCCAGGTGACCGCGCCGCCGGATGTGATCTTGATAAACTTGAACTGCACCGTGGCACAGGCCGGCAAGCTGACCGTCGTAAACCAGTTGGGATAGTTCGGCGCGATCATCGGGCCGATCGCCACAGTCTTGCTGGTCGACCAGTTGCCCAGCTCATAGACGCTGCCGGTCAGATAAATGTTGTCGCCGAAGCTGGTCGGGCTGGCGTTATTGACAGTGAACGTGACCGGCACCTGCGCGCCGCCAAGCACCTTGATCGTGTAGGTGTTGCTGGTACCGCCCGAAGTCGTCACCTTGACCAGCGTATCGCCGGCCGCAACCGAGGGCGCGTTGACGACGATGCGGTTGGCCGACCAGCTGACCACCGACGCGGCCGTCGTGCCGAACGAGACCGTGCCCGAGGTGCCGAAGCCCTGGCCCTCGATCGTGACCTTGTTACCGGCACGCGTCAGCACCGGAGCCACGCTGCCCAGCTGCGGCGCGGCAGGCGTCGGCGCTTTGTAGGACCACACGGCGACTTTCCCGGCGCCCAGGTTGAAGGCCGTAACCGGATTGTTGCCGCCGCTGCCGCTGCTCACGGTGATGCTCGCTCCGCCCAGCAGGCCGGTCAGCTGATCGCTGTAGGTGCCGGCCGGCATCGCGGTGTTCAGGCCGGTGATGTTGTAGTTGCTGGCCGACTTATTCATCGCCACGAGCACGACGTCGTTGAAGAACTTGCGCTCGTAGATATACACGTCGTTGTTGAGCCAGCGCTCCTGGTGCGAGCCGTAGGCCAGCGCCGGATTGCTCTGACGCAGCGTCGAAAGCTTGTTGAGCAGCTGGTAGGCCGTGGTCGTGGTGCTGAAGCCGGGCATCATCGGGCGATTGTAGGGATCGCCGCCGCCGCTGGTATCGTTGTGGAGATACTGCTCGGTGCCGTAGTAGATGCAGGGCGTGCCGCGCGTGGTCAGCATGAACGCCAGCGACTGGTGCAGCCAGGTCTGGTTGTTCTGAAGCGTCAGGAAGCGCGACATGTCGTGGTTATCGATGAAGGTGATCAGGTTTTCTTTGTACTTGTAGTCGACGCCGGTCTTGTCGACGGCCTGATCCAGGCTCACGAAGCTGCCGCCGCTGCCGAAGGTGTTGCGCATCGCGATGTTGAGATAGAAGTCCAGCACCGAGATGCCGCTATCGTTGGCGAAGCGCACATTCTGATCGTAGAGCGGATCGCTCATGCTGCCCAGGTACCACTCGCCGAACGCAAAGTGATCTTTGTTGTTGAGCAGCTTATCGATCGCGGAGCGCTGCCAGCCCTGAGTCATATGCTTGACGGCGTCCACGCGAATACCGTCCACGCCACGGTTCATCCAGTAGTTAGCCGCGTCGGTGAGATAGGTGTTGATCGTCGCGTTTTGCTGCTCGAAATCGGCCAGATCGGCCAGGTTCTTGTACTGGCTCTGGTAAAGATCGTCGTAGTTGGTGATGCCGCCGTTGTGGTGGAAGTAGCCGTTGGGATCGGTGATGTAATCGCCCATGAAGGTGCCGTTGTTGTAGAGCGCGCCCTTCTCGGCGAAAGTCGGATCGCTGGGATTGGCCGGGCTGGTGTGGTTGGGTGCCCAGTCCATGATCACTTTGATATTGTTGGCATGCGCCGCGCTGATCAGGCTATCGAACTCGGCCAGCGTGCCGAAGTGCTCCTCGGTCTTCATGAAGTCGCGGGTCCAGTAGCCGTGGTAGCCCGCGTTGGGAACGCCGCCATACACCGCAGTTTTGTCGATGTTGTCGACATGCGGCGAGATCCAGATCGCCGTGACGCCCATGTTTTTGAGATAGGTCAGCTTCTGCTGAATACCGGCAAAATCGCCGCCCCAGTAGAGCTTCCAGTTCGACTTGGTGCTGTCGTACATGTTGGGGCTTTTGGCGGGATTGTTGTTGCTGGTGTTGCCGTCAAAAAAGCGATCGGTCGCGATCTGATAGCACAGGTCCTGCTTGAGGCTGGCCCGATTCGTCACCGGCGCATCGGCGCGCATGGCCGTCGGAAACGCAATCGCGGCCGCCGTCAAGGCCACCATCATGCCCTGGATTCCGTACCGCTTGATCGAGCTGCGTCCATGAACTTTATGATCGGGAGTTGTTTGTGCTACCGGGTCGATCCGACTCTTACGCCGACGTATCCGCATCATCGCATGGCCTCCACTTTGATAAGGTATGACCGTTTTCCACAAACAATACTGGTAGCGCGCGCAGCCGTCCCCTGGCTACGCCTCTCGTTCCTCGGCCTCGGCCTGCTCCTCTGGCGTTTGAAGCGGCAGCGACGCCAGGTCGGTGGTCAGCAGCACGGCGATGCGATCCATCAGCGAGCGCAATGTTTGCTGTGCCTCACCGCCCAGCGCGCCGAGCCGGCGATGTACCGAGGAGGTGTGCGCGACTTTCGCGTCCTTCAGGCGGCTCGCGCCCAGCGGCGACAGCGAGACGCGCACCAGGCGCTGATCGCGATCGTCGCCGTTGCACTGCACGAGGTCTTGCTGCTCCAGCCGCCGCACCAGCCGGGTAATGTTGCCGCGCGTACATAGCAGCGCCTGGCTTAGCTCTGTGATCGTCTGGCCTTCGTCTGGCCGTATCTCAAGTTTGAGGAGGAGGTTGTACTGGGTAGGGGTGAGACCGACAGTCCGCAGGGCCCGGCGATCGCCGTCGTCTAGCAGCACATAGATCTGCTGAAGCTGATGATATATCACGAGACTGTGGTCTTTCATAGATATATACTCGGAGTTATAGATTGTTGACTAGTCAACAATCTGATTGTAGCACCTGGCTCCTCGGCTGTCAATCCAGCAATTACAATCTGCTCCAGATCGCTACCGAATATGGTAGGATGTTAATCTCTCAAATTGATCGAACTAGCCCACATCTTTTGCCCGTCATTAACGTTTATGCTTCTGAAACACCATACACGTTGATGATCGATAGCTTCCCGGCACACTGTATGCAGAGCAGATCGCTGTTTCTGCGGCTACGCTGTTCAAGCCCGAATCGTCGCGATTGAATCGTCTCTTCACGGCGATTCTGACGTATATAGCATAGAAGCCATTCCTTACTCTGGTCAGGCATAACGTTCAGGTCGGGCGCGAGACCCTTATCGATGCACACAACGACGCAGCAACGGGCGCACGCTCATACGCTCAGCCGAACGCGGCGAGGTAACGTCACGAAAACTTGGCGATCGACGCGGTTCTAAGGAAGTGCAGAGACATGGCGTCACGAGTCTTTATACCGGATACTGAGCACAGCGAAATCCTGATCGTCGCAGGTATTCGTTTTGTCCTGGCCTTTTCAGGACTGCTCATCACGTTAATCGACCCTCCGCAGCAGCGCGATCTCCTGAATCACATCTACACCGTGCTCGGGCTGTACTGCATCTATGGCGCTGCCGTGTACGCGCTTGCCGTCCGAGACAGCGAGCTGTTAGAAACGGTTCTCCCCTGGGCACACTGGATCGACGTCGGCTGGTACAGCATCCTGATCGCGCTGAGCCACGGCACCAGCAGCATCTTTTTCTTTGGCTTCTTTTTTGCGCTGCTGGTAGCCTCCTTCCGCTGGGGCTTTATCGCCGGGCTGCGGGTGGCAATCATCTCGGCGCTGCTCTTCACGATCGCCGGCCTGTGGAGCTTCTACACCGAGCCGAACTTTGAGCTGAACCGGTTTATGCTGCGCCCGACGTATCTGGTGGTGCTGGGCTACATGATCAGCTACTGGGGCGAGCTTGAGCTGACCTTCAAGCGCCGGATCGCGCTGCTCAAAGAAGTCTCGACCTTCTCGAATCCCCGCTTCGGCATCGATCGCACGATTGGCTGGCTGATGGAGCGGCTGCGCAGCTTCTTCGGCGCCGACGATTGTTTGATCGTCACCATGGCTACCGAAAGCCCCGAGCATCGCCTGTACCGCACCGACCCGCACGATCCTGAGCTGGCAGCGCACGCCCAGGTGATTCCGGCTGATCTGGCCGAGCAGCTACTGGTGCTGCCGCGTGAGCAAGCGCTGGTGTATAACGGCCGGCCTCACTTCTGGCAGCGCCTGACGCCGAACACGATGAACCGGGAAACCGCGCAGTTTCTCGCCGAGAACCAGGAATTGATCGAGCGGCTGGCCTCACGCCTGGACGCCAAAGCGTTCGTCACGGTGCCGGTGCGCTACCGCAACAACATCACCGCGCGCTTGTTCGTGGTGAAACGCGAGCGCGGCAGCTTTCGCCACTCGGACGCGGATTTCTTGATGCAAGTTGCCGAGCAGGTCACGCCGGTGATCGATAATATTCGCCTCGTGGATCGGCTGGCCTCCGACGCCGCCGAAGACGAGCGGCAAAAGATCGCCCGCGATCTGCACGACAGCGTGATCCAGCCCTACATCGGGCTCCAGATGGGCATCGCCGCCGTGCGCCGGAAAGCCGCCTCGGGACAGGTGAACATCGTCCAGGAGCTGGACAAGCTGATCGAGCTGACCGGCGACGGCATCGCGGATCTGCGCGGCTATGTGCATGGCCTGCGCGGCAGCGGCGGTCGCGAGAGTAACCTGGTGCCGTCGGTGAAGCGCTTTGCCGCCAAATTCGCCAGCGCTACCGGGATCAACGTCAGCATCGAGGCCAGGCCCGACATGCACTTCAACGATCGGCTGGCCGCCGAGGTGTTTCAGATGGTCGCGGAAGGGCTGAGCAATATTCGACGGCATACCCGAGCCACCACCGCCAACATTGTGCTGCGGCGGCACAGCGATCATTTAATTCTGCGGATTGAGAACGACACCGATGGAGCAGAGACAGTCTCTTTCAAGCCGCGCTCACTGAGTGAGCGAGCGACAGCGCTGGGCGGCCGCGCACGGGTTGAGCAGAATGATGGAACATGCAGCGCGGTAGTGATCGAAATCCCGCTCTAACGCTTGCCTTTAGGAGGAGCGAACATGACCACGATCGATAGCAAAACGGTCCGCATTGTGTTAGTAGATGACCATACTGTTGTTCGCGCGGGCCTGCGCATGCTGATCGAAAGCCGGCCGGGGCTACAGGTTGTCGGCGAGGCGGCTACTACTAATGAGGCGCTGACCGTTGCGCGCGAGTCCCAGCCCGACATTATTCTCCTGGACCTGGATCTCGGCGGCGACAGCGGTCTGGATATTCTGCCCGAGCTGTTTACCACCGCCAAGCAGTCCCGCGTACTCCTGCTGACCGGCGTGCGCGATCCCGAAGAGCATCATCGTGCGGTGCGCCTGGGAGCGATGGGGGTGGTGCTGAAAGAAAAAGCTGCCGACGACCTGCTCAAGGCGATCGAGAAAGTCTACGCGGGCGAGGTCTGGCTCGACGGCGCGCTGATGGCGCGTGTGCTCGGCCGCTCAGGACCAATCGGCGAAGTTGCGCCGGTCAACCCCGAGACAGCCAGGATCGGCAGCCTGACCGAGCGTGAGCGTGAGGTGATCGCGCTGATCTGCGAGGGGCTGCAAAACAAGCTGATCGGCGAGCGGCTGTTTATTAGCGAGACAACCGTGCGCCACCACCTGACCTCGATCTTTGACAAGCTCGGCGTGACCAACCGGCTGGAGCTTGTGATCTACGCCTACCGCCACGGCCTGGCAAAACTGCCTCGTTAGCCAGGCCGTTCGTTGATCTATATCGCAGCGCGCCATCCGCGCCGGCTCTACACACCCACAAACTTTTGGCTGATCTCCGAACCTGCTTCTCGCCTGCCGCTTTCGCCCTTGCTCTGTCGGCACAAATGTGCCGGACAGCATTAGCGCATTTGACGATGCGAGGCCGCATTCTGCCCGGTATCATGTGCTTATCATCGAGCAAGGGACATTTAAGCTATGGCGTCACAATCCTTCAAACACATGATGGACAGTTTTTCAACAACCACAGCTGCGCTTTCGTCTGAAGGAGATCGGCGGAGCATGCTGCGCATTGAGATCCCATTTCCAGCGCTGGTCCGAGGCGTGGATGTCCATCAGCAGGCTTTTGAAGAGCAGACCGTGCTCGACAACCTCAGCGCCAACGGGCTTTCGCTGCGACTGAGCCGCTGTGTGGAGCTGGGAGCGACTCTCTTTATCGTGCTGCGGCTGGGAGTCCAGCCCGATGCGCCGGCACCACGCGTGGCGCTCCGTGGCCTGATCCAGCGCGCGGAGCCGAATAGCGATGCGACCTGCACGCTGGCGATTGTGTTTTCCCACTACCGCTTCTTGTACGCCAGCGGCGAGTAGCGCAGATCTTCCGACATCTGGCCTCGTTCAGTCCAGATCATGTATCCGTTTACAAAAGACAAGGCTGACGCGCAGGGTGGGACAGCATCAGGCATCAGAGGCTTCGCAGGCAAGCGCGACAGCTACGCAGCAGGAATCGCGATGGGGAAAAAAGTACCTGGGCCGGTTAGTTCCCGCCTAAGGGGTATGCAGGACTAATGACCAGGATGCCGGGCTGACGAGCCCATGCTATTATCAGCACATCCGCTACAGCATGTTGCTCGACCGACTGGGGGGTGGGCCGAACACATGAGGTAGCGGATGTTTTATTCCTCGCGGACTCCGCGCTTTTCTTCCACAAGCACTGTAAACGAACTTTCCCAACCACGCATAACATCCCGAGCGCAAAGAATGGGGGCAGGGGGGTGAAGCTGCTGCTTGCCAACAGTCTGCTTCCAACATATCGCTAAAAGGGTGCGGCGACATCTTCAAAGCTGTGTATCGAACTACGTATCGCTGGAGGGTGTGATGGCGACACGTCGCGTCGAGACTGTTGTATCCAGGGGTGGGGGGAGAAGCACACCTGAATTGATTATGACTATAGCAGGCCAACCTTACCAGACACCTTACCAGGAGCACGTGCTTTCGAAGCCAGGGTAGATGCGGCCAGATTGCTTAAAACACCAGCACCTCGATCGATCGAGGTGCTGGTGCATGCCGAAAGATTAAGCTACTTCTGTCCGTTGCCGTTGGTCGGCCTGCTCAGCGGTGTAGTCACTGGTGTGACTGGCAGCGTCTGCTCCGGCTGGCGCTGGGTCAACATCTGCTGGCGAATCTGCTGGCGCAGCAGATCGGCCTCGGGGTTGCGCTCGTCCGACGTGGTTGCAACGGCCTCGCCCATGCGCTCGGAGAGCATCAGCGTCAGCAGCGCCTCGAAGACGTTGCCGCCGCCTGCCATGCCGTTGCCGCCATTGCCACCGCCGACCATCACGCGCGGTACCACGTCCACGCCCGAGCGCTCGATCGCCTCCGCAAAGCGATTCATCACGTCCTGCATGACCTGGAACTGCGGCCCGCCGTAGGCGCGTACCTGCTCCTCGATCGCGATTGCCTGCGCGATACCGATGCGCGCCGCTTTCTCGGCCTCAGCCTCGGCCAGCGCGCGGATCTGCGCCGCCTGCTGCAAGGAGCGCTGGTACTCGGCCTTACCCTGGTTGCTCTGCACCGCGATGCTGATCTCGGATTCGGTCAGCACCTGCTGCTGATGCGCGCGGGCCTCAGCCTCACGCAGCTCGCGCTCTTTGATCGCGGCCTTCTCCTGCCGGTTGTAGGTCTCGATCTGCTCCTCGGCGATCTGGCGCGACCGCAGCTGCGTCAAGATCTGCTCGATCTTCTGGTCGTTGCCTGACGACGAGGGCGTGCCGATCAGCACTTCCTCCAGCTCCAGGTTGTAGTGCGCGAAGCGCGCCTTCATCTCCTCGCTGGCGATCGTCTGGATCTCGCTGCGCTCCTGGATCAGCTGGATTAGCGTGCGTGTCTGGCCGATATTCTTGAAGTAGGCCGCGACCATCGGATCGAGCGTCTGCTCCACCAGTCGCTTGACATCGCCGAAGCGCTGGATCACAAACGGCGCTTTCCGATAGTCGATATGCACCACCACCGACAGCGGCAGCGACGGCTCGAACGCATCCTTGGTGATCAGCGACACCTCGGCCAGATTTTCGTCCAGCCGGTGCGCGCCGGACTCGTCGCGATTCCACTTCAAGATGATGTTGGTCGTCGGGACCATAATCACCGCGCCGGCGTAGGTATTGAAGGCATACTTGCCCGGCAGCAGCGGCGCATTCCACACACCGCGCCGGCCTTCGTTCACCAGTTCGCCGTGCTTGTAATCGTCGCCCGAAAGATCCGCGCCGACATCGCCGGTGTAGGAGATCACCACGCCGACATTGCCGACATCGACGACGGTCTTGGGAATCATCTCGACGGTCGCAAACAGCCGGTTGATATAGTACGTGCCTTCGACCAGCACCTGGAGCTGACGGCCACGCCGACCGCCGGCGCGCAGAAACTTCTCGGGGTCCTGGAAGTTGTTATGGTAGATCTCGGACTGACTCGCTTGATCGCCAACCGTGGGCGCGATGATCTCGCCCTGCGACAGCGACGGACCGTCGTGAACGGTGACCACGCCAACCAGATCGTCGGTGCCTTTGATGACCACCGGCTCAAAGCCGTGGCGCTCGTCGATCAGGTCGGCCATGCGCTTGAAGACCGCGTCTTCATCACGGCTGAGCGGCAGATAGTAGACCTTATCGTCGGTGATCACGACGAACTGCGCCAGGTTGATCGCGTAGGTTCCTTCACGCAAAATCTGGCGCTGCGGGCCGCGCTGACCGCCATTGGCCAGGAATCCCGCGACATCCTGAAAGTCGCTGGCCGTGATGTTGGAGGCCAGCGCCTGTGTCGGGCCGAGCTGTAAGCCGTCGCGAGCAAAGATATAGCCGATCTTGCCCTGCGGGATCGTGACGAGCGGCACGCTGTGGATGCGATATTGGAACGGCGTGAACATATGCCAGCCACCACGCAGCACATGCGGTTGGAAGCCGGCCTCGCCGCGCAGGGCGATAAAGCCTGACTTTACCGAGCCACGACCGCTGACGCGCTTTTCGACGATGCCGACGCGCGTGTTGGGGATGTAGCGCACAAAGCCCGACACAAAAACCAGCACCAGCAGGGCGAGGGCAAAGATCAGGAGAAACGAACCTATACCTATGAGCGGGATCATACATGTTGTCCTTTCCGGCAACTCCCGGTTCTCGCTTCAATGAACGCGCAAACTCATGCGCATATCACACTGTACGAGGTGTCTGAGAGGGATGTTACAGAGCGGTGAGAGCGCCTATCACTCTACCCCAAAACGGCAGCGGTAGGCTACAGTCATACTCCCAAAGTGATGTAGCACGAACAGCCAGGGAGATCTGGGAGAGCTTAAAGGTTTGTGTGAAGAACAGAAGAGCAGAGGCGATCGCTTCTCGTGATTCTAGTATACAGCAAGCTGCCACACAAAAATAGCAGCGCAGGTCTCATCTTTTCCGGGGAGCGGCGCGCTATGCTGAGGAGAGTCGCGGCGTGTGAGGCAAAACCAGCCGCAAACAACCTGGGAGGATACCAATGCGAGAGTCAACGTTTGATACAGGCAAGATTACGCTCAACTATGCGGTCGGCGAGCCGTCAGGGCCGCCGCTGGTGCTGCTGCATGGCGGCTCGGCACGCGGGCAAAGCTTCAATGCGATCTTGCCCCAGCTGGCCGTACACTGGCAGATCTACGCGCCGGACCTGCGAGGTCACGGCAAGTCCAGCTGGACGCCGGGACACTACCGGCTCCAGGATTACACCGACGACCTGATCGCGTGGCTGGAGCAGCGCGTGACGGAACCGGCGCATATCTTCGGCCACTCGCTCGGCGGCATGGTCGCGCTGATGGTAGCAGCCCAGGCTCCGGCAGCGGTGCGCTCGGTTGTGGTCGGCGACGCGCCCTTGAGCAGCAGGAGCTTGCAGGCCGTGCTGGAGGCGGATCGTGAGCGGCTGATCGCCATGCGTGAGCTGGCGGGCGGCGCGGTTCCGCTCGATCAGATCGAAGCAGCGTTGAAAAACGCGCCGTTGACGCTGCCCGGAAGCGCCACGCCGATCACGCTGCGCAAGGCGCTAGGGGAAGACTCGGCCTATTTTCCGTGGATGGCGCGCAACCTGCTGCAACATGATCCCGCTATGATCTCGATGCTGCTCGACGATTTCGCGGCCGTCGCAGCCGGCTACGAGCCAGAAACGATCCTGCCGCAGATTCGCTGCCCGGTACTGCTGCTGCAAGCCGATCCCAGCAGCGGCGGCCTGCTCTCCGACGACGAGATACAGCGCGCGCTGCCGCTGCTCAAAGCGCCGCAGCACGTCAGGCTGCGCGGCATCGGTCACGGCCTGCAGGGCGAGCAGCCAGCGCCGGTGCTCGACGCGATCGCCTCGTTTTTGAGCGCACACTGAGCGGCGTGAGACAATCAAAAGAGCAACCAGGCATTAAACAATAACTCCTCAGCCTGTTTGGGCTGAGGAGCAATCGGGTTAAGTGGTCAGCTAGCGGCTGCGTGTGCAGGTCATATCGTAGCTGACAAGCGTCATGGATTGCCCCGTAACTGTGCCGTACCAGCGGTAGCGATTCGCCGAGTGGCGCTCGATCGTCTCCTGGTAGTCGAAGGTGGAGTCGCCGACGTTGAAGGTTCCGCTCCAGGGCAGTCGATCTTTTTGCCAGCCGTGGGAGCGAACCGCGCCCTGAGAGCCGTCGTTAGCCATGACGGTGCGCGTGTGCTTGTTGGTCGCCGCATCGAAGCCCCAGTACTGATCCTCGATCAGCGGCGTGCCCGTGGGCGATTGCTGCTCCTCGAAGTGAACCAGCAGCCATGTGCCATCCAGCGTCCATTCATTCTTGAGCGTGCCGTAGTACGGCCGCTGCGGCCCGTTGGCCGGCGTTGTCACACCGCTACACACCCAGCTTCCAACCTGCTCATGCCGGCGATCATGCTTCGATCGGTCACCCTTGTCCGGCTTGTCATCTGCGGCCTGCGCCACATACGTTGAAGTAAATCCGACACCCAGAATCAACAGCACCAGAAGAACGTTGAGTCGCTTGCGGAAGATGTTCGCGGCCATGCTCTACCCCCTTTAAACATGCCGAAAGCCATTTTCTTCACCGCCAGAGACGCAAAACGGAGATACAAGACAGAAGCACACCCCTTACTTCTGTAGCAGCACCACATCTACGCTAATGGGTACCGCCGTGTACACTACCGGATTGCTCTTGTTTTCGACGCTGCGCTGCGTTTGCGCTGGCTACTTACTCATTTGTCGGTCCAACGATAGTCGGTAGGATCAGGTTAAGAAGAGTATATATTTAGTCTGGCGCCGCGACAATCCTCAGTTAGTCCATTTGTATAGTAGTAGTAAGCGACCCTGTATTTTCTTGGCGCTCAGGAAAATTCGGCGCTCAAGAACGGAGCTACCCAATACTCAGTACTCATTTTTATAGCTTTCCAATCATATAAACGTAGCCATTGCGTCCTGCGGGAAGCACATAACACATGCGTCCAGATGCATGACTCTGGTCCTGAGTAGGCAACGTACTTTTGATGCTTGGCATCTTAGCAATCGCACTGGTCGATCGAGGAAAGCAGAGCATTGGAGCACAATTTTAAGATCTTTTAAAGATTTACCCGCACTTTTTTAGCCGTATATGAGGATCAAACCTGTACACTTAAGCTGCATCCCCCGTCGTCCGCTTGAGCCCGCCACTATCTACGTCGTCCCGATCATTGGTAAGGAGCTGTTTTATGGTTCGCCGCACACTTCGGATCGCTGTTTTCACCGCTCTGGCGCTGGCCGCGTTTGCGCTGGCTCCCGATGCGCAGGCCGCCAACACAGCCCGCGAGCACGCGCAGTGGGTTTTGTCGCGCTACAATAACGGCTGGGGTATCAATCTGCTAGAATACACGCTCGGCTGTGGCTGCGATGATGGAGCAACGCCCGCCGACAACATCCGTGACGCGGCGGCAGGCCGGGCGGCCAATCGCAGCAACTACGGCACCGCTCCCGGCGGAACAGTCACGCTCAAGCACGATCTGCTGTACGGCATGCAGAAGCTCAAAGAGCGCTACGATCATACCTACCGCGTCACGGCGATCGCGGGCGGATCGCATAGCTCAACTTCGCGGCACTACGCGGGCGTCGCCTTCGACGTGGATCGCGTCAACGGGCAGGTCGTCAGCTTCACCTATCCGCACGGCCCGTTCCAGCAGCACTGCCGCGATCTCGGCGCGACTGAGGTGCTGGGACCGGGCGACGCCGGACACGACACGCATATTCACTGTGCCTGGCCGCGTCCCTAGCTTGGGTCTGCAAAGCGATCAATACACCGGATCGCCGCTGAATAGTGAGCATGTGCTGGCTATTCAGCGGCGCGACATGTCCGGCGGGAACAGTACAAGCGGAGGACAAGCATGGCATTCTTGAAGCAATCTCGAACCCGGCAGCTGGTGATCGAGATCGGGATTGCGCTGATTCTGGCAGTTGTAGCCCGCGTCGCCTGGGACCAGTGGTATCTGCCGAGCCGTCCCGTTGCCCAGGTTGGCGCGCAGACGATCAAGCGCGGCGAGTACCAGGAGCTGGCCGCGATCGATCTGGCGCAGCAGCTGGCCTATATCCAGAGCGAGATCAACCGCTACGAGCAGATGACGGCCACACAGAGCACAGCTGATCCTAATGCTGCTGCCACGCTCTTTGGACAGGACCAGCAGCAGGCGCTGGAGCTGCGCGATGCTGTGGTGCAGGATCTGAAGGCGCTCCAGAGTGGCCGCGTCGATCCCGGCCTGATCGATCACTGGATGAATCAGGAGGTCATCTTGCAAGGCGCGGCACGGGAGCAGATCACGGTGAGCGATGCGGAGATCGATGCCGCGCTGGTCACGAGCTTGAGCACGCCCGACGAGGAGACGCACCACCACGGCGAAGAGGAAGCGGCCGAGGACGCACCCGCCGTCGATCCGGCCACCGCGCAGGCGATCCTCGACGGCACCTACGACGAGCTGACGCGCCTGCTCAAAGCAGACTATGGCGTTACAGTCGGGTTTTCGCAGGAGGCTTTCACCGGCTACGTCCGGCGGCAGCAGCGCGTCGAGCTGCTGAGTGAGCGGCTAGAGCGCAAGCTCATGCCCGACGATCAGGCCCCGCTCTCGCTCCAGGTCAACGCCAATTATCTCTTGCTGATGACGCCCACGCTCACCACCACTGACGCGATCAGCGGCACCACCATGCCTGAAACTCCCGGGTCTGCCGCAATCAAAGCGCAGGCCGACGAGCTATACCGGCAGATCAAAGACGGCGCGGACTTCTTGACGCTGGCGCATGAGCACTCGGCCAATCCCGAGGAAGTCGTCGAGCCGGGCTGGTCCACGCCGGAAACGCTGTGGCCGCCGCTCAAAGCGGCCGTGCTTACGCAGCAGCCGGGCGAGGTTGGCCCACCCGTGCGAACGCCGACCGGCTGGTATCTCGTCAAGGTGCTGGAGCGTGCGGAGCGGCCGGATCAGAAGCAGCTCGCAGAATTGCGGGCCAAGCGCTTCGCCGAGTGGAGCGATCAGCAGCGGGCGACGCTTGGTGTGAAGCGGTTCTAAACGGCATCGCGGGCGTATGCAATACGCCCCTATCGATTCAATCCTCACAACTGCCAAAACGGCCCGAAGCTCGGATTGAGCCTCGGGCCGTTTATTGGTTAAGGAAACGAACGTCTAGGTGCTAGACCGACTCGGCCATCGATTCGCTGACCTCGATGTTGAGGCCCTCGGCAACGCGGCGGCCGTAGTCCTGATCGCACTTGAGGAAGAGAGCGATCATGCGCTCCTGGATGTGGCGCTCGGCCTGGCTGAGCAGCGTCACCAGGTTCAGGATCAGGTCTTCGCGCTCGAAGTCGGGCATTGTGCGGTAGCGCTCGCCGGCCTGCTTGAAGTCGTTGGTGCGGCTGAGCTTGCTGCGGGTGAGCTTGCCCGAGATCATCGGCTCGTAGGGCTTGCCGTTGGGCTCGGCCTCCGCGAGACCGCCCAGCGAAGACGGCTCGTAGTTGACGTGCGGATTCTCGCCCTTGCCGTCCACGTAGTAGGTCATCTGGCCATCGCGCTGGTTGGTGCGCGGCTGCGTGATCGGCTGGTTGACCGGCAGCTGGAGATAGTTCGGGCCGACGCGGTAGCGCTGCGTGTCGGAGTAGGAGAAGGTGCGCCCGACCAGCATCTTGTCGTCGGAGAAGTCCAGGCCATCGACGAGCACGCCGGTACCGAACGCGATCTGCTCGTTCTCGGCGAAGAAGTTCTCGACGTTGCGGTTGAGCGTCATCATACCGACCGGCAGCAGCGGGAACTGATCCTCGGGCCAGGTCTTGGTATCGTCCAGCGGATCGAAGTCCAGCTCAGGATGATCGTCGTCGCTCATGATCTGAACGCACAGCTCCCACTTGGGATAGTCGCCGCTCTCGATCGCCTCGAAGAGATCCTTGGAGGCGTGGCCGAGATCCGTGGCCTGGATCGCGTTGGCCTCGGCCTGCGTCAGCGACTCGATGCCCTGCTGAGTCTTCCAGTGATACTTGACCAGCACCGCCTGGCCCTCGGCGTTGACCATCTTGTAGGTATTGACGCCGAAACCGTCCTGCGTGCGATAGTTCTTGGGAATGCCGCGCGGGCTGAAGAGCCAGGTCAGCATATGCATCGACTCGGGCGTCATGCTCATGAAGTCGAAGATGCGATTCGGCTCCTGGCGGAAGGTGACCGGATCGGGCTTGAGCGCGTGGATCACATCCGGGAACTTGATCGCGTCGCGGATAAAGAAGACCGGCAGGTTGTTGCCGACGAGATCCCAGTTGCCGTCCTCGGTGCGGAACTTGACCGCAAAGCCGCGCGGATCGCGCGCCGCCTCGGAGGAGTCGCGCCCGCCGATCACGGTCGAGAAGCGAATGCTGACCGGCGTTTTCTTGCCCTTCTGCTGAAAGAGCTTGGCGCGGGTGTACTTGGAGGCCGGCTCGTCGCCGATCGTGCCGTACGCCTCGAACTCGCCGTGTGCGACAAAGCCGCGCGCGTGCACGACACGCTCGGGAATGCGCTCACGGTCGAAGTGGCTGATCTTCTCCAGGAACTGATAATTTTCCAGCGTCGCCGGGCCGCGATCGCCCACGGTGCGCGAGTTCTGATTATCGTAGACCGGATGGCCCTGACGATTCGTCAAGAAGGGCTGATCTTGCTGCTTGCCGTTGTTTCCATTCGACGATTGATCGCTCATGGTCGTCTTGTGCTCCTTCTATTTCCCTGGTTCAGTCGGAAAACCGGGCAAAGGTTGGCTAGTGTCGATGTGACCGGACAGCTGCCGCAGCCACATATCGCTCATGATTACAGACTACATCGTCATTGTAATCCGATGCGTTCGACTCGTCAAAAACAGTATATGTACTACAATCCTTCGTATTCTGCTTTTGCATGCCGACAGCTGCGACAAAAGGCCGTATAATAGGCGCATCTCCCAGATTAAACATAGAGCTACAGAAAGGCAGTAGCTAATGGATTCCAATATAGAAGCGCTCCAGGCGGAGAACGCCCGGCTCCGGCAGCAGGTGGCCGAGCTGGAGAACGCGCTGCGTGATCGCCAGCGGCTGCTCGACGGCATTGTGAATAACTCGCCCGCCGTCATCTATGTTAAAACCCCTGAGAACCGGCTGCTGCTGGTCAATCGTTTGTACGCGCGCGTGGTCCAGCGCGATGTCGAGGATCTGATCGGCAAAACCGAGGACGAGATCTACCCGCCGGAGGTTGTGGCGGCCTGGCGCGAAAGCGATCGCCAGCTCTTCGCGTCGGGCAAGCCGATGCAGTTCGAGAATATTTTCGTGATCGACGGCGAGCAGCACGACTTTCTGACGATGCAGTTTCCGCTCTACGATGAAGAGGGCGCGCCCTACGCCATCTGCGGTGTTTCAACTGACATCACCGATCTCAAGCGAGCCGAGCGCGAACGCGAGACGCTGCAAAACGAGGTTATCGCCGCGCAGCAGGCTGTGCTGCGCGAGATGAGCACGCCGCTGATCCCGCTCGCCGACGACATCGTGCTGATGCCGCTGATCGGCTCGCTCGACTCGTCGCGGGCGCAGCAGGTGATGGAAACGCTGCTCGAAGGGATCACCGAGCATGTGGCCAGCATCGCGATCCTGGACATCACCGGCCTGCCCGTGATCGATACGCAGGTGGCCAACGCGCTCTTACAGGCCACCAAGGCCGTGCGTCTGCTCGGCTCGGAGGTCATCCTGACCGGCATCAGCCCACGCGTGGCGCAAACACTGATCGGGATCGAGGCGGATCTCAGCACGATTAAAACGCCGGGAACGCTCCAGAGCGGCATCGCCTACGCGCTGGAACACCGCGATGAGCTATAAGGTTCGGCCGGCGCTCGCTCGGCGTCTACCTTTCCAGCAGCCGCCCGACGATCTCTTTGTAGAACTTGGCCGCGACCATCGCCGTCATGTCGACCAGATCGCGGGTCGGATTGTACTCCACCAGATCCGCGCCGACGATCGTGCCGGGTAGCTGATGCAGAATATCGAGAACCTCGCGAGTGCTGAAGCCGCCCGGCTCGTGGTGCGAGACGCCAGGCGCGAACGCTGGATCGAGCGCGTCCAGGTCCAGCGACAGATAGATCGGCCCGCTGAGGCCGAAATCGTAGCCGCGCTGCCAGTGACGCATCTCGATCACCTCGACGCCGAAGCGCTCTGCCTGCGCCCGCTGATGCGCGTTGATCGTACGAATTCCGACCTGCACCAGCCGCGCCGCCAGCCCTTGCTCCATGATGCGGGCGAACGGGCAGGCGTGCGACGAGCGATTGCCGTCCAGCTCGTCGTAGAGGTCGGGGTGCGCATCGATGTGCAAGATCGTCAGCCGGGGATAGGCCCGAGCATAGGCGCGCAGGATCGGATAGGTGATCGAGTGATCGCCGCCGAGTGTGAGCACGCGCGCCTCATGAGCCAGCAGCCGCCCGATCATCTCCTCGATCTGCGCAAACGCCTGCGCGCCGTGGCCAAGCGGCAGATCGCCCAGATCCCGCCAGCGATCGATCGCGCTGAGATCGGTTCCTCGCTCGGTTGTCCAGTTGCCTGAGCTTGAGTGCAGCGTCTCGCGAATACGTGGCGGTGCCAGCGCCGGGCCGCGCAAGAACGACGAGTTTTCGTCCAGCGGCACTCCCAGCACGGCTACCATTCCCGGTTCCAGCGTTTGTAGCGTGTCTTCGATCATAAACTGCCTGCCACTGAGTAATCAACACTGAATACGTCGCGCCATTGTAACAGGCACGCACGAACACGTAAAAACAAAGTTGATCAGGCTCTCGCCATGGCCCTGCGGGCAACCAGGGGAACAAAGGAACCGGGTGCCCGCAGGGCGAACAAACGAACAAAACGACCCTTTGTTCCTGTGTTCGTTTGATCGTTTGTTCTTTGAACAGGCCCTCATCCCCCGGCCCCTTTCCCCAAACCTCGGCGGGCCTCCGCCGAGGTTGCCATAGGAGAAGGGGAGTTAAGGTACTTTCTCTTGTTCTTTGTTCTTTGTTCTTTGTTCTCCCCTTTGTTCCTTTGTTCTGTTGTTCGTTTGTTCTTTGTTCTCACGTTTGCGCTATACTCTTCTCCACACGGAGGTACTGCCGATGCAGATCGAACAACGCCAGCGGACGCTCACTGCGCTGGAGTCATTCTTGACTACGTCGCTTGACACCACCCTCGGGCTGCATACAACGACCAGCTCCGAAGCCGCCGCGCTTGAGCTTTTTCAGAGCATGGCCGCCTCGGTTCCGGCATACCGTGCGTTTCTGGCCGAGCACAACATCGATCCGGCAGCGATTCGCACCTTCGCCGATTTCCAGCAGCTGCCGCTGACGACCAAGGCCAACTACCTGTCGCGCCATTCGCTGACAGATCTGTGCCGCGAGGGCCGGCTCGACCACTGCGATATGATCGCGGTCTCATCGGGATCGACCGGACAGCCGACCTTCTGGCCGCGCTTCCTGACCGATGAGCTGGCGATCGCCACGCGCTTCGAGCAGATCTTTCACGATAGCTTCTCCGCCGATACGCGTCGCACGCTGGCGGTGATCTGCTTCGCGCTCGGCACGTGGGTCGGCGGCATGTACACTGCGAGCTGCTGTCGCTACCTGGCCAGCAAAGGCTATCCGATCACTGTGATCACGCCCGGCAACAACAAAGGCGAGATCTTCCGCGTGGTGCGCGAGCTTGGCCCGGCCTTCGATCAGGTAGTGCTGCTCGGCTATCCACCGTTTCTCAAAGATATCATCGACGGCGGGATTGCAGAGGGCATTCCCTGGCCCGAGTATAAGATCAAGCTTGTGATGGCCGGCGAGGTGTTTAGCGAAGAGTGGCGCAGCCTGGTCGGCGAGCGCAGCGGCTCGCAGCATGTCTGCTACGACTCAGCCTCGCTCTACGGCACCGCCGACGCGGGCGTGCTGGCGAATGAGACGCCGCTGACGATCTGCATCCGGCGCTTCCTGGCCGAGCATCCCGACGCCGCCCGCGCGCTCTTCGGCGAGTCGCGGCTACCCACGCTGGCACAGTACGATCCGCTGAGCCGCTTCTTCGAGACGCAGGACGGCACGCTGCTTTTTTCGGGCGCGAACGGCGTTCCGCTGACCCGCTACCACATCGCCGACACGGGCGGTCTGATCGATTATTCGGCGATGCTGGCCTTTCTCGACGAGTGGGGCTTCGATCCCGTGGTGGCGCTTCAGGGAAACCAGCAGCGCGGCGTGCGGCCGCTGCCGTTCGTGTATGTTTTTGGTCGCTCGCACTTCACGGTCTCGTTCTTTGGCGCGAACATCTATCCCGAAAATATCAGCGTGGGCCTGGAGCAGCCCGCGATCCAGAGCTGGGTCACCGGAAAGTTCGTGCTGGAGGTCAAAGAAGACGCCGATCGCAACCGGTTTCTGGCGATCGCGGTTGAGCTAGCGCCGAATGTCAGCGCCGGCGACGACAAACAGCAGGCGATCGTCGCGTCGATCCTGGCGCAGCTCCGGCGGCTCAACAGCGAGTTCGCGCACTACGTCCCGGCCGAGTACCAGCTGCCCCAGGTCACGCTGCGGCCACTCGGCGACCCCGACTATTTCCCGATCGGCGTGAAGCACCGCTACACGCGCAAAGGCGATACAGACAAATAGTTTTGGAGGAGAGGCAACCATGGCTAGCGAAGACCAAACCAAGATCGAGCCACGCCGCCCGAGCAAAGCCGGGATTCAGTTTCAGCGCTTTATCACCGGCCTGCACACCCGAATTTTCCGACTCAGCGGCGGCAAGCTCGGCGGGCGCATGGCAGGCTGTCCAGTTCTGCTGCTGACCACGAAGGGCCGCAAAACCGGCAAAGAGCGGGTCACGCCGCTGCTCTATATTCCCGATAACGACAACTTCGTGCTGATCGCGTCCAACGGCGGCGTTCCTAACCATCCGGCCTGGTACTGGAACATGCAGGCCAATCGCGAGGTCGAGGTTCAGGTCGGCGGGCGCAAGCTGCGGGTGAGAGCCGAGGATGCCGCTAGCGCTGAGCGGGAGCGACTCTGGGCCAAAGCGGTCGGCATGTACAGTGGTTACGCCGACTACCAGAAGCGCACCGAGCGCCAGATTCCGGTGGTGATCCTGCGGCCGTTGGGGAAGAGCTAAACCAAGAATAGCCGCCATTTTAGATTCTTGGTTTGTTCAGGCCACCCCCTCTCCAGGCCCAGGAGGCGCCCCCGATAGGCGAGGGGAACAGTGGTACTCCTGTTGTTCCTTTGTTCCTTTGTTCGTTTTTTGGTTCTAGGTTCTTGGTTCTTGGTTCTCCGTGTGACCAAACCTGACACACCGCTCTGCTATCGTAGATCGATTTAAAGGAGCACGCTGCATGAAACGCAAAGCCTATGTTCTGGTGTTCGATGGTCTGGCGGATTGGGAGCCTGCTCACGCGCTGTGCGAGATCGCTAACTCGGGCAAGTTCGAGGTGCTGACGGTTGGCTTTTCGCCGGCGTCCGTACGCAGCATGGGCGGCCTCAAGATTCTGCCCGACATCACGCTGGACGAGGTGCGTCCCGACGAGGCCGCGATTATGATCTTGCCCGGCGGCGACATCTGGGCCGAGCGCTCGTATCCCGAACTGATCGCGCTGCTGCACAGGCTGCACACCGAGGGCGCGATCATCGCGGCGATCTGCGGCGCAACGCTAGAGATCGTTCGCTCGGGATTGAGTGGCAGCGTCAAACATACCAGCAACGATCGCGACTGGCTCAAAAGCATCATTCCCGACTATCGCGACGAGGCGCGCTACGTCGAGGCGATGGCCATCAGCGACAACAATGTAATCACCGCCAACGGCCTGGGCAGCGTCGAGTTTGCCCGCGAGATCATCGGCCGGCTGGGCATCTACGACGCCGACGACACGCAGCGCTGGTACGAGATGTTCAAACACGGCAAGTTTCAGGTCCTAAGCCACGCGACCTAGATCAGGCTCCAGCCCCGACAAGACACCATGCTTGTCGGGGCTAACGTTTCAGCCCTAGTGCGAAGGATACAGCGATGCAGCGACGACAAACGGCAGGCTCAGGCACCGAGTGGGAAGATCTGTTCGGGTACTCGCGAGTGGTGCGCGTCGGAAATATCGTCGAGGTGGCCGGAACAACCGCCGTAGACGAGCGCGGCCAGGTGATCGGCGTCGGCGATCCGTTCGGTCAGACGAGCTACATCCTGACCAAGATCGAGCGGGCGCTGCAAGCCGTGGGCGCATCGCTGGCCGACGTGGTGCGCACCCGCATGTTTGTCGTCGACATCCGGCAGTCGAACGAGATCGGTCGCGCGCATGGCATGGTCTTTGGCGAGATCAAGCCGGTCGCGACAATGGTCGAGGTGCGGGCGCTGATCGATCCCCGGCTGCTGGTGGAGATCGAAGTCACCGCGATCCTGCCCGAGTAGCCGCGATGTGCCGCATCATCTTGCAGCCGATCGCCGAAGCCAGTTGGCGCGCGACCCTCACGCTGGCGGTTCGTCCCGATCAGCAGCGCTTTGTCGCCGATGTCGTCCCGATCGCGGCGATCGTCCTGGCCAAAGCGTTTATCCGTCCTGGCGGTAAGATCTGGCAGCCCTACGCCATCTACGCCGACGAAACGCTGATCGGCTTGGTCGCGCTGGCCTTCACGCAGAGCAGCCGCGACGACTACTGGATCTATCATTTTTTCATCGATCAGCGCTACCAGGGCCAGGGCCACGGCAGTCGATCGCTTCAGGCTTTGCTGCGCCTGGTCGCCGAGCAACATCCCCAATGCCGCGTGCTTCAGCTCACGGTTCACCCAGAAAATCACCCAGCCCAACGCCTCTACATCCGCGCCGGATTCGAGCCGAGCGGCGAGGAGTTTGCCGGCGAGCCAGTCTATCGCTACCGAATGCCAGATACAGATCAAGGAGCGTCGCCCGATGAATCGACGTAGAACGAGCGTGCCGTTTGACCCGTATTTCTTCGAAACGCAGCAGCAAAGCGGAGCAAGCTACTCACTGCGCGACACCTTCGAGCGGATCTATGCGACCAATCACTGGTCCGGTCCCGATTCCGTGTCGGGCGCGGGCGCCAGCGATGATCAAATCGAGCAGCTGCGCCGGACGCTGCCTGAGCTTCTGGCGCAGCTGCACGCCGAGGTGTTGCTGGATCTGCCCTGCGGCGACGGTCGCTGGATGCAGCAGCTTGATCTGCCGATCGCCAGATATATCGGCGCGGATATTGTCGCCGAGCTGGTCGAGACCAACCAGCGGCGCTACGGCTCGGCAGAGCGCGAGTTTTTGCTGCTGGATCTCACGGCCGATGCGCTGCCGCCCGCCGATGTGCTGCTCTGCCGCGACTGCCTGGTTCACTTCTCGTTCGCCGACATTCGCCGCGCGCTGGCCAACATCAAAGCCAATCCGATCACCTATCTGTTGACGACGACGTTTCCGCTCTGTGCCGAGAACGAGGAGATTACAACCGGAGATTGGCGCGTGCTGAACTTCGAGGCGGCGCCGTTCCTTTTCCCGCCGCCGCTGGCGCTGCTCAACGAGGGATGCAGCGAGGGCGACGGGCTGTTTGCCGATAAAAGCCTTGGCCTGTGGCGTGTCGCCGATCTGCCAATCTAGCTATTCCGTCGCGCTAGAAACAATCCGGCCGCGCTCCCGATCCCAGCGCCAGCGCGAGCGCCCTTGCAGATACACGCCGCCCAGCCAGCGATCGATCGGATGCTGATCGAGGTAGTCGGCTGAGGCTGCAAGCACCGCATGTCCGCGCTCCGTCAGCGTTACGGTTTGCGCCGCGAACTCGTCGTAGCTGCGGCAGGCATCTGGCAGTCGAAACTCTGCGCCATCGGTCGGGGCCAGCAGCGGCGACGGCTCCTCGCACAGATCGTCCACATACGACCAGAAAACCGTATCGCCCATAAAAACGTGCTCTTCCTGGCGCTGATCCTCAAGAAACAGCGGGATCGGCTGCTGCCTGCCGCTCGCCACCATCTGCAAAATCTGGCGCTCGGTCCGCGACAGCCCGCTGCCTACTGCCGGAAACTGCTCTAGATGGCGGCGCAGCGCAGCGGCCAGAAACGGCAGCGCGGCGGTATCGTCGCTCAGCAGGCGCTCGATCGCGGTCGGGTCGGGAGCGCAGAACGCCTGCCAGGCGCGTTTACCCAGCCGCAGCTCAGACGCCGTCACAGGTTGTCGCGTCGGATATAGCCCTTGGAGCTGCGCGGGCGTGAGCTGGCCCAGCCCATGAAACGGCTCCACACCCGCAAACTCACCGATACAGATCAGGCTGAGACTGGTCTGGCCTAGCTCCTGGCCGGAAAACCAGTCGAGCAGCTGGATCAGCTGCAGCTGATCGTAGAGATCGTGCTCAAACCAGAGTACAACTTCGTCATGCGCTCGGAAGCCTGCCAGCGCTGCGTCACGCTGCGTGAAATCGGCGAGCACATCGATGTATGCAGCCCAGCCCCGCCCGGCAATGTAGCGCGCGCGGATCTCGCGCAGCTCCTCAAGCGATCGCTCTGCCGGCACAGGACCTTCGTGCAGCACGTCTTTCCAGGCAACGATCTGCCCCGGAATCTGCGCCACCTCAAGCCGGGTAACCGTTGTATCGCCGTTGGTGATGTGCAGCATAGCAATATTCCTAGCCTTCCGTGGATTGTAGCAAAGCTTCGCAAGAACCAAGAACCAAGAACCAAGAACCGAAGAGGAACAAAGAACAAAGGAGTACCGACCGTCCTCTTCTCCTGTCGCAACGGGAGAAGGGGGTGCTGAGCGGAGCGAAGCGGGGGGTGAGGGCCACTCCACGAATCAAACACACATTCCAAATTCAACTCTTGACAGATCGATCAAGACTAAGTATATTAGTTTTCAAGACTAATCATATTAGCTTTGGAGAATCAGAATGAAGACTGCCAAACTTGGATCGAATCGATTGAGTATGCCCGGGCTATTACTCCGAATCGAGGGTTTGTCTGTGCTGATCGCTGCTGGGATACTGTACGGCTACCAGTCCTACAGCTGGCTTATCTTCGCGCTGCTGCTGCTCGCGCCGGACCTGTCGATGCTCGGCTACCTGTTTGGTCAGAACGCAGGCGGCATAAGCTACAATCTGTTTCATACCTACGCCCTGCCGCTCAGCCTCGCGCTGATCAGCTTTGTGATCGCCGCACCGCTGGGCATACAGCTTGCACTGATCTGGCTGGCGCACATCGGCATGGATCGCGCGGTGGGCTATGGTCTCAAATATGCAACCGGATTCAAAGACACGCATCTGGAGCGTGTGTAAGGAGCGTTCATGCCCTACCCGGCGCAAACCGACTACCAGACGATCGTGCAGACGGCGCGGATGCTGATCGAGCAAGAAGGACTGGAGCAGCTCTCGCTGGCGCGACTGGCGTCCACACTGGGCATCAAAGCGCCCTCGCTGTATGGCCACGTGTCGAACAAGGCCGCGCTGCTGCAAGCCGTGGTCGTGCAAACCTTTCAGCTACTCTTTCAAGCCTACGATCGCGCGCTGAGCGAGTCCGGCGACGATCCTCTAGCGCGGCTGCTGGCTCTGCTGCGCGCGCATCGCGCCTTTGCCCATGCCAACCCCAGCACCTACATGCTGGCCTTTACCACTACCGCGCCCGAGCAGCGCATGAATGCCCAGGCGCTTGAGCAGCTCGCCCTACCGATCCAGGAATTGATGGCGGCGCTGGTCGGCGCAGAGCGCTCGCTGTCGGCGATACGTGGCGCGCTGGCGCTGGCTCACGGCTTTGTCATGCTTGAGCTAAACGATCAACTCCAGCGCGGCGGCGACCTTTCGGCCGCCTTCGACGAGTCGATCCGGGCTTATCTCAACGGCTGGCAGCGCAGCTAAAGCGCTCACGCTCATAGCCCGTTATGATCGTGCCTCATAGCGCGTGCCGCAGTTGGGACACTGTAGGATGTGCTTAACACCGCTGATCGGAATCACCGGGATAATAAAGAAGAGCGTGATGAAACGCATGCCTTTTTTGATGATGAACTGCGCGACTGTCCCACACTGCGCGCAATGGGACGCCTGCCCCGCTCGATCCGAGCCCCAGGTGAAGAAGCGTGTTCCGATGATAATCACTCAAACCTCCATGTGTTTTCCTAACAATTGGCAAGGATCGTACCATTTGTGATACCACCGGCTTCTGCTAGAATAGCGCCCATCGTTCGAGAGCACTGCATGAGAAAGAACCCTGCTATGCCAGCCAAGCGCTATCGATCCCAGACCTGGATTGATCCTCGCCAGGTGTTCAGTCCCTCGCGAACGCAAGGCATCGGATCGTTTGCGCGCGAGATCATTCGGCGCGGAGAGATTGTCGAAATTGTCGGCGGTACGGTGATGACCGATGCCGAGTTTCAAGCCTTTGCGCGCGCCACGCCACGCTTCAATGCGATCCAGATCGACGAAGATCGGCATCTTGTCGAGGTTCCTGAGATCACACAGCGGCGCGCGGGCGGATCGCTGAATCACTCGTGCGACTCGAATCTCTGGCTGGCCGACGAAGTCACGCTGATTGCGCGCCGCGATATTGCACCCGGCGAAGAGATCACCGTGGACTATGCGCTCTTCACAGCGGAGCCGGAGTGGATATTGGAGCAATCCTGCCGCTGCGGATCGGAGGTGTGCCGTCATACCATCACGGGCGACGACTGGCAGCGCCTGGATGTGCAGCAGCGCTACTATCCGCACTTCTCGCCCTTTATCAACGTGCGCATCGAGCGGCTACGGCACGAGCAAAGCGGCAAGCTTGACTGAGAGGAGGCTTCGATTGGCAACACTGCACGGCTACATCGCGTTTCTACGGGCGATCAACGTTGGCGGTCATAACGTCAAGATGGCGCAGCTGCGCTCGCTCTTTGAGGAGCTGAGCTTTGCCGAGGTCGCGACCTTTATCGCCAGCGGCAACGTCTTCTTTAAGGCCGAGTCGGGCGATGTGCCAGGGCTTGAAGCGCAGATCGAGCGTCATCTCAAGGCCGCGCTCGGCTACGAAGTCGCAACCTTTATCCGCACCCCGGCGGAACTAGCTGCCGTCGCCGCATACCAGCCGTTTCCCGAGAGCGATCTGGCCGCCACAGATGCCGCGCTGTCGATCGCCTTTCTGCGCGATACGCCCACGCAAGCAGCGCAGAAGAAGCTGCTCGACTTACGCAACGAGATCGACGACTTTCGATTCCATGAGCGCGAGCTGTACTGGCTGCGCCGCACACGCATTAGCGAGTCCACCTTTTCCGGCGCGCTAATGGAGAAAACGCTGGCCATGCCCGCCACCATGCGCAACGTGACCACCGTCAGAAAGCTGGCCGCCAAATATCCACCAGAGTAGCATAGTTATGTCAAATCCTTGCACATGATGATGCGCGTGTAGACAACCTGAAACCCGGCGCGCTGCATGTTGCGCTGCGACTGGTTGCCCGGCAGCGTCGAGACCGTGACCAGATCGCAGCCGGCGCGCGCCGCAAACGCCAGCCGCGCCCGAACCAGCGCCATCTGCACGCCCCGCCCACGATACGGCAGCAGCGTTGTAGTCGAAAAGAACGTCGCCAGGCTCTCACGAATCATCAATGCCGCCCCCCCTACCACCTCGTCGCCGATTCTGGCTAGAAAACAGGTCACGCCGGGACGCTGAGTCACAATCCGCGCCAGGGCCAGCCACGTATTGTCGGCGGCGATGGGCTCGTGGGGTGAGCTGTTGCAGGCCATCGTCAGCGCCCACAGCTCGGCATCTGCCCCCGTAGCAGGCGCGACCCGAATCTCGGGCGGCGGCGCGAGATCCGCATCCTCAGCCACGATCGGGCGGATCTGCACATTGAAAAACATACCGAAGCCATAGCCGCGCCGTCCCAGCTCGTCCACCAGCGAACGATCGCCGAGCGGGCAAAGATCGATCTTGGCGGGCAAACCATAACCTCGATAGAAAGCCTCAACTGCGTCCAAATCTTCGGCGCTGACCGGCGCGGTCAGACCCAGCGCAGCCGCGCGATTGATCGGAAAGTCGGGCCGGGTAAAGACGGCTACACTGTCGGCGACCTCCAGCACATGCGCCGCCGTATCAGGCTGTAGCCGCTGCATAACCAGCGCACAATCGGCGAGATTGAGCGCTTCGTTGCGCTCCAGCCGCTGCGCCAGAGCAAGATCCGCAAAAAGCATCGCTGTTCCTCCATATGCTAGCATAGAGCATCTGGATCGATCATACACACCAGCGTTCCCGCACTCAACGGACCAAATCCTTACACAGCCGCATCACTGCGCGGCGCAGAGCCGATTCAATCACAGTTCGCTCAGACTGGTCTCATGTTGGCTTCAGCGCTGATGTTTTATGCTAGGTCGTAGCCACGACGCCAGATTCAGATGCTTGATAAAGAAATCTTTCCCCGCCAGAAAGAGTTCTTTGCGCCACGCTCCACCTGCGCGATCTATGCTGCGCATAAAGATCGCAGGTTCCACTTCCTGGCTCGCTGAAACATCAGTATCATCTGGAGGTAGTCATGTCAGCCCACATCGCGATCGGTCGCCGCCCCAACGTTCGCCGCGTCATGCGCTGGATCATGCGCGGTGCAGGCGTGTGCGCGGCGGCGATCCTGCTGATCGGCGGCTACTTCTGGATCTCAACGCCGCTGCCGACACCCGAAAATCTGCGCGCGCGTGCGGCGATCGGCAACACACGCATCCTGGATCGACATGGCAAGCTGCTCTACGAGCTGCCCGATCCGCTCAGCGGACGCCAGCGCCCGGTTCCACTGGATGAGATCCCGCTGGCGCTGCGTCAGGCCACGATTGCGGTCGAGGATCGCACGTTTTACAGCAATCCCGGCGTCGATCTGCGCGGCATCACACGCGCGGCCTGGCTCAATCTACGCTCGGGCGAGATCGTCGCCGGCGGCTCGACGATCACCCAGCAGCTGGCGCGCAACTTTCTGCTCGATCCACAGCTGACCCAGCAGCAAAGTTTTAGCCGCAAGCTCCGCGAGGCCGTGCTGGCGCTCAAGCTTACCGCGAGCTATCCCAAAGACGAGATCCTGGCGCTCTACCTGAATCAAACCTACTACGGCGGCCTAGCCTATGGTGCCGAGGCAGCCGCGCAGCATTTCTTCGGCAAGCCTGTTCGCGACCTGGATCTGGCTGAGTCGGCGCTGCTGGCGGGTTTGCCGCAAGCCCCCTCGCACTACGATCCGGTCAGCAATCAGCCGGCGGCGATCAGGCGTCAGGTCGAGGTGCTCGACGCTATGGCGCGCGCTGAGTTTATCACGCCGGCGCAGGCCAAAACCGCACAGGCCGAGCCGCTCCAGTTTGCCACCAGCCAGACCACGATCGAGGCTCCGCATTTTGTACACTATGTTCTGGATCAAGTCACCGCGCAGCTCGGCGCGGATACCGTGGCGCGCGGCGGCCTGACGATTACCACAACCCTCGACGCCAATCTTCAGTCGGCCTCGCAGTCGATCCTGCGACGACAGATCGCGGCGCTGGGCGTGCCGCAGAACGGCGGGCCGGACCACCAGGTACGCAACGGCGCGGTCGTGGTGCTCGATCCCGGCGACGGCGCGATCCTCACCATGGTTGGCAGCCCCAACTTTGGCGACGCGGCGAACCAGGGCCAGGTCAACGCCGCGATCGCGCTACGACAGCCGGGCTCCGCGATCAAGCCGCTGACCTACGCGGCCGCCCTGGAGCAGGGCTGGACACCCGCCAGCACAATTCTGGACGTGCCGACCGCGTTCGAGACGCGCGAAGGCCAGCCCTACACACCCCAAAACTACGATCGCGCATTTCACGGGCCGCTCTCACTCCGCGAGGCGCTGGCGACCTCCTCGAACGTCTCCGCCGTGCAGGTGCTCGACGCGATCGGCGTGCCCTCGCTGCTGGAGATCGCCTCGCGCCTGGGCATCACCACGCTCCAGCAAGACAGCGGCCGCTTTGGCCTGGCGCTCACACTCGGCGGCGGCGAAGTCACACCGCTGGAGCTTACCGCCGCCTACGCGGCCTTTGCCAACGGCGGCCAGCGCGTCGCGCCCTACGCGATCATGGAGATCCGCGATGCGCAAGGACGAGATAGAACAAAGAACAAAGAACAAAAGAACAAAGGAACAAGAGAACAAGAGAACCTGGAACCTGGAACCTGGAACCTGGAACCTGGAACCAAGAACGAACAAGGGAACCAAGAATCAAGGGAACCAAGAATCAAGAATCAAGAACCAAGGAACCAAGGAACCAAGGTACAAGAGAACCAAGAACTAAGAGCCAAGAACCAGGGGTCTGAGGCTTCCCCCTCGCCTGTGGCAACGGGAGAGGGTGTGGTCCGAAGGACCGGGGGTGAGGGCCAACCTCACGAAGCCCTGAGCCCGCAGGTTGCCTATCTGATCAGCGACATTCTCTCGGATCGCTATGCGCGGATGCGGGCCTTCGGCGAGGTCAGCGCGCTGGATGTCGATCGGCCAGCTGCCGCTAAGACTGGCACCACCAGCGACTGGCGCGACAACTGGACGATCGGCTACACGCCCGATCGCGCTGTCGGCGTGTGGGTGGGCAACGCCGACGGGCAGCCGATGGAAAACATCAGCGGCGTCACGGGCGCAGGCCCGGTCTGGCATGAGGTGATGCTGGCCGCGCATCGTGGTCTGCCCGCGCGCGCCTTCAAGCAGCCCGAGGACATTGTCGAGGTTCAGATCTGCGCCGAGGGCGGCAAGCTTCCGTCGCCGACGTGTCCCGGCGCGAAGCTAGAGCGCTTTATCGCCGGCACCGAGCCGACTGAGCCTGATGATACACATGTCGTCTTCGCGATCGATCCGGATCTCGACTGTCGAGCGCCGGCAGGCTACCCGCAGGAGCGCACAGTCATGCAATCGTATCGCCGCCTGCCGCCCGAGGCCGAGACCTGGATGATCCGGGCAGGAATACCGCGCGTGCCTCAGCAGATCTGCCCGCTGCCCGATGCTGCCGCCGACCAGGTAGCTACGGACGCGCAAATCGGCCTGGCGGCGCAGGCTGAGCCTGTGCTTAGCTCGCCGGTCAGCGGCTCGATCTTTTCGCTCAGCGCCGGCATTCCCGCCGAGCGACAACAGATCGAGATTCAGGCGCGGGCCGGCGGCGATGTCGCCAATCTCACGATCTACGTAGACGACGCGCCGCTCGCCACGTTCAGCGGACCGCCCTACCGCGCCTTCTGGCAGCTCACGCCGGGCCTGCACCGGGCACATGTCGTCACCACCGACCGCCAGGGAAACCGGCGCACCAGTGAGCACGTGGAATTTATTGTCCAGCAGCCATAAGCCATAGACCCGTCTTGGAGGAAGTCGATGAAACCGTTTCGCTCATATCTCACCCGCCGCAAGATCCTGATCGCCGTTGCTGCGATCGTGGTGCTTGCGCTGGGCGCGATCCTCGGTCCGCTGGCGCTCGCCGGGCCACGGATTGTACGGGTCACGCCCTCCGATGGCGCGACCGATGTCAGCCCGCAGAGCGCCTTTCGCGTGGAGTTCGATCAGTGGGTGCTGCCCGACTCGATCGAGGCTACGATCGAGCCGCCGGTACCATTTACGATCCAGTGGCAGCGCAGTGCGATCGTGCTTACACCGCAGTCCGGGCTAAACTACAACACGCGCTACCGATTGACCGTGAAATCCGCGCGCAACATCCTGGGCCGAGCGAATACCAGCGCAACGCCGATCGCGTTTGCCACGCTGCCCTACGCCACGGTTGCGCGCTTCGGCCCTGAGCAAGACGCGGCCAATGTCGCCCAGCGCGCGCCGATCACGGTCGAGTTCAGCGCGCCGGTCGTGTCCGCCGAAATGATCGCCGCCGCCGCGCAAGATCCCGGGCTCGCCGACAGCCTGCCGCAGCCGCTGGCGCTCTCGCCGCAGCAGACCGGCCTTGGCCGCTGGCTTTCGCCGACGCTCTACGGCTTCTATCCCGAGAACGGCCTCCACGCGGCGACAACCTACACCGCCACTGTGCGCGCCGACGTAACGCCCGACGGCCGAACCCGGCTCGAAAATCCTGTCCGCTGGCAGTTCACCACCGAGGCGCCGCTGCTGGCCGGGACGCGGCCCTTCGACGGCGCTACCGACGTGCCGACGACCAGCGAGGTCGAGGCACGGCTCGCGCCCGACGTCGACAGCAGCTCGGCCAAAGATCATTTTGCGCTTTACAACGTCGACAGCGGCACGCAGGTTCAAGGAACCGTCGAGACGGTCGCGGGCAGCCTGCGCTTCAAGCCCGCCGCGCCACTGGATCGCAGTGTGCGCTACGAGGCACGACTGGCCCCCGGCATCCGCACCACCACCGGCGCGGCGCTCAACAACGACACGTTGAGCTGGAGCTTTACCGTGATGGGCGATCTGGAGGTCGCGCAGGTCGAGCCGCCGGTTGATACCGCCGAGGTTCTGACGACGACCAGGCGCATCAGCGTGCGCTTCAACCATCCGGTCGTCGCCGTGACGGCGCTGGACGCGCAGGCCAATCAGCCACAGCCGCTGGCGATCAGCCCGGCGCTTCCCGGCGAAGGCCGCTGGCTCGACACCAGCACCTACGTCTTCTCGCCGACCGTCGCGCTGCCGCCTTCGACACGCTTCGAGGCGCGCGTTGCGGCGGGACTGAGCGATCAGACCGGTGGCAAGCTCAACGACGATTACACGTGGAGCTTCAGCACGATTCAGCCGGTTGTTGTGAGGAGCAATCCTGCGCCGGATGCTCGATTTGCCAGCCCGCGCGATCCACTTACGATCGAGTTCAACCAGCCGATGAGCCTCGACAGCCTGCGCGGCGCGATCCAGCTTCAGCACGTAAGCTCCGGCGCGCTCGTTTCCGGCGCAGTCGCGGTGAAAGGCAGCAGCGCCACGTTTACGCCAGCCGAGCCGCTGGAGCGCGGCGCCGGCTACGTCCTTACCGTCGCGCGATCGGCACGCTCGGCTGGCGGCGCCGGCACACTGACGAACACCTACACCGCCAACTTCCGCGTCGCGCCGCTGCCTCGGCTGGAGCGCTCAAGCCCGGAGAACGGCGCGACTAATTCCGATGTCGGCTCGGGCATGGTCCTGGATTTCAGCACGCCGCTCGATTGGGCCAGCGTCGAGAAGAATCTGACGATCGAGCCCAAGCCGACTCAGATCTACAGCTCGACCTATGAGGCTCAGCTCATGCTTGGCTTTAGCATGAAGCCCGAGACCGACTACCGCGTCACGATCGGCGGGGCGGCGCGCGACCCCTACGGCGTGACACTCGGCAGCGACACCACGATCGCCTTTCGCACCGGCTCGCTCCCGCCGTCGCTGACGATCATCGGTCAGGATCAGATCGGCTCGTACAACGCTCACGTCGCGGCTCGTGTGCCGCTGCGACATGTCAACACGCCCACGATCAGCTACCGCCTGGCACGCGTGGATGTCGCGCGGGTTCCAGAGCTGCTCTCCACCTACGATGCCTGGCAGCAGTTTCAGCCGGATCGAGCCGCCATTATCAAGGAGGGCCAGCATCAGCTGCCCGGCGAGCGCAACGAACAGCGCATCGACATGCTGGATCTCGGCAAGCTCGACCCCGGCGCGTACTACGTCGACGTGCGCGGTCCCAGCAGCACCGCCGATCGCCGGCTGATGATCGTCAGCCCGTACGCGCTCACGCTCAAGCGCAGCGCCGATAAGGTGTTCGTCTGGGCGATCGACCTGGGCAATGGCAAGCCTGTGGCGGATCTGCCGCTGCTGGCGAAGAGTATCAGCTATGGAACCAAGACGGAGCCGAATCAAGCCGATCTGCGCGAGCTTGGCAGCACCGACGACGAGGGAATTCTGCACACCGATTACACCGGTACCAACACCTACGATCCGCTCTACGTCTGGTCGCCGGTGGGCAAGGACTTTGCGTTCACCACGACGAGCTGGGGCACCGGCATCGGAGCCTGGGATTTTGGCCTGCCCGCCGACTATGGGCGCGGCCCGATCGCCGGCAGCATCAGCACCGACCGGCCGCTCTACCAGCCCGAGCATACGGTTTATATTCGCGGCGCGCTGCGCACCGATCACGATGGCCGCTACTCACTGCCCGACGCGGGAGAGCAGGCCCACCTGACGATCTCCGATCCGCAGGGCACGGTTGTGATGACCGGCACGCTGCCGCTGAGCCAGTTCGGCACGTTCAACACCGAGCTGACGCTGGCGAGCAGCGCGAAGCTCGGCGGCTACACCATGCTTGTGCGGCTGGCAAAAGACCTCAACAAAATGGATCAGCCACCTGCCGCTCAGGGCACCTTCACCGTCTCCGAGTACCGCAGGCCGGCGTTTGAGGTCACCGTCAAGCCCAACAAGCCGGATCTGATCCAGGGCGAGGCGATGGAGGTCGAGGTTGCGGCGCGCTACTTCTCAAGCGGCCCGGTGGCCAACGCTCCCGTGCGCTGGCGACTGCGCGGCTATCCCGTCTTCTTCAGCAGCGAGACCGCGCCCAGCTTCACCTTCGAGAACTTCGACGATGCCTACGAAGCCTATCGCTGGTTCGATGGCGGGCGCGGTCCCCAGGGCGGCGAGCTGGTCAGCGAAGGCACCGCCAGGACCGACGCTCAGGGACGGCTCATGCTGCGGCTGCCGGCCGAGCTGGGCAAGACCAATCACAGCCGCACGCTGACGCTCGACGTCGAGATCACCGATGTCGACGGCCAGGTCATCGCCGGGCAGGGCCGCGCCGATGTGCACGCGGGAGCCTACTACATTGGTCTGCGGCCCGAGGGCTACGTCGTCGAGGTTGGGCAGGAGCAAAAAGTCTCGCTGATCACGGTCGATCTGCAAGACAAGGCTGTGCCGCAGCAGGCGCTGGAGATCGGCATCTACCAGCGTGAGTGGTACAGCGCCCGTGAGCAGGGCTCGGATGGGCGGCTCTACTGGACCTCGAAGTTTACCGACACGCTGGTCGAGACCCAGAAGGCGACGACCGACGGCCAGGGTCGAGGCAGCATCAGCTTCACGCCCAAGCAGGGCGGCAGCTACCGCATCGCCGCGACCGGCCGCGACAGCAGCGGCCACACGATCAAATCCAGCGTCTTCTCGTGGGTCGGCGGCGGCGAAACCTTCTGGGGTGTCAACGATACCAACCGCATCGATCTGATCGCCGACAAAGGCAGCTACAAGCCCGGCGAGACTGCCAAGATCCTGGTGCCCGCGCCATACAAAGGCATGACCGCGCTGATGACGATCGAGCGCGGCGAGGTCATCCAGCACCGGCTGCTCACCATCCAGGGCACGACCGAGCTACTGGAAGTGCCGATCACCGCCGAGCACGCGCCGAACATCTACGTCTCGCTGGTGCTGGTCAAAGCGGCGGATCAAGAGGTGCCCGTGCCGGATCTACGCGTCGGCCTGATTAATCTCCCGGTCTCCACCGAGCAGCAGGAGCTGACGATCGCGGTCACGCCCGACAAAGAAAGCGCCGGGCCGCGTGACGAGGTCGCCTACACCATCAAAGCCACCGATCACACCGGCAAGGGCGTGAAGGCCGAGATCGGGCTGGCGCTGGTCGATAAATCAGTGCTCTCGCTGGCCGACGATCCCAACCCGACGCTGCGCCAGGCCTTTTACGAAAAACGACCGCTGGGCGTCTTCACGGCACAGTCGCTCACAACGCTGATGGATCGCGTCACGCTGCGCATTCAGGCCAGCGCCAAAGGCGGCGGCGGCGGCGCGGCAAACGATCCGCTGGTGCGGCGCGAGTTCCCCGACACGGCCTACTGGAATCCTTCGGTCGTCACCGGCGACGACGGCACGGCCAAAGTTTCGCTCCGCCTGCCCGACACGCTGACGACCTGGACCATGACCGCTCGTGGCCTGACCGGCGATACCCGCGTCGGACAGACGACTACGGATCTGATCGCTACCCGGCCGCTGCTGGTGCGACCGTCGCTGCCGCGCTTCCTGACTGTCGGCGACCAGCCCACGCTTCAGGCCGTGATCCACAACACTACCTCGGCGGCGATCGAGGCCAGGGTGATGCTCGATCCGGGCGAGATCGCGCTGACCGCGCCCAATCAGCAGACCGTGAGCGTGCCCGCCGGTGGTCAGAGCGTTGTGCGCTGGACGGCTGAAGTGCCGGAGGCCGGCGAGACCACGCTGCGCTTCACGGTGCAGGGCGGCGGCCTGGAAGATGTGATCGAGCAGAAGCTGCCGATCCAGCGCTTTGTCACGCCCGAGGTCGTCGCCAGCGCGGGCCAGGTCCAGGGTACGATCGTCGAGACGCTGCAAGCGCCCGACGACAAGCAGGGCGAGGTCCGGCTTGAGATGGTGCCGACGCTGGCAGCCGGGATCGAGAGCGGCCTGGAATACCTGGAGCAGTATCCGTACGGCTGCACCGAGCAGACCGTGAGCCGCTTCCTGCCCAACGCCGTCACCTACCGGCTCTACAAGCAGATGGGCATCGACAACCAGGCGCTCCAAACTTCGCTTGAGCAGAATCTGACCGTGGGCGTGCAGCGGCTGGCCAGCTTGCAGCAGCTCGACGGCGGCTGGAGCTGGTGGAACGACTCCGAAACCGATCCGTATCTGACGGCCTACGTGGTGCAGGGCCTGCTCGAAGCGCGCAAGGCCGGCTACGGCGTCGATCAGCAGATGTTCGATCGCGGTGTGGCCTACCTTGAGAGCGTGCTCGACAACGGCATGCTTAACGATCCGGCCCGGCCCTGGCTCAAAGAAGCGCGCACCTACGTGCTCTACGTGCTGGCCGAGGCGGGCAAGGCAGATCGCGGCCGCACGATCGCGCTCTATGATGAGCGTACCAGCCTGGCGATCTACGGACGATCCTATCTGCTGATGACGCTGCAAACGCTCGGCAACGAGGACGAGCGCGTCCGCACGCTGATCGGTGAGCTGATGAGCAGCGCGGTGCTCGGCCCGACGCACGGCCACTGGGAAGAGCGCGAGGCCCACTTCTGGACGATGAACACCGACACACGAACCACGGCGCTGGCACTGCAAGCCCTGGTACGCAGCGATCCCGACAACTTCCTGGTGCCCAACGCCGTGCGCTACCTGATGAGCGTTCGCGAAGACGGCCACTGGCGCACCACGCAGGAGACCGCGACCGCGCTGATGGCGCTGGCCGAGTACACGGCGCAGACCGGTGAGCTTAGCGCCAACTATAGCTACACCGCCGCGCTGGACGGCAAAGTGCTGAGCAGCGGCAAGATCGATCAACGCAATCTGACCGATCCGATCAACGTCGTGATCGCGCTGGCCGATCTCAAAGCCGGCGGCACAAGCCAGCTCAGCCTGGAGCGCCAGGGCGACCAGGGACGGCTCTACTACACGCTGCGTATGCGCTACTACGAGGACGCCGCCGCCGTGCAGCCGCTGGATCAAGGGCTGGCCGTCCAGCGCGAGTACAGCGCCGTCGACAGCACGACGCTTACCGCAACCGGCGAGCTGATCAAGCAGGCCAGGATCGGCGATCTCGTCCAGGTGCGGCTGACGCTGACGGTGCCGGAGAACGTACGCTACCTGGCGGTTGAGGATATGCTGCCGGCCGGCCTGGAGGCGCTGGATACCAGCCTCAAGACAGTCAGCGACTTCGCCCCAGATCCCGCGCTCGACAACGCCGCGACCGAGTATCCCGACTGGTGGTACTTCAGCCAGACCGAGATCCGCCACGATCGCGTCGCGCTCTTCGCCACGGATCTGCCCAAAGGCACCTACCACTACACCTACCTGGCGCGCGCGACGACGATCGGCAGCTTCCAGACGCTGCCCGCCACGGCCTACCAGATGTACGCGCCCGAGGTTTTTGGCCGCAGCGCCGGTGCCGAGTTCGTGGTGACAGCGCCGTAACGAGGAGGACAACCCAGGAATACACAAAGCCAGGCCGGGAATTTCCCGGCCTGGCTGCTTTCCGTCGCTATGTCGTCGTGAATTAGTTGCTCGGCGGTGCGGGTACTGCGGTCGGCTGAGCCGTCTGCGTCGGCAGGTAGACCTCGTAGGTCACACCGCCAACCGCCTCGGCGATGCCCTCCGAGAACTGCACAGCCTCGATCAGGTAGGGCTTGCCGGAGGTCGAAACCTCGTTCGACTCGATGCCGATCTGGACCGGGAAGGCTTGATCCGGCTCAAGGTTCAGGCCCTCGAATGCGGCGCCGTTGGGATCGGTCACCATGAACTGGGTCTCACCCACGCGCTGGAAGCCTCGGCCCTTGCCGCCGGCCTGGAGCCAGCGCTGCGTCAGCTCGGTGCCGAGGTCGACCGTGACCTTGCCGTGGCGCAGGAAGGGATCTTGCAGCTGCTCACGCGGCTCGCGGAAGACCAGCGTCGTCGGGCGCAGCTCCTTGAGCGGGTTGCGAACCTCGAAGCGAATCCAGTCGCGCCAGTTGAGCTTCAGGTTGACGATGTTCATGTTGCGCCACGCGATGTTGTTGTTGTAGCGCGTGTTGTAGTTGACATCCGAGGTCTCGCCGTAGGTCATGGGCTCCAGCGCCGACTCCCAGCGAACCAGGACGCAGTAGTGGCCGGTCGAGGGCGGATTCCACGGAACCCTGACATCCATGATCGCGTTGGGAGCAATGCTCGGCACCGACACAGCGCCGATCTGCGTCCAGTTGGTCGGCCAGGCCAGGCCGCTCGACGCGTTGGCGATATAGAAGCGCACGACGCCGCTGCCCGCGATATGGCCACGGTTGCGCAGGCGGGTCCACATGTAGTTGGTCTGGCCGAACTCAGGGTTCTGGTGCGAGCCGGCCGTGGTGTTGATGCGGTTCCAGATGTCGGGGCTTTCCCACATGTTCATCGCGGCGGTCGCCGGATCGGGCTCGCGGCCCTGGTCGACACTCTTGTCCTTGATCCACACGTCGGGCTTGTAGCAGTAGAGCAGCTTGTTCGGCGTCGCGCCAACATTGCCGGTGATCACACCATTGGTCGCGTTGTTGGTCAGCCAGGCCGTGACTGCCGCCGGCGGCACATTGCCGTTGTGCTGGAGATAGGTCGCCGCGCAGCCCGCGACATGCGGCGAGGCCATCGAGGTGCCGTCGATCGTGTTGGTGCCGTTCGCCAGCCAGGCCGACTTAATCGCCGAGCCGGGCGCATAGCTGTCGACGCACGCGCCGTAGTTCGAGTAGACCGCCTTGGCATCGGTCTTGGTCGAGGCCGCGACCGTGTACGCCAGCGGCGTGCTGGCCGGCGAGAAGGAACAGGCATCGGCGTTGCTGTTGCCCGCCGCAACCGCCGTGAAGATGCCCGAGTTGATCAGGTTGGTCGTCGCGGTGTTGACCGAGGTCATCAGACCGCCGCCCAGCGACATGTTCGCCACGGCCGGCCGAATCGCGTTCAGGCGCACCCAGTCGATGCCCTCGATCACGTCGGCCCAGGTGCCGCTGCCGAAGCAGTCGAGCACGCGCACGCCGTACAGCTTCACAGCCTTGGCCACGCCGTAGGTCGTGCCGCCGATCGTGCCCGCAACGTGCGTGCCGTGGCCGTTGCAGTCGGTCGCCGGAAGCGAGCCGTCAACCGCGTCATAGGCCTCGAATGCGCGGACGCCAAAGTCGGGATGCGTCGCCAGGATGCCCGTATCGATGATATAGGCATTCACGCCCGCGCCGGTCAGGAAGTAGGTGTAGCTGCCCGAGAGCGGCAGGTTGCGCTGATCGATGCGGTCCAGGCCCCACGGATCGCCGTTGGCATCCATGAGCTGCGTCACATCGGCCTTCACGACCTGATCCTGCTCCACATAGTCCACGTTCGGATTGTTGCGGATTGCCTTGAGCTGGCCCGCGTTCAGCGTCGCCGAAAAGCCATTGAGCGCTGCCGAATAGGTATGCTTGGGTGTTACACCCGCCGCCTGCGCGACCGAGCCCGCGTTGGCGCTCGGCCCGTCTTTCAAGACGACGATGTATTGGTTCGGAATGCCGTTGTTCTTGGCTAGCTTCAGCGAGGCCAGCTTAGCGGTGCTGGGCTGCGCAAAGCTTGAGGGCACAAGCAGCACATTGAAGATGAAGAAGAGAACCGCACTTAGCCGAACGAAATGATTCATCAAGAGCCTCCAAAAGATGATCGATACCGAAGAAGGAGCAGACCTGGTCTGTGCTATGACAGCGTAGGTCAAGCACAGCACCGTTACGAAACGGCGCATATTGGGAATCTAAGCCGTTTGGGAGCCGCTGCTGGGGGCGTGCAGCGTGAAGACTTAGGCAAACCTGGCGCCTGGACGAATAGCGCGATGGGGATTCCAAGCTCAGCCATACCGGATCTTGGATCGCACTGCCTCGGGTGTAGATGAGCCTCCTTTCATGAATGGTCAAACCGCATGTACTTGCATCGTGGCATGAGGTAAATTTTTGTATAGAACTCATGCTTCGATCGGGTTCTACTCCTAAGACGTATTAACCTATTTCAACCTTTCCCTGCTTCCGTAAAAATCTGTAAATTTGATCCAAGCGTGTCGAGTCAGCGATCTGGATCAACTTGCTGTAAGCGCAGCCGAGCATAAAAAACAGGCTAGAAGCGTGCTTCTAGCCTGCGCCAACTGTGCGATCCCGCGCTGAGCGCTACTTGCTGCGCATCGTCACCTCGTAGGTAACACCGCCGATCGGCTCGGAGCGGCCTTCCTCGTACTGAAGCGTCTCG
>DASWTQ010000192.1:0-21257 GCA_036402055.1 Herpetosiphonaceae bacterium
GAGATGGTGATGCCGGGCGACAACGTGCAGATGGGCGTGGAGCTGATCGTGCCGGTGGCGATCGAAGAAGGGTTGCGCTTCGCGATCCGCGAAGGCGGCCGCACCGTCGGCGCCGGTGTCGTCACCAAGATCGAAGCATAATATGCGAAAGGGCACAGGGGAGCGAAACCCAACGGTTTCCGCTCCCCTCCCTTTGAGGTAACACATGGCAAAGCAAAAAGTTCGCATTCGTCTCAAGGCTTTCGATCACAAGATTTTGGATCAATCGGCTCGTCAAATCGTCGAAGCCGCAGAGCGGACCGGCGCGCTGGTTGCAGGCCCCGTGCCGCTGCCGACCAAGATCGAAAAGTACAGCGTGATCCGATCGCCGTTCATCGACAAGAATTCGCAAGAGCAGTTCGAGATTCGGACGCACAAGCGGCTGATTGATGTGTTGGACCCCAGCCAGCAGACGATTAATGCTCTGATGAAGCTTAATCTGCCTGCCGGTGTGGATATCGAAATCAAGCTCTAAGAACATAGAACCAAGAACAAAGAACAAAAAGTGAATGCGTAAAAGTTAATTGTGTTCTATGTTCTATGTTCTTTGTTCTCTAAATAAAATAGCATAGCCAATGCGGCAGGCAGAGCGCCATAAGTCCGTACGCTATGGAGGTGCAGTGTGGCAATTCATGGATTGCTGGGACGTAAGCTGGGCATGACGACGGTCTTCAACGAGCGCGGTGAGGCGATTCCTGTTACCGTGATCGAGGCCGGTCCCAATCATGTACTGAATGTGCGGACCAAGGACCGCGATGGATACGAGGCTGTTCAGCTTGGCTTCGCTAACAAGAATCCGAAGCGGATCACCAAGCCTGTGCTCGGTCAGATGAAGGGCGCCGGCGTTGCGGTGCGCTACATCCGCGAGATGTCGACCGACAACATCGACGACCACAATGTTGGCGATACCGTCGATGTCGATCTCTTCAACGCCGACGATCTTGTCGATGTTACCGGCTGGTCGAAGGGTCGCGGTTTCGCGGGCGTTGTGAAGCGCTACGGCTTTCGTGGCGGTCCGCGCACGCACGGTCAGTCCGACCGTGAGCGCGCTCCCGGCTCGTTGGGTGCCGGTACCAGCCCTGGTAAAGTCTGGAAAGGCAAGCGTATGCCTGGCCGGATGGGCAACGATCGCAAGACCGTGCAGCGGCTGCGCGTCGTGCGGGTAGATGGTGATCGGCACTTGCTGTTGATCAAAGGTTCGGTTCCGGGGGCCAAGAATGGCCTCGTGTACGTCCGCCGGACAGTGAAGCCGAAAAAGTAGGTGAATGAAAATGCAAGCAACACTGTATAACCAGGCCGGCGCACAGATCGGAACGATCGATCTCGATGATTACATTTTCGGCATCACGCCGAATGTGCCGGTGATGCATCAGATGATGGTGATGCAGCAGGCCAACGCCCGCCAGGGAACGCACAGCACCAAGACCCGTGGCGAAGTGCGCGGCTCAACCCGCAAGCTCTACCGCCAGAAGGGCACCGGCCGTGCGCGTCAGGGCGCCATTCGCGCGCCGCATCATTCGGGCGGTGGTGTCGTCTTCGGCCCCAAGCCGCGCGACTACACCAAGCGCATGCCGCGCAAGATGCGCCGCCTGGCTGTACGCTCGGCGCTTTCCGCCAAGCAGGCCGCCGGTGAGATTCGCTTCGTGGACTCGCTGGCGTTTGAGGCGATCCGCACCAAGGCTGTGGTCGAGCTGCTGAACGGCTTTGACCTCGGCAAAAACAAGACGCTGATTGTGCTGCCCGAGAAGGACGAGACGATCGCGCGCTCGGCGAATAACCTGCCGAACGTAAAGACGCTCAATGCGATGTATCTGAACGTGATCGACCTGCTCAAGTACGATATTGTGCTGATGCCTCAGGGCGCGGTTGACAAGATCAACGCGTGGCTGGGCAACGGCGGCACGCAGCAGGAAGAAGAGGCTGAATAATGAACGCACATAAGATTATTATTCGCCCCGTGATTACGGAGAAGAACACGCGCCTCGGCGAGATCAATAAGTACGTCTTTGAAGTGGCGATGGAAACCAACAAGATCGAAGTCAAGAAAGCGATCGAAGAGGTTTTCGGCGTCAACGTCAAGAATGTGAACATTGTGAATGTGCGCGGCAAGCTTCGCCGCCGCCGCACGCGCCACGGCATCACCGAGGGCTACACGCGCGATTGGAAAAAAGCCGTCGTGACGCTGACGCCCGACAGCAAGCCGATTGAAATCTTCGAAGGGGTCTAACGATGGGCATCAAGCGATACAAGCCAACTTCGGATGGCCGACGTGGCATGAGCGTCTCGACCTTCGAAGAGATTACTAAGTTTACGCCTGAGAAGTCGCTGCTGGAGCCGAAGAAGCGCACCGGTGGCCGCAACAACCAGGGCCGCATCACCGCGCGGCACCGGGGCGGCGGCAGCTACCACCACTACCGCGTCATCGACTTCAAGCGCAACAAGCACGGCGTTGCCGCGACGGTTGTCGGCATCGAGTACGATCCGAACCGCACGTCGCGCATCGCGCTGCTGGAGTACAGCGACGGCGAGAAGCGCTACATCCTGGCGCCGCTCGGCCTGAACGTCGGCGATACCGTGATGTCGGGCCCGACCGCCGAGGTTCGCGTCGGCAACGCTCTGCCGCTGCGCAACATCCCGACCGGCTCGCAGGTGCATAACGTCGAGCTTCAGATCGGCAAGGGTGGTCAGATCGTCCGCTCGGCGGGCGCGACCGCTCAGCTGATGGCGAAGGAAGGCAACTATGCTACCCTGCGCCTGCCGTCCGGCGAGATGCGCATGGTGCATCTGAACTGTATGGCGACACTGGGCCAGGTCGGCAACCTCGATCACCAGAATATTGTGATCGGTAAGGCCGGCCGCAACCGCTGGCGCGGCATTCGTCCGCACGTGCGCGGCTCGGCGATGAACCCGATCGACCATCCGCATGGTGGTGGTGAGGGTCGCGCGCCGCGTGGTATGCCGCCCAAGACCAAGTGGGGCAAGCCCGCGTACGGCGTGAAGACGCGCAACAACAAGCGGACTGATAAATTTATCGTCCGGCGGCGCAACGAGAAGTAGCAAGGTCATCGGGATAGAGGGGTGCGGCGGGTGCTGCCGGAGGAGCGGGGCTGATGCTCCACCTCTGCCTTCTCCCCACAGGAGTTTCGAGCCGTATGTTTCGCGCTGGCGCGAAAGCAGATCGAGGGCGCGAAACGCGGACGGCGGAACTGATCAAAAGGAAGGATTGAAATGTCTCGTTCATCCAAAAAAGGACCGTATGTCGATCTGCGCTTGTTGGGCCGGGTCGAGACGTTGAATCGCTCGAACGACAAGCGTGTACTGCGCACCTGGTCCCGCGACTCGACCATCTTCCCGCAGATGGTAGGTCATACTATCGCTGTGCATGATGGTCGCCGCCACGTTCCGGTGTTCATCTCTGAGAACATGGTTGGACATAAACTTGGCGAATTCGCGCCCACCCGCTTCTTCCGAGGCCACGGTGGCAAAAAGGCCGACAAGCGCGGCAAGATGAAATAGGAGCCAACGATGCAAGCTAGAGCTGTGCTACGCGGCTTCCGTATGTCGCCGCAGAAGGTACGTCTTGTGGCCGATGTGGTGCGCGGAAAGCGTGTAGATCATGCGCTGGCCCTTTTGCGGAACATGCCGCATAAGGCAGCGCGAGAAATTTATCGCACGGTCGCGTCGGCTGCGGCCAACGCCGAAAACAACTTCCAGATGGATCGTGAAGGTCTGGTGATCAAAACGATCATGGTCGACGAAGGGCCGTCGATGCGACGAATGCACGCGCGCGCGCGTGGTCGTGCGAATATTATTCGCAAACGATCAAGCCATATTACCGTGGTCGTGGACGACGGTCAGGAGTATTAGTAGATGGGTCGCAAAGTACATCCGATTGGATTTCGTCTCGGCTACATCAAAGACTGGCAGTCGCGCTGGTATGCCGATCGAAACTACGCCGAGCTGCTGCATGAAGACCGCCACATTCGCGATCTGGTTCACAAAGAGCTGGACGGCGCCGGCGTGTCACGGGTTGAGATCGAGCGCGCCGCCAACAAGGTGGAAGTGACGATCCATACCGCCAAGCCGGGCGTGGTCATCGGCAAGCGTGGGCAGAACGTCGATGTGCTCAAGGGCAAGCTGGAGAAGCTGTCGGGCAAGAAGATCAAGCTGAACATCAGCGAGATCCACCAGCCCGAGCTGGATGCGCAGCTGGTCGCGGAGAGCATCGGCGAGCAGATCACCAAGCGTGTCTCGTTCAAGCGCGCCATGAAGCAGGCCACGCAGCGCGCGATGCGCCTGGGTGCCGAGGGCATCATGGTCAAGTGCTCGGGTCGCCTCGGCGGCGCGGAGATGGCTCGCTTCGTCTACGATATGCAGGGCCGCATTCCCCGCCATACGCTGCGCGCCGACATCGACTACGCGGTTGTGCACGCGCACACCACTTACGGTCGCATCGGCATCAAGGTGTGGATCTACAAGGGCGAAGTCTTCCCCAAGGCAGACGGAACCCTGGAGCGCGCCGAGCCGCCTCGTCGCCAGGCACAGCCGCAGAACGACGATCGCGGCCGTGGCCGTGGTGATGGCCGTGGTGGTCGTGATGGCGGTGGACAGGGCGGTGGTCGTGGCCGTGGTGGTCGCGGTGGCCGTGGCGGCGGTGGTGGTCAGGGCGGTCAGGGCGGTCAGGCCCAGGCTCCGCAGGCCACAACGTCGAGCGACGAGTAGTGCCAAAGCTACGGCTGGGATGGTGGCGGTCGTGGGTTTGGTATTGGTGGCGGCGAGAATGGCGCTGGCAGATTGAATGGCGTCCAGGCTCAAAACCTATATTCCACAGCTCCGAGCGACGAGTAGACAAGGGCCAAGAATCAATCGCCGAGAGCCGGGACAAAGATCAAGTCTGAGATCTGGCTGCTCGCCTTTGAGTGTTTAGAGGATACCGATATGTTGATGCCAAAGCGGATGAAGTACCGCAAGATGCACCGTGGCGTGCAGAAGCACACCCGCATCGCCGGGCGCGGCACCACGGTTGCCTTCGGTGACTTCGGGCTGATGGCGGTAGAGCAGGCGTGGATCGATAGCCGCCAGATCGAGGCGGCTCGTCGCGCGATCACGCACTACGTCAAGCGCGGTGGTAAGGTGTGGATTCGCATCTTCCCCGACAAGCCGATCACCCAAAAGCCTGCCGAAACGCGCATGGGTTCCGGTAAGGGCGCTGTCGAGTACTATGTCGCCGTCGTGAAGCCGGGCCGGGTCATGTTTGAGCTGGGCGGCGTTCGCGAAGATATTGCGACGGCAGCCTTGCAGCGCGCAGCTCAGAAGCTACCGATCAAGTGCAAGATCATAGCGAAAGAGACGGCAGGGGAGGTCCAGCACAATGAAGGTGAATGAGATCCGCCAGTTCGATAGCGGGCGGCTCCAGGAGCGTCTGCGTGAGATCGATCAGGAGCTGTTCAACCTGCGCTTCCAGAAGGAGACAGGTCGCCTGACGAACTCGGCGCGCTTCGGACAATTGAAGCAAGAATATGCCCGCGTTAAAACGGTCCTGCGCGAGCGAGAGCTGGCGCAAGCTGAAGGCGGGAGGTAATAATGGCTGATGTACAGGCAACCGAGACGCACGTGATCCGCAAAGAGAAGGTCGGCCGGGTCGTCTCGAACAAGATGGACAAGACCGTTGTGGTGGCTGTGGACTACCTGCGCCCGCATCCGATCTATCGCAAGACGGTGCGCAAGACGCATAAGTTCTACGCCCACGACGAGGAGAATCAGTGCCAGATCGGCGACAGCGTGCGGATCGAAGAGACCCGGCCGCTGAGCAAGCTGAAGCGCTGGCGAGTCGTCGAGATCATCGGTAATAAAGATCAGCCGATCGCGATCAAGGATGCTGAGGCAGAGATCGCGGCTTCCGGTGATCAGGACGCAGAAGGGTAGGTACAGCCGTGATTCAGCCACAGAGTCGCTTAAAGGTGGCCGACAACACCGGCGCCAAGGAAATTATGTGCATCCGCGTGCTGGGTGGATCGAAAGTGAAGTCCGGCTCGGTCGGCGATATTATTATCGCGTCGGTCAAGGATGCATCGCCGGGCGGTAACGCCAAGAAGGGCGAGGTCGTGCGCGCCGTGATCGTGCGGGTCTCGAAGGAATATGGCCGTCCTGACGGCTCGCATATTCGCTTCGACGACAACGCGGCGGTGCTGATCCGCCAGGACGGCAACCCGCGCGGCACGCGTATCTTCGGACCAGTTGCCCGTGAGCTTCGCGACCGGCAGTTCATGAAGATCGTCTCGCTGGCACCCGAAACGCTGTAGCACCAGCACAGACAGCACTCAGCAAGCCGACACCTGATTTGGTACAATACCCAGGTTGCACACCGGATGAATACGGCTGACTGCGAAAATAGAGGTTGATATGCACGTCAAGACTGGTGACGAAGTCTTGGTTATTTCGGGGAAGAATAAAGGCCAGCGCGGCAAGATCACGCGCTCCATTCCCACCGAAGACCGGGTTGTCGTCGAAAATGTAAACATGGTCAAGAAGCACATGAAGCCGCGAGGCCCGCGCCAGCGCGGCGGCATCGTCGAGGTCGAGGCGCCGCTGCATGTGTCGAAGGTGATGCTGGTCTGCCCGAACTGCGGCAAAGCATCACGCACGGGACATCGCATCCTGGACGGCGAAGGCAAAGTAAGCCGCCGCAAGGTGCGCTTCTGCAAGGCCTGCGATGCAGCGATTGACCAGCCGAAGAACTCTAATGCTTAATTGATGATTTGTACTCTGTAATCCAGGATTGGGACGGCCAGTAACCGAATTACAGATTGCAAATGAGGATAGTATGGCTGTACGAATGAGGGAAAAGTATCAGCGCGATGTTGTGCCGGCGCTGATGAAAGATTTCAGCTTCGGAAACATCATGCAGGTTCCGCGCATCGAGAAGGTTGTGCTGAACATCGGCATGGGTGAGGCGCTTCAGAATGCCAAGTCGATGGACGCGGCACTCGGCGACCTGACAACGATCGCCGGACAGAAGCCGGTGATCACCCGCGCGCGCAAGTCGATCGCGAACTTCAAGCTGCGCGAAGGCCAGCCCATCGGCGCGATGGTGACGCTGCGCGGCGACCGCATGTACGAGTTCCTGGATCGGCTGATCTCGGTCGCGCTGCCTCGCATCCGTGACTTTCGCGGTGTGAGCCGCCGGTCGTTCGATGGCCGTGGCAACTACAGCATCGGCCTGCGCGAGCAGATCGTGTTTCCAGAAATTGACTACGACAAGGTTGATAAGCTGCGTGGCCTGGAAGTCGCGATCGTCACTTCCGCCCGCAACGATAACGAAGGCTTTGCTCTGCTGAAGCACATGGGCATGCCGTTCCGTGATTAAAACGCACCGGAGCTAGCAACCGCGAGGTTGAGCGGCTACCGCGTGAGGAGGAATCTACTTTGGCTCGTAAAGCGTTGATTATCAAGTCCCAGCAGACTCCGAAGTTCGCCGTGCGGCAGCATAACCGCTGCCAGCGGTGCGGCCGTTCGCGTGCAGTGTATCGTAAGTTTGCCCTGTGCCGGATTTGCCTCCGGGAGATGGCCCTGCGTGGTCTGATTCCGGGCATGACGAAGTCGAGCTGGTAATTGGGCTTTGCCGCACGATATATTGTCATTGAATCGTGCTGCGCCTGTAACTCCTAAGGGGAGGACTTGACCGTGAGTTTTAATGATCCGATTGCCGATATGCTGACACGTCTTCGCAATGCCTGTATGCAGCGCCATACCAGCGTTACGATGCCAAAGTCGAAGCTAAAGGTTGCTATCGCCGAGATCCTGAAGCAGGAAGGCTTCATCAAGGATTACACGATACAGCCGATGGACGGCAAAGCGTTTGAAAATATTGTGATTACGCTGAAGTACAGCGCCGATCGTGAGCCGGTGATCACAGGCTTGAAGCGGGTCAGCCGCCCTGGCCTGCGCATCTACTCGAAGCACGCCGATATTCCTCGCGTGCGCGGCGGTATGGGTCTCGCCATTCTGTCCACGCCCAAGGGTGTCATGAGCGGCTACGAGGCCTGGCGTCAGAACGTCGGCGGCGAAGTGCTCGCGTACGTCTGGTAGATCGTGCGGGCGTTCACAGTGAACGCCCGCGCCTATTTGGGGAAAAAGCGGCGATGCTCCGCTAATCACCTGAGGAGAGAGAACAATGTCGCGCATTGGCAAAAAGCCAATTTCTGTGCCGAGCGGCGTCACCATTACCGTCGGCGACAATAACTATGTGACGGTGAAGGGGCCGAAGGGCACTCTGTCGCAGCAGCTGCCGCCCGATATCGCGATCAACCAGGACGGCGGCACCGTGAACGTCACGCGGCCCAGCGATGAGAAGCAGCACAAGGCGCTGCATGGCCTGACCCGCTCGCTCTTGAACAACATGGTCGTCGGTGTGAGCACCGGCTTCCAGAAAGTGCTTGAGATCAACGGCGTCGGCTATCGCGCTACCAAGACCGGCCGCAACCTGACGATGGCGCTGGGCTTCTCGCATCCTGTGATCGTTGAGGCGCCCGAGGGCATCGATCTCAACACCGGCGAGCGCAACACCGTGATCGTCTCAGGTGCCGACAAGCAGCTGGTGGGTGAAGTCGCGGCCAACATTCGCGGCCTGCGTCCGCCGGAGCCCTACAAAGGCAAAGGCATCAAGTACTCGAACGAAGTGATCCGCCGCAAGGCTGGCAAGGCCGGCAAGACAGGCAAGGGCGGCAAGAAGTAAAACGGAGAACCTAGAACCAAGAACTAAGAACCAAGGGGTTAAGCCGGAGGTTCTAGGTTCCAGGTTCTTGGTTCTTGCAGCTCCCTCAAGTGGCAGTGGATATATTCTCTGCCCGAGCTAAGAGGATACAAAGGTTATGGCAAATATTAATCGACGCGCACAGCGAGCCAAGCGCCAGCGCCGCATTCGAGCGAAGCTGAGCGGAACGGCGCAGCGGCCACGCTTGAACGTGTTTCGCAGCAATATGCATATCTACGCCCAGGTCATCGACGATGTGCGTCAGCACACCCTGGTAGCTGCTTCTACCGTAGACGCCGCTCTGCGCGACAAGCTCGCCGACAACAACAAAGTCGAAGAGGCCAAGCTGGTCGGCCAGCTGATCGCGGAGCGCGCGCAGGCTGCCGGTATCAAGCAGGTTGTTTTCGATCGCGGCGGGTATCTGTATCACGGTCGCATCAAAGCGCTTGCCGACGCGGCTCGCGAGGCTGGACTCGATTTTTAGTTTCAAGTTCCGCGCTTCCGGCAGCCCGGCGATACCCGCGCCGGGAGGTAGCCTGAGAAGCCTCAGCATGGAACTGTTCTGGAGGAAACGTGGCGAATTCACGAATTAGCGCCGAAGACCTAGAGGTTGAGGAGCGAGTAGTCCAGATCAACCGCGTGGCGAAAGTGGTTAAGGGTGGACGCCGCTTCAACCTGAGCACGCTCGTGGTTGTCGGTGATGGCAAAGGCAATGTCGGCGTTGGGATGGGCAAGGCGGCTGAAGTTCCCGAGGCGATCCGCAAGGGCGTCGAGGCAGCCAAGAAAAACATGATCCATGTCCAGCTGGAAGAGCACACCATCCCGCACGAGATTAGAAGCGAATATAAGACGGCGCAGGTTGTGCTGTTCCCTGCTGCTCCCGGCACCGGCGTTATCGCGGGCGGTGGCGTGCGCGCAGTTCTGGAAGCCGCCGGCGTCAAAGATGTGTTGACGAAATCGCTTGGCTCAAGCAACAAAGTAAATGTTGTTAAGGCTACGTTTGAAGCGTTGCGCCAGCTGCGGTCGTTGGAGCAGGAAGCTCGTCGCCGCGACATGACGGTCGAAGAGCTGCGCCGCCGTATGGGCCGGGCACGTAGCGAGTAAATGCGGTCGTCGCTGATGGTCAGCACGGCGATTGCCACGCTGATACCTGACGGCGGCTGATTTCTGGAGATAACCAATGGCACAGCTTAAAGTGACCTACAAAAAAAGCACCATTGGCTATGCGCAGGATCAAAAGGCGACGGTTCGGTCGCTGGGCCTGCGCAAGCTAAACCAGAGTGTGATCCACCAGGACACGCCCGTGATTCGCGGCATGATCTTCAAGGTGCGGCACCTGGTTGCGGTGGAAGAGATTAACGATGCGTCGGCGACGACGCCAGCCGCAGGAGGCGAGCGATAACTCATGAAACTGCATGACTTAAAGCCCGCACCGGGGTCTAACCATAAAAGCAAGCGCGTCGGTCGTGGCCACGGCTCGGGCAAAGGCAAGACCGCCGGCAAGGGTATGATGGGCCAGAACGCTCGCGAGGGCTCCGGTCCGCACCGCGCCTTCGAAGGCGGTCAGAACGAGATCACCAAGCGCATGCCCTTCAAGCGCGGCGTTGGTTTCTTCAACCGCTATCGCATCGAGTACAAGGTGTTCAACATCGGCGATCTGGCGGAGTCGCAGCTTGAGGAGATCACGCCGGATGTGCTGGTGCAGGCGCGGCTGGTCAAGAACCTGAAGAAGCCGATCAAGATCCTGGGCGACGGCGACGTTTCCCGGCCGATCAAGATCACGGCGCACAAGTTCTCGGCAAGCGCACGTCAGAAGATCGAGGCGGCTGGAGGAACGGTAACGGAACTCGGAGCGCCAGTGGTCAAACGCCTGCCTCGCCGTGGGCGGTTCTAAAAGCGTAGCACACAGGGCGTGACTCCGGTCGCGCCCGTAGGCGTGATCAAGCCGCCGTTTTGTGTTACACTATCATTCACTGCGAGGGAGGGCTGAGTCCCTCCTTCTTGCGTAATGCAAGGTACTTACTCGACCTCCAGGAGTTACAACCACAATGCTACAGGCTGTCCGAAGATCATGGCAGATCGCGGATCTGCGAGCCAAGATTCTCTTCACGCTTGGCATGCTTGCCATCTATCGCGTGATCGCACACGTTCCGGTGCCGTACACGGACTCGGAAGGTATTCAGCAGTTGCTGAGCAATAACGCCCTGCTGGGTATTCTTAACCTGTTCTCCGGCGGCGCGCTGCAAAACTTCTCGATCGCGGCTATGGGCGTGTATCCCTACATCACCGCGTCGATTATTGTTCAGCTGCTTCAGCCGCTGATCCCGGCGCTGGAAGAGTGGGCCAAAGAAGGCGAGGCCGGTCGTAACCGGATTCAGCGGCTGAGCTATTACCTGACGGTGCCGCTGGCGCTACTTCAGGCGTACGGCCAGACGCTGACGATCGCGCGCGGCGCCCAGGGCAGCGGCGGCCTGTTCGAGGCCGACTTTGTCTTCAGCATCACCCAGAACTTCCTGCCGACCTTCACGATTATTTTGTCGATGACGGCCGGTACGATGATCCTGATCTGGATGGGCGAGCTGATCGACGAGAAGGGCATCGGCAACGGCATCTCCATGATCATCTTCGGCGGCATTATCGCGCGTCTGTATGCATACGTCGGCCAGTTCTTCCAGGGCGGCGCGGCGGCCAACAATCTGTTTGGTATCGCGGCGTTCCTGGGCATTACGCTGCTGACGATCTTCTTGATCGTTGTGGTGCAGGAAGGCGTGCGCCGAATTCCGGTCGAGTATCAGCGCCGCGTCCGAGGCAACAAGGTTTATGGCGGCCAGCGCACCCATATTCCGCTGAAGGTCAATATGGCGGGCATGATCCCGCTGATCTTTGCGCAGTCGCTGCTGCTCTTCCCGGGCACTGTCGCGTCGTACTTCTGCGATCTCAGCAATGTCGACGGCGGCGGCTTCGGCAATCGTGCGGCCTGCGCGATCATGAATACGCTGAGCCCGCAGGTTGCCACGAACGGAACCTGGGTCTACTCGCTGCTGCTCTTCTTAATGGTTGTCGGGTTTACCTACTTCTACACGGTTGTGCTCTTTGCGCAGCAGAATCTGCCCGAGTCGCTCAAGAATAACGGCGGTTTCATCCCCGGTATTCGTCCCGGCAAGGCGACAGAGGCATATCTGGGGCGCGTGCTCAACCGCATCACGCTTGCGGGCGCGATCTTCCTGGGCATGGTTGCTGTGCTGCCGTACCTTACCTCTGGTCTGACCGGCGTCGCCAATGTCGGCGTTAGCTCGACCGCGCTGCTGATTGTGGTCGGCGTGGCGGTTGACACGATGCGCCAGCTGGAGTCGCAGCTGATGATGCGAAACTATGAGGGGTACCTGAGCAGCTAGGGCTGGCTGATAGCAGTGTTGCTATCGCAGTTCACTGATGAGCGATGGAGTAGTGCGCCATGAACGTGATTCTCGTCGGCCCGCCTGGAGCAGGTAAAGGAACCCAGGCGGCGGTCTTAGAAGAAAAAACGGTTTTAAAGCATATCGCGAGCGGCGAACTTTTTCGCCAGCATATGCGCGAGGAGACGGAGCTGGGTCTGCTGGCTCGCTCATACGTCGACCGGGGCGAGCTGGTGCCCGACGATGTGGTCATCGGCATGATCCTGGATCGCGTCTTTCAAGACGATTGCCGCGAGGGCGTGATCTTCGATGGCTTTCCGCGCACCAAGGAGCAGGCGGACGCTCTGGCCAAATCGCTCGAAGAGCATAGCCAGACGATCGACGCCGTAATCTTTTTGAACGCGCCGCGCGATGTGCTTTTGAAGCGGATCGTCGGACGCCAGACCTGCCGCAGCTGCCAGACGCCGTACAACATTTACTACTCTCCTTCCAAGGAAGAGGGCGTCTGCGATCTGTGCGGCGGCGATCTGTATACGCGCTCCGACGACAACATGGAAACTGCGCGTCATCGTTTGGACGTGTATTTCCAGCAAACGATGCCCTTGATCGAGCATTACCGCTCGATGGATCTGCTGCACGAGGTCGACGGTCTCGGCGACATCCACGATGTCACCGTGCGCCTGGTGCATGAGCTGGGCATCAAGAACGGTCAGGAGTAACAGGCACATTATGCCGATTGTGCTGAAGTCAAGCAAAGAGCTGGAAAAAATGCGCCGAGCCGGGCGACTGGTGGCTGAGTGCCACGCGCTGGTACGCGCGGCGATCAAGCCTGGTGTTACTACCAAGCAGATCGACACGCTGGTGTACGAGCATCTGGCGCGCAACAACGCCAAGTCGCCGTTTCTCGGCTATCGCGCGGCGGGCGCTCCGCCGTTTCCCGGCTCGGTCTGCGCCTCGATCAACGAGGTCGTGGTGCACGGCATACCAGGTCCACAAACGCTCCAGGAAGGCGATATTATCACCGTGGACATTGGCGCCGTGCTCGACGGCTACGTCGGCGACTCGGCCTGGAGCTACGCGGTGGGCCAGATCACGCCCAAGGCGCAGGCGCTGCTTGACGTGACTGAGCAAAGCCTGTGGGCGGCGCTGGAGCAGGCGCGCGCGGGCAAGCGGCTGGGCGATCTCGGCTGGGCGATCCAGAACTACGCCGAGAGTCGCGGTTACGGTGTGATTCGGGCGCTGTGCAGCCACGGCGTTGGTCGTCGTTTGCACGAAGACCCGAACATCCCAAATTATGGCAAGCCCGGAACGGGCTTAATCTTGCGGCCCGGCATGACCATGGCGATCGAGCCGATGATCGCCGAGGGCACGCATGAGGTCGTTGAATTAGATGATGGTTGGACAGTTGTGACAAAAGATGGTACACTATCTGCGCATTTTGAGCATACCATAGCGATAACGCCGGATGGTGAACCAGCTATTTTGACACAGCGGGTGGACTAGCAGCTAGGAATCTATGCCACAATCGAACAAAGCAAAAAAGGATGTGCTTGAAGTCGAAGGTACGGTGATCGAGCCGCTACCAAACGCCATGTTTCGGGTTCAGCTCGACAATATTGAGCAACCTATTCTGGCAAGCATCTCCGGGCGTATGCGAATGAACTATATTCGCATCTCCAAGGGCGATCGGGTAGTCGTCGAGCTTTCACTGTATGACCCGACGCGTGGACGGATAACGTATCGCTACAGGTAGAGTTCAGGAATAAGGTCCAAGGCTCGTCGCTCCTAACCTGTGCAGGAAGGGGCGGGGGGTCTGTGTGTGTTTGTTGGGGAGGACGACATGCAAGTTCGTGCATCTGTGAAGCGGCGCTGTGAGAACTGTAAAGTGATCAAGCGGCGCGGCATCGTACGCATCATCTGCTCGAAAAATCCGAAGCATAAGCAGCGGCAAGGCTAGACGTTACGTAGTCGCTGAGACTACGCGATGGAGGACACATGGCTCGTATCAGTGGGGTGGATATTCCCCGCAACAAAACCATTGAGATCGCCCTGACATACATCTATGGCATCGGTCTGACGAGCAGCCAGCAGATCCTGGGCAAACTCAATATCGCCGGCGGCACCCGTGTGCGTGAGCTGACCGAAGAGCAGGTCAACCGCATCCGCGAAGTGATCGACCGCGAGTACAAGACCGAGGGCGATCTGCGCCGTGAGGTGCAGCTCAACATCAAGCGCCTGATGGACATCGGCTGCTATCGCGGCCTGCGCCATCGCCGAGGTCTGCCGCTGCGTGGTCAGCGCACCAAGACCAACGCCCGCACGCGGCGCGGCAAGAAGGGCTCGCCGATCGGTATCAAGAAGAAAGCAGCGAAGAAGTAGTGGTATATCGCAGTTCTCAGTTCCCAATCCACAAGTGGAGCACCCACTAAGAGAACTAAGAACCAAGAACCAAGGACGAACATTTTGCACGCTGACCCCGGTTCTAGGTTCTAGGTTCTAACACATCGGGTAGCGACGAGATTTGTGAATTGTGAATTGCGAATTTGCCCATCTTGGGCATAGGAGAACGCATGGCAAAGCAGCAGACCGGGGCGGCTCGTCGCCCGCAGCGTGGACGCCGACGCGAGCGCAAGAATGTGCCGCGCGGCAATGCATATATTCAGGCAACCTTTAACAATATTATCGTGACGATCACCGATCCGCAGGGCAATGTTGTGTCGTGGTCGAGCGCAGGCATGCACGGCTTCCGTGGCTCCCGCAAGAGCACGCCCTACGCCGCACAGGTGACGGCCGAGAACGCCGCCCGCAAGGCGATGGACAACGGCATGCGCCAGGTCGAAGTGTTCGTCAAAGGTCCGGGGTCGGGCCGTGAGTCGGCGATTCGCTCACTCCAGTCAGCAGGTCTGACGGTGCTGGCGATCACCGATGTGACGCCGATTCCCCACAATGGCTGTCGTCCACCAAAGCGACGCCGCGTCTAAGGTGTGGTCAGGCCCGGCCGCCGATCGAGTGGCGATCGCTGGTCAGTGGGGCTTGATCCAAACGCGTGCAGGATGAAGCGCTCCGGCGTGTAAACTGCCCTGTATAACTACAGAGGAACAAAGAACATGGCACGATACCGAGGTCCCGTGTGCAAGCTTTGCCGACGGGAAGGCGTTAAGTTGATGTTGAAGGGCGAGCGCTGCCTTTCGCCGAAGTGCGCGATCGAGCGCCGCAATACACCTCCAGGCCAGCACGGCTCGTCGTTCCGCCGCCGCCAGCTTTCAGACTACGGCGTGCGCCAGCGCGAGAAGCAGAAGGTGCGCCGCATCTATGGCGTGCTTGAGAAGCAGTTCCGCCGCTACTACGGCATTGCCGCTCGCACGCGTGGTCAGACGGGTGGCACGCTGCTCCAGCTGATGGAGCGCCGCCTCGACAACGTCGTTTATCGCCTGGGCTTCGCCGACTCGCGCAAGCAGGCGCGCCAGCTGGTGCGGCACGGTCACTTCAACGTCAACGGTCGCAAGACCAACGTTCCGTCGTTCGTGGTGAGCGCGGGCGATGAGGTGGCGGTGCGCGAGAATCGCCGTAGCCGAACCTATTTCAAAGATCTTGATGCCAGCGGCATTCTGCGCAAGAAAGCAGTGCCGGAATGGCTTTCTCTTGATCCGGCTGCGCTGGGCGGACGCGTGCTGCGGCTGCCAGAGCGCGCGGAGCTGGATCTGTCGATCAATGAGCAGTTGATCGTCGAGTTCTACAGCCGCTAAGGGTGAGTGAAAATGGTTTCTAGTTCCTGGCTCTGGTCGCGTACGCAGCTTCGTGTACACTAAGAGGTAGGAACTAGAAACACTGTGGTGTATGGAGGAAGGCAAATGCTAGATCTGGCGTTGCCAAAAATTGAAGCAGAGCGCGCGGCTGAAAATTATGCTCGATTCCGAATCGAGCCGCTTGAGCCAGGCTACGGTCACACGGTCGGTAATGCGCTGCGACGCGTGCTGCTGTCGTCGATCCCGGGCTCGGCGATTACCAAGATCAAAATCGATGGCGTGTACCACGAGTTTAGCACGATTCCGGGCGTCCGCGAGGATGTGACCGAGCTAGTGCTGAACATCAAGGGTATTCGTCTGCGCTCCTATGCCGAGCGTCCTGTCAAGATCCATCTGTCGAAGTACGGACGTGGTGAAGTGCGAGCCCGCGACATCGACGCGCCAAGCAATGTCGAGGTGGTCAATCCCGACCACTATATCGCGACCCTGGACGACGATGATGGGCGGCTCGACCTGGAGATGACGGTGGAGCGCCATCGCGGCTATCTGCCCGTCGAAAACCGCGATCCGGTGCCGATCGGCGAGATTCCGGTCGACGCGATCTTCACGCCGATCCCGCGCGTCAACTATGTGGTTGAGAACACGCGTATCGGCGGCGTGACGGACTACGATCGTTTGATTCTTGAAATCTGGACCGATGGGACGATCAAGCCGGGCGATGCGCTGAGCCATGCCGCACAGGTGTTGAGCGAGTACAGCCAGAAGATCGCCAGCTTTAGCCGGCCCGAGCAGTCGGCTGAGGTTGCGACCACCGGCAACGGCATCGAAGGCATCACGCCCGAGGTGTACGATACGCCCATCGAGGAGCTTGAGCTGACGACACGTACCTATAACTGTTTGAAGCGCGCCGACATCACCAAGATCGGGCAGCTTTTGCAGATGGACGAGAAAGATCTGTTGTCGGTTCGCAATCTCGGCTCGAAGTCGATCGACGAGATCAAGGAAAAATTGGTTGAGCATGGCTACCTGCCCAACGGCAACGGTGAAGCGCAGCCTCAGGCAGCCGGCTAACTACTACATACAAGAGGAGGCTACCCGATGCGTCATCGCGTCGCTGGTAAAAAGTTAAATCGAACCTCGAAGGAGCGCAAGCACCTGTATCGCGGTTTGATGATAGCGATCCTTGAGCATCGCAAGATCACCACCACGCTGGCCAAGGCTCAGGCGATCCGGCCCGAGATCGAGAAGCTGATCACGATGGCGCGCAACGTGCCGACCGAGCAGCAGATCGAGGCGGCGGCTGAGACCGAGCGTGGAGACCTGCGCCATCGCCGGGCGGAAGTGTTCCGGCGCGGCCTGATGGATCTGGGCAACAACAAGGCGGCTGTGCACCGGCTGATGCAGGTTGCTCCCGACTACGCCGGCCGGAACGGTGGCTACACCCGCATTACCAAGATTGGTCAGCGCAAGGGTGACGCCGCCGAGATGTCGGTGATCGAGCTGGTCTAACGACGGGCGGCTCGCGTAGCTGTCTGGCGTGATTGCGCTCATGCGGAACATTGCTCTGCAACTGGAGTATGACGGAACCCGGCTGGTTGGCTCGCAGTTCCAGACCAACGGTCGCACGGTGCAAGGCGAGCTTGAGGCAGCCTGGCAGCAGCTTACGGGCGAGGCGATCCGCTGGAATTTCGCTGGGCGAACCGACGCCGGCGTGCATGCGCAGGGGCAGGTCGCGAACGCGCGAACGTCGACGCGGCATGAGACGGCAACTGTGCAGCGAGCGCTCAACGCCTTGCTGCCGGATGACATCGGCGTGCGGCAGGCGTGGGATGTTCCGTACGAGTTCCACGCGCGCTACAGCGCAATCCGGCGAGACTATCGCTACCTGCTGCTGCTGGAGCGCTGGCGCTCGCCGCTGCTGCGGGACCGGGCAGTGCACATCGACGACGATCTCGATGTCGCGGCGATGGCGCGGGCGGTGAAGGCTCTGGAGGGCGTGCACGATTTTGCTGCATTTGGCAGCACGCCCGAAGGACCAACCGTACGCGAGTGTTTTCTGGCTGAGTGTCGTGAGCAACGCCAGGATGGACTGCGCATGATCGCGATCGATCTGGCGGCCAGTGGCTTTTTGCGACATATGGTGCGCACGATCGTCGGAACCTTGCTGCTGGTGGGCCGAGCAAAACTGGCCGCCGAGGATGTGGCGCAGATCCTGGCAAGCCGCGATCGCGCTCAGGCGGGACCAACTGCGCCACCACATGGATTATATCTGATGTCGGTAACGTACCCTGAGACATGGGTAAACGACCGGCAGGCACGACCAATGTCGGGCTATTTGGAGAAACAATAATGGCAACACAAGCGCAACCATACCGCACGTGGAGCCCTAAGGCCTCTGAGATTCAGCGTGAGTGGTATGTCGTTGATGCAGAGGGCCAGATCCTTGGCCGTCTTGCAACGCAGATCGCGACGCTCCTGCGCGGTAAGCATAAACCAACCTTCACGCCACACGTCGACAACGGCGATTTTGTGGTGGTCGTGAACGCCGAAAAAATCCAGGTGACGGGCAAGAAGCCGGAACAGAAAATGTACTACAGCTACTCCGGCTATCCCGGCGGCCTGAAAGAAACTCCCTACCGCATTTTGCATCAGCGGTACCCTGACCGAATTCTGAAGATTGCCGTCAAGGGTATGCTGCCGAAAAATCGTCTGGGCCGCCAGCTGCTGAAGAAGCTGCACATCTACAACGGCGCGCGCCACCCGCACGCCGCGCAGATGCCCAAGACGTACGTTGTTAAAAACGTTAAGAACGCTAAATAAGGGAGCTGAGCATGGCTGAACAGAAACGCTATTATCAGGGAACAGGTCGCCGCAAGACCGCCGTTGCGCGGGTGCGGCTCTTCCCGGGAACGGGCGAGTTTGTCGTCAATGGTCGCTCGGCTCAGGAGTTCTTCGGCGCTCGTGAGTTCTTGCACCACACGATTCAGAGCCCGCTGGTGCTGACCAACAACCAGGACGCCTTCAATGTGCTGGTCAAGGTTCGCGGCGGCGGCGACAGCGGTCAGGCGCAGGCGGTTCGCCACGGCATTGCCCGCGCGCTGCTGGATGCCGACGAGACGCTGCGGCCGGCGCTGAAGAAGGCGGGCTTTCTGACGCGCGATCCGCGCATGAAAGAGCGCAAGAAGCCAGGTCTGCGCCGCGCCCGCAAGGCTCCGACCTACACCAAGCGCTAAATCATCGATCTACATCAACGTCGGCGAAGCTCTCTCGGCAACGAGGGAGCTTCTGTGTTTCGTGCTATGCTGTAACACAGGCAGCGCGATCTGTGATTTGGATAAGAGAGGAGCCAGGCTATGATCGATCCTCAGCTGGCGCAGCAGCTCAAAGACGCCGGTCTCGAGTGGCAGCCCACCAAGCGCGACAACTTTATGGTCCCGGGTGGCGAGCTGGCCAACGAGGTGTTTACGCTGAACGATCTGACGATTCTGGTCCAGCCTGTCAACGGCGAGTACACGGTCATGTTTCACGGCAGCGCTGAGTGGGCGCTCGATAACGTGCTGCTGGCGGATGTGGTCTGGCTGCCGTCCGAGGCCCAGCTGCGCGACGCGATCCAGTTTCGGCTGCGCGGCGATACTCCCGAGCTGATGCTGATCTGGAATCCGGTCGGCTACCGCTGCGCGATCAATCATCTGAATGATGAGTATGCCTTTGAAGGCGAGACCGCCGAGCGGGCTTATGCCTATGCGCTGCTCTTCCTGCTCAATCGTGAGCGTTTATCCAAGGGTCGCTGGGTGCACGCAGCCTGACACTCGTTATTCATGTGACTCGGCGTTTTGGGCGTATATCTGGCGAATCTGCTCGCGCAGCACATCGATCGGGAGATACTCGCCGGAATCGTTCTGGTAGAACCAGTGCGTCCAGCCGTTGCACGAGACCGAACGATCGAGGTGTGCGCCCAGGCGGTGGATCGAGCCGCGCTCGCCCTCGGGAGTGCGCAGCGATCCATCGGCCAGGATCGTGGCGGGCTGCCTCTTCCTGAAATAAAGCGTCTGACCCGGCAGGAGGATGCCGTATTCGAGCAGTGTGGAGAACGGCAGGCGGGGCGCGCTGCGCCTGGTAGTGTACTGGCCGTAGATCTCGGCGTCGTCGGTCGCCGGCTCGATCGCGGCGATGCGCTCCTGGGCCACGGCAATATAACGTTCCTCGCGCTCAATGCCGATGTAGCGCCGGCTGAGCTTCTTGGCCACGGCGCCGGTGGTTCCGGTGCCAAAGAATGGATCGAGGATCACATCGCCGGGATGGGAGCTGGACAGGATCACGCGGTAGAGCAGCGCCTCGGGCTTCTGGGTGGCGTGCGCCTTGACGCCGTCGATTTTTAGCCGCTCGGAGCCGGTGCAGATCGGGATCTGCCAATCGCTGCGCATCTGCTTCTCGTCGTTGAACTGCTTCATCGCGTGGTAGTTGAAGGTGTATTTTTTCTGCTCCTGCGATTTTTTGCACCACAGCAGCGTCTCGTGCGCGTTGGTGAAGCGCATGCCTTTGAAATTAGGCATAGGATTAACTTTTAACCACACCACATCGTTGAGAAACCAGAAGCCGAGATCCTGCAAGATGCTGCCTACGCGGTAGATGTTGTGGTAGCTGCCGATCACCCAGATCGTGCCGGTATCTTTGAGCACCCGGCGACAGGCGGTGAGCCACTCGCGGGTAAACTCGTCGTAGGCGGCAAAGCTGGAAAACTGATCCCACGCATCGTCGACCGCGTCGACCTTGGTCTGGTTGGGACGCCACAACTGCTGCTGAAGCTGAAGGTTATACGGCGGATCGGCAAAGATGAGATCGACGCTTTTCGGCGGCAGGCTTGCCAGAATGTCGCGGCAATCGCCCTGGTAGATGTGGTCTAGCTGCATGTTGCTCTCGTTGCGAAGCGGTGATCGGCGGCTGCATCTTAGCAAAGATAGCCGCTGCTTGGCAAATCTCACTTTCCAGCAGCCGAATACTCAGTCCTCACGTTTGACAGTGTGTAGTACCCGAATGCAGCTCAGGATGGACTAACGGTGGTAGTCCGGTTTTTTCGCGCTGCTCTATACTCAAGGTATCCGCGCCCCCCACGTTTCCCCAGTCCGAGGAGCCATCGATGCTAGCGAAAGTATATAGCTGCGCCGTGATTGGCCTTGAAGGTGCGCTGGTCGAAGTCGAAGTAGATATTGCGCGTGGTCTGCCGGCGTTAAACCTGGTCGGCTTGCCCGATACCGCTGTTCAAGAGTCGAAAGAGCGCGTGCGGTCGGCAATCCGCAACTCGGGCGCGACGTTTCCAATGGATCG
>DASWTQ010000193.1:0-3744 GCA_036402055.1 Herpetosiphonaceae bacterium
TTGCCGTCGGTCAGATACACGCGACCAGCACGCACAGCCTTTAGATCCTGCCAGCCGGGCTGCCGTGTCAGCGCGTGCAGCTCGTCGCGTGTGCGGGCGATGTCGAAGCCACACGGCAGCAGCACAATCACGTCGGGATCAGACTCGCGCAGCGCTTCCCATGTCATCCACGGCGAGTGAGCGCCCGCCGAGCCGAAGAGATTCGTGCCGCCTGCCAGCTCGACCAGCTCGGGCAGCCAGTTGCCACCGGCCATCAGGGGATCGAGCCATTCGATGCAGGCGACCCTTGGACGCGAATCCAGGCTCTGCGCCCGCTCACCGATCGCCGCCACGCGCCGCTGCAAGTGCGCTACAGCCGCCGCGCCGCGCTCGGGAACATCCAGCGCCTGAGCGACGCGCAGAATGTCGTCCCACACATCGGCGAGCGTGCGCGGCTCCAATGATACGATCTGCGGCCGCGATTCGAGCCAGCGGCAGACGGCCTGCTCGACATCTTTGAGGCTCACGGCGCACACATCGCACTGCGCCTGCGTCACGATCACGCTCGGCTGCACCTGCCGCAGCACATCGTCATGAACGCGATAGATCGCCAGCGCATCCCGGAGCGCGCTTTTTACCTGGCGATCGATCTCGGCGCTGGAGCCCGAAACATCGACGGCGGGCGCGGTACAGATCGGCAGGCGCTGCACGGACGGCGGATTATCGCACTCGTGTGAGCGGCCGACGAGCTGTGACTCCAGCCCAAGCAGACACACGATCTCGGTCGCGCTGGGGATTAACGAAACAACGCGCTGCATACGAATCCTTTAGGGCGTAAGCACGATCTTGCCGAACTGCTCGCCACTTTCCAACACGCGATGCGCCTCGCGAATCTCGGCCAGCGGCAGCACGCGATCGACGACCGGCTGAAGCTGGCGCTCCCAGAAGACCAGCCGCATCACGGTATTGAACTCGCGGCGATTGGCCATGGTCGCGCCGATGATCGCGTACTGCTTCCAGAAGATCTGCCGCAGATCCAGCTGCACGATCGGCCCGCTGGTCGCGCCGTAGACCACCACGCGCCCGCCTTTGACCACCGAGCGCAGCGCGCGATCCCAGGTTGCCGCGCCGACATTTTCCAGCACCACGTCGACGCCGCGCTTGTTGGTCCGCTTCCACAGCTCCTTGGAAAAATCCTCGTTGCTGTCCAGCGCCTCGTGCGCGCCGAGATCGAGCGCCTGCCGGCGTTTGCTTTCCTCGCGGGAGGCCGCATACACTTTCGCGCCCGCAAACCTGGCGATCTGGATCGCCGCCGAGGCCACGCCGCCGCCCGCGCCCAGTATCAGCGCCGACTGTCCGGCGCGCAGCTGGCCCTGGCTGATCAACGAGCGCCAGGCAGTCATAAAGACCAGCGGCACAGCAGCGGCCTGCTCGAACGGATAATCGTCGGGGATGCGAAACAGGTTGGCGCTGGGCACCGCGATATACTCGGCAGCGCCGCCCCGCACATGCTCGCCGATGATCTGATAGCGCGGGCACAGGCTTTCCTCGCCCATGATGCAAAACTCGCACACGCCGCACGACAGCGACGGATTGATCACCACGCGCTCGCCTTCGCGCCAGCCCTCGACCGCCACGCCGACCGCCTCGATCTCCCCCGCGATGTCGCAGCCGCCGATGTGCGGCAGCTCAAGCTTGAGGCCGGGCATGCCCTCACGCACAAACAGATCCAGATGGTTGAGCGCGATCGCTCGGACGCGCACCAGCACCTCGTTCGGACCCGGCGTCGGCGCGGGCACATCGGTATATTCCAGGGTTTCGATCGGCCCATGCTCGCGAAAGATCGCAGCTTTCATGCACTTAGCTCCCCAATTCAGAATGTCAATCAGATCGTCGGGCGACCAGGCCGGCCAGCGCGCGGGGTCGTCCACCCTCTTGGATCACGCCCTCAGTATGCTCAAGCACCGCAAACGATGGAAAGAGCGTCGGCAGCTCTCCCGGCTGTAGCAGCATCGCATCCGAGCGCGGCCCACCCTCGTAGTTGCGCTGGGCGATGGTGAAGGTCTCATAGATCACCACGCCGCCGGGCTTGACGCTCAGCGCCAGCCGTGGACAGAGCGACCGATCGAGGAAGCGGAACACACAGACCAGATCGAAGTATGCCTTCGGCAGCGGCCAGTCTTCGAGATTCGCCGCCAGCAGATCCACGTCCAGATCGCGCTGCCGAGCCTCGTCACGGGCAAGATGCAGCGCCACCGGCGAGATATCTAGCCCTAACGCATGCCAGCCATGCTCGGCCAGCAGCAGCGTATTACGACCGGCTCCGCAGGCAACGTCCAGCGCTCGGCCTGGTGCCAGGCGGCTCAGCCAGCGCTCCAGCAGCGCCGACGACGCTCGCGGCTGGTAGCCGTCGCGGTAGCGTGTATCCCAGAACTGGCGATGCGGATGTACCAAGGTAAGCTCCTGTGATGATCGCTGCGGTGTTGCTCGCCCATGATGATACCATCTTTCGTCAAGGTGACCGCAGGTTATTCAATAACATTTCAGGACGTGATACATCACGCCCCTACGGAGTTAATCATCGCACCCAATCAAGTATGGAGAATTAAAAATGTGCGGGCGTGATACATCACGCCCGCACTCCGACACAAATTATTAGATGAGAGCAAGAATCTTATGCCTTGACGTACTGCTCAAACCAGGCCAGCGTTTTGGCCCAGGCATCTTTGGCAGCCTCGGGATTGTAGTTGCGGCCGGTGTCGTTGTGGAAGGCGTGATTGGCACCGTCGTAGATCTGCTTCTGAAAGGTCTTATTGTTCTGCTGCATGGCCGCCTCGATCTCGGGAATGCCGGCGTTGATGCGCTCGTCCAGCCCGCCATAGATCGCCAGCACCGCCGCCTGAATGCCCGGCACGTCGGCCGCGTTCGGCGCAGGACCATAGAACGGCACGGCAGCGCGCAGCTCCGGCGTTTTGGTCGCCACGCGCCAGGTCACGCCGCCGCCATAGCAGAATCCGGTCATGCCGACCTTGGCCTTGTCGGCGTACGGCTGGCTCTGGGCGTAGCGCAGGCCGCTCTGAAAATCCTGCACCGGCTGGCCTTCGGGAGCCTGCCCGAGCGCGCCCTGGATCTGCGCCTGATCGGTGATCGACGCGGTGCCGCCCTGTCGCGACAGCAGATCCACCGCCATGCCGACGTAGCCCGCCTTCGCGACGCGCCGCGTCACATCCTTGATATGATCGGTCAGGCCGCGATTCTCATGGCAGACCAGGATGATCGGAAATGGGCCGTCGCCGGTGGGCCTGGCGAGATAGCCCATGAGCGTTGCGCCCTCGCCGGGAAACTCAACCATCTGCGCCTCGATCGCGGAATCGTTTTCGGGAACGCTGACCGCCGGATCGGGAGAGGAGGTCGGCTGTGGTGAGCCGCTGGCGGAGCCCGCCGGGCTTGCCGACGCTGCGCTTGCCGACGCCGCCGCGCTTGGGCTGGCAGCGCCCGAAGGCGCTGCGCTGGTACTCGTCGCCGTGCCGGTGGTTGGCTCAGCCGCGCCACACGCCGCCAGGATCGTAGTTGCCAGCGCCAGGCTGCCGGTGATGGCCGCGATTCGGCGCAGCGCTTCCCGGCGCGAAAGATGGCCCTCCTGGTACTCTTCGACGAACTCATCGACGAGATACAACTGCATGTCGTTCAACGTGTCGCGCATGGGCTCCTCCTTGAAACACTGCTTCTGCTTTGCGTTTAAATACGTAAAATTTCGCGTCTGAG
>DASWTQ010000194.1:0-3534 GCA_036402055.1 Herpetosiphonaceae bacterium
ATCGTCGGTGGTTCGCCGAACAAACGGCTACCTTTGAGAAAGTGCTCAAAAAGCGGCCGGTGGCTCTCCGCGATCGCCGAGCGACCTTTGGAGTGCGTGCCGTCAAAGGCGATATAATCCGCGTCCTCAGTGAAAAAGCCGTCAAAGGCATCGGCATTGCCCCAGCTGTCGTAGAGCTGCGTGAGCAGACGCCGCACAGCCGCTACATCGCCGGGATCACTGATTGTGGCTTCGTCGGCGGCAACAGGTTGAGCCAGCATACGTCTCTCCTTACTCGTATCATGCACTTCTACTACGATAAACCTAATATCTAGATTTGTCTAGATATTAGAACAAACTTAGAATATACAAAGATGCAATGCCTGTCAAGGGGGAACAATGCCCGAATCTCAGCGCGAAGAGCTGATAGCTGCGGTAATCGCGGCCAGCCAGGAGAGCAGTACCACCGCCGTTTTTTTCCACACAGCGATTGCCGAGCGCGTAGGACTGGGCGCGACCGACGAGAAGACGCTCTTCATCCTGAGTCGCGCGGGGCGGCTCACGGCCGGAGAGATCGCGCAGCAGACCGGACTGACCACGGCTTCGGTCACCAGCCTGATCGATCGGTTGGAGCGCAAAGGATTTGTGCGGCGCGTGCGCGATCCCAAAGATCGGCGCAAGATCTTTGTGGAGCTGAACGAGGCCAGTCTGGCGGAGCTAAGCCGGCTGTTCGCCTCGTTCCAGGAGACATTCGGGGAGCTGCTCACGGCCTACAGCGACGAGCAGCTGGCGGCGATCGCGGACTTTCTGACCCGCTCGGCGCAGCTTTCTCGCGCGACGATCGCGGGCTGGAATCAGACCGGACAGCCTGAGGACGAGCAATGAGCGGAGCCTGACCGAATAGCCAGGCTCCTCTTCTGGAACATTTTATCGTTGCTCGACAAACATCGGCAAGCCGTTGCGCGAGCCGAGCGTGCCGTCCATCCACCAGTTGGGTGTGTGTCCCGGCACCTTGCGCAGCACAAAATGGCGGGCCAGCATCGCCACCAGCACATGCGACTCGAACAATGAAAAGTTATTGCCGATACACACGCGCTGTCCCGCCGCGAACGGGTGGTAGGCGAACGGATGACGCGCCGCTTCCTGCTCCGGCTGCCAGCGGTCCGGGTCAAAGCGCAGCGGATCAGGCCAGAACTTGGGGTGGCGATGGGTGAGGTAGGGCATCACGATCATGCGCGCGCCCTTCGGCACAGGAACGCCGTCGATGGTATCAGGAGCGGCCGTGTCACGGGCATACATTGGGGCGGCGGGATACAGGCGCAAGGTTTCCTTGATCACCTGGAGCGTGTAGGGCAGCTGCTTGAGCGTCGCCAGCGTCGGCGCGTCATCACCCAGCACCGAGTCGATCTCGGCGTGCATGTGCGCGGCGACCTGTGGCTGGTCGGCCAGGGCGTGCCAGAGAAACGCGAGAGTCCGCGCCGTGGTTTCGTGGCCGGCAAAGAAGATCGTGATCGACTCATCGCGCAGCAGCTCGTCGGACATAGGCTCGCCGGTTTCTTCGTCGCGCGCGTTCATCAGACGAGTCAGCAGATCGTCGGGCCACTCTGTAGGCGGCTGCGCGCGGCGCTGCTCGATCACGCCCTGGATGTACTCGCGAACGCGGGTGCGCGCGTCGAAATAGGCGCGATTGCGCGGCGTCGGCATCCACAGCGGCGCGTGAAACGGATTCATCTGCCGGCTCGACGCAAATCCGATCATCGTCTCAACCGCGCCCTTGACCCAGTCGATCGTGTCGGGCGCCTCCAGGCTGAACATACTTTTGAGGATGATCGAGGCGGTCAGCACCGACATTTCGGTGAGCATATCCAGCGGCTGGCCACGCCGCGCGGCGGCATTCCAGCGCTCGCGGAACCAGGCGCCATCTTCCACAATCACCGGCAGGTAGGTTTCGATCGCCCGTGGCGTGAAGAACGGAGCCATCAGCCTGCGCTGCCGCCGCCACAGCGCGCCGTTGCTGGCGACGAGCCCGTTGCCCAGCAGCAGATTGCGCACGCCGTCGTAGCTGGTGAGCTTGGTATAGATATCGCGCTCCTCGACGGTGACCCGGCGCACGTGGTCGGGATGCACAACCAGAATGATCACCTGCGAGCCGATCTGGATGCGCGCCAGGTCGCCGTAGCGGTGCCAGGTCGATTCAAAAAACTTGAGTGTCCCCTGGCGCTGGACCTCAAGCGCAATATCCAGCGCAAAGCGGCTGCGACGCGCGGGGATCGAACGTGGAGATGCCGTCATAACGAATTGCTCCTCTCGGAAAACGTTTCTAGGATGCCTGTGACGACCGAGCCGTCACGCATGGAAAAAAGATGCGGCTGACATAGCCGGCCAGCTCTGCTGGCGAAACCTGCCCGCTGGTCAGCAGCTGCTCGTAGCCGCTCGGCGATATAAGCGTGACAAACGTGGCAGCCATGATCGGCGTTGGCACGCTGCTGTCCAGCTCACCGGCGCGCTTGCCCTCCTCCAGCAGCGCCGTGATGCGCTCCAGCGCCCGCGCGATATGTGTTTGAAGGTTTTCGCGCTTTTCGATCACGCTCTTGGTCAAGCCGAGACGGGTATGCAGCTCAAGCAGCACCTGATTGCGCTGCTCCTGCATCCGCGTGTACACATTGAGCAGAATCTGCTCAAGCCGCGCCCGAACTGTGAGCGGCTCGCCGCTGACCTGATCCACGAACGATAGAAAGCCGACGATCTGCTGCTCGACCAGCGCGACGAGCAGGTCTTCCTTGCTCGCAAAGTGGAGATAGACCGTGCCCTTGGCGATCCCGGCCCGTGCCGCAATCTCGTCGATCGAGGCATCGTAGTAGCCGCGTTCGGTAAAGACTTCCTGAGCCGCGCCCAGAATCAGCGCGGCGCGCTCTTCACGCTGCCGCTCCTTGAGCGAGGACATCGTCGAGCTTGAACTTACTGCTGGTACATGTCGCGTCATAGCAAGCCTCAGGTACAATCTTTCTTTGTCCAAATATTCATTCTGGTGAATAAAACATCATTTTAGTGACTTATTGGTCATAAATAGTACTACAGATTCAGGCTACACACAAGGCTACTGGTAGTGGAGCCTGATCCGGGAGCAGCGCCGGCTACCTGTCCAAACGAACGGTGCGCCGGGAGCGATCGCCCGCTATGCTGTGACCGGAAGCCGGCTATTGGTCGGCCTGTATAGCCTACATACGGAGCATTCTTTGAGCATTGTTATCGATCATATTGTGCTGCCGGCGCACGACCACGAAGCCTCGGCGCGCTTCTTGGCCCAGATTATGGGCCGTACGTACAATGGACCGGATCGCCATTTCGCGCCGGTGCATGTCAGCGACACGTTCACTGTGTTTTTCTTACAGGTGGAGCGCTTCGAGCCGTATCATCTGGGGTTTCACGTGAGCGACGCGGATGTCGATCAGATCGTCGGGCAGCTCACAGCGGCCAACATTCCCTACGGCAACGATCCGCGCGACCACACCAACATGCGCACGGATCATCCGTTTGGCGGACGCGGGCTGTTCT
>DASWTQ010000195.1:0-6798 GCA_036402055.1 Herpetosiphonaceae bacterium
GCTTCGACTATATTACCGATGGTTGGTACTTGCGGCGTGGCGCGGCCACGTACCATCGTTTGTTCAAATGGGAAACGGGCTATCACTATACGACCCATCGTCCGCCGACGGTCGTTGACACAGCTGGCCGCAATCTGCGAGACATCCACTGGATCTGTGGCGACCAGTTGGCCAGGCAGGGGATTCTCCTCTACCACTATTCGCTCCTCTTGCCCAAACAGGTGGTCGACAAGTGCCGGTATTATCGGCACGCGGCCTGGGCACGCCGCTACCAGGTGGAACACTGGGCTACCGAGAATTACTTGCTCTTACGTGATCCGTACCGTGTCCACATTGTCTATGAGCATCCCAGCTGGCTGGAGCGATTTACTGGCGCGCATCCTCCGCAGATCGAGCAGATGCGCGCAGCGATCAGCTCGGGCCACATCCCTCTGACGCTGCGACCAACCGCTGATATTGAACGGCTCTTGGCTTCCCGCAGGTATCAGCTAGGCCGACTCTATCTTCAAGCGCTCGATTATGTTGAACGCTACAGAAAATCATGACACCGTGTTGAAATTCGTGAGTATGAATCTATGGAGTCGCTGATGAGCAAAGGCAGTACCATGCCCATCAACCCATCTCCACCTGCTGTTGGAACGTCTCCGCTGGTCTCGGCGATTGTCTCGACGTACAACGCCGAGCGTTTTATCTGGGGCTGTCTTGAGGATCTGGAGGCGCAGACGATTGCGAGCCGGCTTGAGATCATTGTCGTCGATAGCGGCTCGTCGCAGCACGAAGGCGCGATCGTCAAAGAATTTCAGCAGCGCTACGACAACATCGTGTATCTGCGCACCGACCAGCGCGAGAGCATGTATGCCGCCTGGAATCGTGGCATTCAAGCCGCCCGTGGCACGTACATCACCAACGCCAACACCGACGATCGCCACAGGCGCGACGCCTTCGAACGTATGGCAGCCGTCCTCGACACCCGGCCCGAGGTCGCCCTAGTCTACGCCGATGCATCCGTGACGCGAACCGAGAACGAGACCTTCGCGGCGCACACACCTGTGGCTAGCCTGAACTGGCCCGCCTTCGATCCGCTGGAGCTGCTCCGGCGCTGCTGTGTGGGGCCGCAGCCGATGTGGCGCAAGAGCATGCACACAATCTATGGCTCCTTTGACGCAAGCTTTGAGGTCGCCGGCGACTGGGAATTCTGGCTACGGATGGCTGAGCATGAGACGTTTGTGCATCTGCCTGAGGTGTTGGGCCTGTATCTTAGCTCACCCGGAGGAGCCGAGAATCGCAACCATGCATTGCTCGGGCAGGAGAATGCACGAGTGTACCAACGCTATGCTCACCGCGCTGACCAACGCACGCATGGAGGAACGGGCTCAGGCCTGATCGTCGGGGAGTCTACGCCCGTGAAACAGGCGACAGATGGTGCGCACCAACCCGCTGTCAGCTGCATCTGCCTGACCTATGCGCGTCCAGGGCTACTGGAAGAAGCGATCGAGTCCTTTCTGCGCCAAGACTACGCCGGCCCCAAAGAGCTGATCGTTCTGAATGATTACGACCGGCAATGGCTGGTGTTCGAGCATCCCGAGGTCCGGGTGATCAATCTGCCCACACGTGTGCGCTCGGTGGGCGAGAAGCGCAATCTGGCGGTGGCCCTGGCCGCGCACGATGTGCTCGTTGTGTGGGATGACGACGATATTTGCCTCCCCCACCGACTTTCCTTCTCGATGGCCCACTTCAATCATACGCGTGGCTTTTTCAAAGCCGACCGTGCCTGGGTCTGGAACGATGGGCAGCTGAGCGGCCCGAACACAAACAACTACCACGGCGTCAGCTGCTGGTCACGCACCCTGTTTGACGCGGTACGCGGCTACGCGGCTGCCGGGTCGGGCGAAGATATGGCCTTCGAACAGCGGTTGGAGCAGCATGTTCCAGGCTCAACCCGCCCCGACACCATTCGACCGGAAGACATCTATTACCTCTACCGCTGGGGCGGTACCGGCTCCTATCACTTAAGCAGCTTCGGCTACCATCGTCCAGGCGCAAACATCGGCCATCACGAAGTCGAAGCGCACATCCGATGGCATGCGGCGGCAGGCCAGATACGGCATGGACACATCCAGCTGACACCCAGGTGGAAGCAAGACTATCAACAGGTGGTTGCCGATTACCTTGAATCCCTGCTCGAACATCAACCCTAGCGCGACGATCGCACCTGTCACCACACAGAGCGACCGCTGCCATACAAAGGATGGATCGTAGCTATGAGTGTTGTGCTCGGAGTGCGCCACGCGCGTGTCTACGAATTCCTGGCAAGAAGGAGCATACATGCATGAACATCACAGTCTATCCGTTGTCCGACCAGGCGGTCGCGATCGCGCCAGCGCCGAGCGAGCCTGTCTCCACCACTGCCGCCGCCGATCTAACCAAAAGCCTGGCCGGTCAAGGCTGGGTCTTCTGCTGCCCGTCTGCCGTCGAGATCACCTGGAACGGCGGGTCGTCGCCTGAGGATATCGCTATTCGGATCGAGGCACCCGATGCCGATGCGCCGCCCTTTGTGCACAGCTACCTCGGCGACGGGCTGGTGAGCTTCTACCCCGGCTATCAGTTCCAGACCGAGCCGCCCCATAACCTGTGGGTGCGTGGCCCGATCAACCAGCCTAAAGATGGCCTGTATCCGCTGGAGCAGATCGTCGAGACCACACTGCTGCCCTGCACGATCACGGTTGTCTGGCAATGCACACGCCCCAACCAGACGGTGCGCTTTGAGCAGGGCGAGCCGTTCGGCGCGATCCTGCCGTACGCGAGCAGCGCGCAGGGCAGCATGACGCTCGACGTGGTGGCGGCGGACGCCGACGACGATCTCGACGCCTACGAGCACGCCTTCCAGCAATTTGCTGAGAGTGCAGCTGTGCAAAGCGTGTTCCAGCGGCTGGGCGCTATGCCTGCGGCCATCACGTCGCCCGAGCAGACAGGCAGCAGCGAGCGCACGATCACCGCCAGCGCCTGGGCGACGCAGCTGACCGATCCGCCGCCGGTGAGTTGCATCTGTCCCACCTATGGTCGTGTGGCGCTGCTGGAAGAAGCGATCGAAGCCTTTTTGCGCCAGGACTACCCCGGCCCGAAGGAGCTGATCATTCTCAATGATTACGACGGGCAAACGCTGCGCTTTGATCATCCCGAGGTGCGCGTGATCAACGTGCCCAAACGCTTTCACTCGGTGGGCGAGAAATACAAAGCGGCGGCGGCGCTGGCGGCCCACGACCTGGTCTTCGTCTGGCACGACGACGACATTTCCTTGCCACATCGCCTGTCCTACAGTGTCGCCCAGATCGAGCCGACAAAAGGCTTTTTCAAAGCCGACAAAGCCTGGTATTGGAATGACGGCACGCTGAGCGGTCCCGACGAGAATGTGTTTCACGGCGGCAGTTGCTGGCGGCGCGCGCTCTTCAGCCGCGTGCAGGGCTATCCCCACATCAGCAGTGGCTATGATCTGGAGTTCGAGCAGCTCTGCCGCGCAACGGCGGCGGCGGCGATCCAGATCAAGGCGATCAAACCGGTGGACGTGTACTACGTGTACCGCTGGCGGGGCACCGGCGCGTATCACCTGAGCGCGATGGGCACCACTGGTCAGGAGCAGCAGCAGATCGCGGAGTATGTCGCCGGGCAGGCGGCGCGCGGTGAGATTCCGCTGGGGGCGATTCAGCTCCAGCCCCACTGGAAGCACGCGTATGTCGCGCAGGTCCAGGCGTACCTGGACGGGATGCCGGCGGCGCTCCGTGATGCCCAGGACGACGAGATCCCCTTTCCACCGCCGTTTCATGTTATTCCGCCACCGCCACCCCTGCCCGCCGATCAGCTCGACACGCTCTTTCGGGGGGACTATCCGCTCACGATCAGTGTGATTTTGCCGGCAGCGAATGAGTCGGTGTTGCTCAAGCGCACCGTGGAGCAGTTCGTCGCGACGCTGCCGGAGCACAGCGAGGTGATCGTCATCGACAATGGCTCGACCGATGGTTGCGCCGATTTTCTGGACGACGCGCCGTATCCCAACGTCCAGCTGATTCGCACAGCTGAGCAGCTGGGCGTGGCCGGGGCACGTAACCGGGGGCTAGCCGCCGCGCGCGGCGAGATCGTGGTGTTTTCCGATGCGCATATCGATCTGCCGGCCAACTGGTGGCAGCCAATGGTTGCTACCCTCAACCGGCCACAGGTCGGCGTGGTGGGGCCGGCGATCGGGGTGATGGGCAAGCCGGGGCAGCGAGTGACCTATGGGCAACGGATCGCCGAGGCCAAGCTGCGGGTCGAGTGGCTGCCCAAGCATGCCGACGCGGCCTACCCCGTGCCGACCTTAGGCGGCGGCTTTATGATGATGCGTCACGACACCGTGAAGCAGGCGGGCGCGTTCGATGCCGGCATGCCGCAGTGGGGCTCGGAAGATCTGGAGCTGTGCCTGCGCTACTGGTTGCTGGGCTATGAGGTCTGGGTCGAGCCGTCCGTCACCGTCTTGCACTACTTCCGCAAAACGAATCCGAACAAAGCCGAGTGGTGGGCGGTCACCCACAATACGCTGCGCACGGGCCTGCTGCATCTGAGTCCGACCCGCTTGACCCGCGTGCTGGCGGCGCTCAAGAGCGACGGCAAATTCGAGCAATCCCTGGCCTATGCCGTGAGCAGCGATGTGTGGCAGAAACGGGCCGAATTTGCGGCGCGGCGGGTCCGCGACGACGACTGGTTGTTTGAAAAATTTGCTGCTAGCTGTCCCATTTAGACCTGTCGAAGGAGTTCACGGGATGGAACACACGCCTGCCGTCAGCTGCATCTGCCTGACCTATGCGCGCCCAGAGCTATTGGAAGAAGCGGTGTACTCCTTTCTGCAGCAGGAGTATCCAGGGCTGAAAGAACTGATTGTGCTGAATGACTACGCGGAACAAACCCTGATGTTCGATCACCCCGAGGTGCGCGTGATCAATCTGCCCTGGCGCTTTCGTACCGTCGGCGAGAAACGCAACTATCGCTGGAGCGGAATCGGCTCCTATCATTATAGTGGCTTTGGGGCTTCCCAACCAGGTGACAATCGCGGCTATCACGAAGGTGGGGCCTATATCCAACAACGGGCAGATCGGGGTGAGATCCGCCAGGGACGCATCCCGTTACAGCCATGCTGGAAGACCGACTATCGGCAGGTGGTAGCCAGCTATATCGCAGCTCTGGCCGAACAACCAGCGCTGGTGCAGTGAGCACGCAGCGACTGAGAGTCGTGCTTGTTCGGCGTGCTCCACGTGTGAAAGGAGGTGGATCGGCACGAGAAGAACAACTTCCTCATGGACGTCGATGTCGGTACAACAACCTCAGGAGGTACCCGCGTGGGAAACCCACAACGAAACACGAGCGTGATCACCGAGGCGGTGGGCGACGGGCTGGGCGTGTTCGATCCCCAACACAACCAGTCGTATGTCCTCAACGCCACCTCGGCGCTGGTCTTCCAACACTGCGACGGACAAACCACACCCCAGCAGTTGACGGAATGCCTGCGCCGGAAGTTCAACCTGCCGCGTGGCCAGGCCGAGCAATTGCTGACGCTGACGCTGGATGAGCTGCAGAAGGCCGGCTTGCTCCAAAGCGGCGCGGCACCCACGCAGCCTGCCGTGCCCATGCCCGCACGCCGCCAGTTCGTCAAAGCGCTGGTTGGGACCGGGCTGGCACTCGTGCTGCTGCCGGTGGTGGCACCCGTAACGGTGCAAGCCGCCGAGGGGGATGTGTTTCCAACCTTACAGTGCGTCGTCAATAACGGCGACGGCACCTACACGGCCTATTTCGGCTACGTCAACACGTCCAGCCTGCCCGTGGTCATTCCGGTCGAGCCGATCTTCGCCAAGAACATGTTCACGACCAATCCCAAGTATCGTGGGCAGCCGACGGTGTTTCTGCCAGGCACCTATAACTGGGTCTTCTCGGTGGTCTTCGACGGCAGCAAGATCACCTGGATGATCAAGCAGGACAACGCCGCCCGCCAGCAGGTCAGCGCCGACGCGAACTCGGGCTGTCCCAACCCACCGCCGACGACTACCCCGGCAGGTCCGCCGACCACCACCTCAGGTCCACCGCCGACGACGTCAGGACTGCCACCGACCACATCAGGGCCGCCAATAACTACCCCTGGGGTTCCTGATTAATCACAGAGCCGTGTGGTGGATACGCCTCCCGTTTACACGATGCCAGCACGGTTAAGCCGTGATTCGTTAGTAGGCTGGAGCCAGGTGGCTGGTGTTCGTTCAACCGGGACAATCCGGGAACGGGTGAGGAGATCTCCTCACCCGTTCCCGAAGGTCGAGCGCGTTCGAGCGAAAGGAACGGTTTATTGATATTTCACTATCATCACAGCATGGCACGTGATGGGCGGGCGGTTCGCTGATGTGCTTCCCGTGTGTAACCTAGGCTGGTCTGGATGCCCTGGCGAACCAATTCATTGTGCGTGGTCGTCATGTACCCGAAATCGGGCACGAATTGGATCAGGCAGATCGTGCAACTGCTGACTCATGATGGCTTTCAGGGGCACCAGCAGCTCCACGAAACAAGCCCCTTGCTTGAGCGGACGGCGAGCGACGAGAAATTGGCAGCCCTAAACGCGTGTTCCGAACGGCGTTGTTTCATCAGCCACCTGCCCTATCAATGTGGTGGTCTGGCTGGCCTTCCTGCAATCGGGCATCCATGCCACTATTGCCGGAGTCCTGGTCGCCTTCACGGTACCAGCGCGCACGCGCATCGAGCCGGACGGGTTTGTCACGCAGGCCAGCGGCT
>DASWTQ010000196.1:0-2175 GCA_036402055.1 Herpetosiphonaceae bacterium
CTGGCCGATGCGGACCAGATCCGCCGGCAGCCGGCCACCAATCCAGGCGTGACGATCGGGCCGCAACAGCTGGCCTACGTGATCTATACCTCGGGCTCACTCGGGCAGCCGAAGGGCGTGCTGGTCGAGCATCGATCGCTGGTGAATTACACCGAGGCTGCGCGAGAAGCGTATGGCATCACGAGCAGCGATCGCGTGTTGCAGTTCGCCTCGATCAACTTCGACGCCAGCGCCGAGGAGATCTATACCGCGCTGACCAGCGGCGCGGCGCTCGTGCTACGCAGCGAGCCGATGATCGAGACGATCGCCACGTTCCTGCGCCTGTGCGACGCCTGGCGCATCAGCGTGCTCAGCTTGCCCACCGCCTTCTGGCATGAGCTAGTCGCCCGCCTTGACGCAGACGGCCTGTCACTCCCTGATTCGTTGTGCGTGATGATTATCGGCGGTGAACGCGCGCTGCCCGAGCGGGTGGCGCAGTGGCAGCAGACCGCACCGCAGGTCCAGCTGATCAACAGCTACGGCCCCACCGAGGCCACCGTCGTCGCAACTATCTTTCCGGTCTCGCCTCGGTCGCCCGAGCACGATCTCCGTGACGTGCCGATCGGCCGTCCGCTCCGTAACCTGACGGCTTATGTACTGGATCGAGAGCTTGACCCCGTGCCGGTGGGCGTGCCGGGCGAACTGTATCTCGGCGGTGCTGGCCTGGCGCGCGGCTACCTCAATCGGCCGGATCTCACTGCCGAGAAATTCGTGCCCGATCCATTCGGCACCGAGCCCGGCGCGCGGCTCTACCGCACGGGCGATCTGGTCCGCTGGCTGCCCGACGGCACGATCGCGTTTCTGGGCCGCGTGGACAAGCAGGTCAAAATTCGTGGCTACCGCATCGAGATTGGCGAGATCGAGGCCGCGCTGCGTCAAAGCGCCGCCATCAGCGATGTGGTGGTCATAGCTCGCGAAGATAGGTCACCCATCGACGATCAGCCGGACACGCAGCTAGTCGCGTATATCATTCCGCACGCCGGTCACGCGCCGACGACCAGCGAGCTGCGCAGCTTCTTGCTGACGAAGCTGCCGAACTACATGCTTCCTGCCGCGTTCGTGACGCTGGAGCGGCTGCCGCTAACACCAAGCGGCAAGATCAATCTGCGTGCGCTGCCCGCCCCGGAACGTGTGCGTCCCGAGCTGGAAAGCAGCTTCGTCGGGCCGCGCACGGCCACCGAGCAGCAGGTCGCCGCGCTCTGGCTCGGCGTGCTCAAGCTTGAGCAGGTAGGAATCTACGATAACTTTTTCGAGCTGGGCGGGCACTCGCTGCTCGCTACACAGCTACTTGCGCGTCTGCGTACCACGTTCCAGGTTGACTTGCCGCTCCGACACCTGTTTGCGTCGCCCACGGTAGCCAGCATGGCCGAGATGATAGACACGTATCAGTGGATGGCCCAGGGCGCCGCCGTGCCCTCCGCCGACCCTGACGAATCGATTGAAGAAGGCGAACTATGACGACATTTGAGCTACTGGCGCGGCTCCGTGGGCGAAACATCAAGCTGTGGGCTGAGGGCGATCGGCTGCGCTTTCAGGCGCCGAAAGGGGCGCTCACCGACGAGCTGCGCGCCGCGCTGGCCGAGCATAAAGCCGAAGTGCTGGCATTGCTTCAGGAAGTGACGGCGACTACGCACGAGGCACCAGCACCGATTGAGCGCGCGCAGAATCGGGACGCTCTGCCGCTGTCGTTTGCGCAGCAGCGGCTGTGGTTCCTGGATCAACTGGAGCCCGGCAGCCCCTTCTACTCCCTGCCTTTCGCCGTGCGGCTAAGCGGCCAGCTCGATGTGACGGTCTTGCAGCGCGCCTTTACGGCTCTGATCGCCCGCCACGAGTCGCTGCGCACCACCTTCACCCAGGGGGTACCCGCACGCGACGGCCAGCCCGTGCAAGTGATCGCGCCGCCAGCCGCGCTGCCCCTCCCGCTCGTCGATCTCCGCCATCTGCCCGCTCACGAGCGCGAGGCCGCCACTGAGAAGCATATGCGTGCCGAGGCCCACACGCCCTTCGACCTTCAGCGCGGCCCGCTGCTGCGCACGACGCTGCTCCAGCTGGACGACACCGCCTGGGTCGCGCTCGTCACGCTGCATCACATCATCGCCGACGGCTGGTCGATCGGCCTCCTCATCCGCGATCTCG
>DASWTQ010000197.1:0-2041 GCA_036402055.1 Herpetosiphonaceae bacterium
CGGGCAGCGCTCACCCCGTAGGAGTGTGTAGGGTGAGCGCCGGTTTGAGAGTGTGCCGATCGGCGGATGCGGCGATACCGACCCGCTATTGCACTTGCACATCGCTCGGGCCGCGCGGGAGCACCTCGTACTGCGCGGCGAACTGGCCGCTGAAGCCGGTTGCGTGCAGCTGCTGGCCGACCGCCCAGCCGCTCACGTCGATACCCGTCGAGGCGCACACAAAGACCTGTGTTTCACCGCTGCCGTCGTTGATGAACACCTGGTAGCCGTAGGGCAGATCGATGATAATGCGCGTGATCGTCCCGCCGACCGAGACGAACAACCCCTCGGTCGCCTCGCTGATCGCGCCGGTGGCCAATGCCTGGGGCGTGATCTTAGGACCAGTGCCGAGCAGCGTAACATCGGCGGGGCTAGCGACGACCAGGATCAGCAGCCCAAAGCTCACGTCCAGCTGACCGGTTACGCGTGCCTGCTGACGCGGCGCCAGGCTCAGGTTGGTAGCGATGCTGATGTAGATCCCGCCGGTGCTGTCCTGGATCGCGAAGCCCTGGTCGAAGGTGCTGGAGCTGAACACGCCTGACGGCACCGTGACCGAGCCCTTGACCGTCACGGTGCTGCCCAGCGGCAGCGCGCGTGCATCGGCGATGTCGATGGTCGGCGCGGCGACGGGCGCGGACCAGGCGGCAGCCGGGAGCAGAGCAAGCGTGAGCGCGAGCAGGACCAGCGCCCGCAGCACGCGTCCCCCGCGTCTGGTGTGAGCGAACGAGTCGTATGGCATGGAATCCTCCTTTGTGACGTGAATCTCCACAAGCGGGTCTGCCTTTCTGGGTATGGCCCGCCCAAGCGGGACTGAGCAGGCCATACCGCTCGGCCTTAGCCCGAGTTCGGCTGGGAGATCGTTCCCGTATATGTCCCGGTGGCGGTACCGGCGCACTCGTCGATCTCGGTGGTGATTGTCCCGCTCCCCGTGGCATTGGCGAACGCGCCGGTGCCGCCGCTCACGGTGTACGTGCCCGTGGACGTGAGCACACACGAGTTGCCCTTACCCCCTTCAAAGCGCCCGCTGATGCTCAAGACCACACTGTCCGTCCCGTTGGCCCCGACCAGGACCGCAGTGCTGGTAAAGCCCCCCTGATGATCCTGGATGCGCGTTATCGACCCCGTGACGTTCCCCAGATGTGTCGCCTTGCCCGAAAGGCTCCCGTCCAGCTGGGTCAGCCCGCCAGGCAGGTGCGTCACGCCCGTTATCACTGCTGTGCCGATGGCGGTGAACGGCACCTGGTTGGCGGCGGCGGCGGGCGACGCCAGGCCGATCAGGGTGAGCATGACCACCAGCAGACTGCTCCCGATCCGGCGAGAGGTCGTGTTCCATACGCGTCTCATACTGACTCCTTTCTGGGTATGGCAAAGGATGATCACCTCGACGGTTGCGCCGCCGTGCTCAGATCCTCAGCGCCGATTTGCGCGGCGATCCTGGCTACATCCGCCCGAATCCGGTCGGTATCCAGGGTCAGGACGCGGCCACGGAGCATGAGCAGCTTGCCCTCGACGATCACCGTGTCGACATCATCGGAGTTGGCGGCATAGACCAGGTTGGAGATAATGTTGTAGGTTGGGGCCATGCGCGCCTCGTCAAGCCGAACCTGGAGCAGGTCGGCTCGGCGGTCAACGGTGAGCGCCCCGATCTGGTGATCCAGCCCGATCGCCTCCGCGCCGCCCAGCGTTGCCATGCGCAGGACCGCCGGTGCCGGCATGGTGGTTGGATCTTTCAAAACACCTTTGTGCAGCAGCGCGGCGATGTTCATCTCTTCCCACATGTCCAGGTCGTTGTTCGAGGCCGCGCCGTCGGTGCCGAGCCCGACTCGGACGCCGGCGGCCAGCATCTGCGGCACCGGGGAAACGCCCGAGGCCAGCTTCAGGTTCGAGCTGGGATTGTGGATCGCGCCCACGCCGTGCTCGGCCAGCAGCGCGATCTCCCCTGTGTCGGGATAGACCATGTGCGCCGCGATGACGTGGGCATCGAAGAAATCGAGGCTGTCGA
>DASWTQ010000198.1:0-5434 GCA_036402055.1 Herpetosiphonaceae bacterium
AAGAACATCCAGACTATACTGGGGGACTCCTCATTAATCAATGGGAACTAGCACAACGGCCTAATAAGCATTGCTGACCTATACACCACACTACGTTTCCGATGCTCGGAAACGTCTCATCTCCCAAGCTCCTGGCACACCTCTTTCGCATATGCTCTGAACCCGCGCCGCTAGGTCTATCGGCCATTGATCGCGGGGTCGGCGCGCTCGTATAATCAGCGCTGAACCAAGCCAAGGAGGATGACGATGACCGATCCGCAGGCCGCCGTTCTTGAGACCGAGCGGCTGCTCCTCAGGCGTCTCACGCCCGACGACCTCGACGCGCTGTATGCGCTCTACCGCGACCCCGAAGTGCGCCGCTATTTCCCCGACGGCACGCTGACCTACGAAGAAACCAAAGAAGAGCTAGAGTGGATTATCGACGTGTACTACGGGAAGTACGGCTACGGCCTGTGGGCGACGATTCACAAACCGACCGGCACATTCATCGGCCGGTGCGGCTTGCTGCCCTGGACGATCGAGGAGCAGTTCGAGATCGAGGTGGCCTATCTGATCGCCAAGGAATACTGGGGCCAGGGACTGGGCACCGAGGCGGCGCAGGCGATCCTGCGCTATGGCTTTGAGCAGGTAGGCGCACCCCGGCTGATCTGCCTGATCGAGGAGGAAAACCGGGCCTCGCAAGCCGTCGCCAGCAAGATCGGGATGCGCTTTGAGCGGGAGATCGAAGACAAATACGGCCGAGCCATGCTGTACTCCACCACCAATCCTCGCGACGCGTAAAACCTGGCAGCGGACTCTGATCGAGCGTTATGGATGTCCTGTCGAAGGAGAAGATCATGCAGATCCATCAGATTCGACGGCTGCTCTTTCTCGGCTTCGTGGCTCAAGAAGGCGTGATCTTCCTGCGCGCCACGCCGCAGGAGCGCAAGCAAGCCCCGGTGCCGGCGTATCCTGCGCTGCTGGGCCTGTGCATGCTTGCGCCGCTGGTCTTCCGGCTGCGGCTGCCGCGCTGGCTGGATCGGCTGGCGCTGGCGCTGCAAGTGCTGGGCTGGGCGCTCGAAGCGACGGCCATGAACCAGCTCAGCCGCCAGCGATCGTTCGGCATCCACCCCACGGCCGCGACGAAACCGCTTCAGAGCGGCCTGTACCGCTTCGAGCATCCGATCTACCTTGGCATCCTGGTTAGCCTGCTGGGCTGGACGCTGCCCGTGCCGCCGAGCATGGCGGCGGTGATCCTGATCTACAGCGCGTTTCGGCGGGCCATCAGCCAGGAGCGCGCGCATCTGGCATCGCTTCAGATCCGCCATCGCGGCCTGGAAAGCTGGCTCTGGCCCGAGAGCGAGGCCTGAATGATCCTCATCCCAACATCTCAGGCAAAATACATCAGGATCGCGTGCGCTCCAGGGCATAGCGCACACCATTCTGGAGATCGGCGTGCGTGACCAGGCCATTGAACGAGATACCCAGGCCAACCAGCGTCTGCGCCAGCTCAGGACGAATGCCGACCAGAATCGGCAGCGCGCCAAGCAGCCTCGCCGCGTCGGTCGCATTGATCAGCACCTGCGCGACCTGCGTATCGACCACCGGCACGCCCGTGACATCGATGATAATCACGCTGGCGCGATGACGCTCGATCGCGGTCAGCAGCGATTCGAGCAGCAACGCCACGCGCTCGGAGTCGATCACACCGATCACCGGCATGACCAGAATGCCTTCCAGCACCGGCACCACCGGCGTCGCCAGCTCGCGAACCGTGGCGCTGAGCAGCTCGCGCTGGTGGAGCGACGCGCTTAGCTCCTTGAGGGCGCGTTCGGCTTCCTGATTCGCGTGCTGAAGATCGGCGGTGCGCTCGGCCACGCGCTGCTCCAGCCCTTCCAGCGTCTGCTGAAGCCGCGCCGTCATGCCGTTGAACGCGGTCGCCAGCACACCGATCTCGCCGCGATCGCCGATCGCCACCTGTTGATCGAGCCGTCCTGCCGTGATGCGGTGCGACGCCTGGGCCAGCGTGGTGATCGGCCGCGACACACGAGTAGCCACCATCAAGCCGATCAAGGCGGCGAGCAGCCCGGCCAGCGCTGCCAGCGCGATGCTGAGGCTGGCGGTTTCTCCAAACAACTCCTGCGCCTCATCCTCGTCGATCTCAGCCAGCAAGGCCGCGTTGAGCGCCGGTATCCAGCGGTAGGCGCCGATCACCTGCTCCGGCGGCGTGCGGTAATCGGCATAGGTTGCCACGCCCTGACCGCCTGCCAGGCCGCGATCGATGCCCACGCTGTGATACGCGCGATTGAGCGAATAGCCCGTCGCCCGGCTCGGCGTCAGGAGATAGTTATTTTCCTGGCTGACGAGATAGGTCTCGCCGCTCACGCCTAATCCGGTCCGCTCAAGCATAATCTGGCCGAGCGCCTCAAGATTCACCTGTCCCGCCAGCACCGCTGTCGTTTGATCCTGCTGATCGCGCAGTGGCCGGGTCATGATCATACTCAGCGTATCGTTGCCGACCGCGTAGTAGGGCGGCTGCACAAACGGCTGACCCAGGCTGCTGGTAAAGTAGGGCTGATTCACCACCACTTTGCCGAGATCCGCCGGATCGGAGGCGGCCACAATCTTTCCGGCGCGATTGTAGAGAAAGAACTTTTGGAAATAGCCGCCGTTGGGCGTGGCGTGCAGCTGCGCCAGGTCGCGTAATTCTGCGCTGATGACGCTCTGCTCCGTCTCATCCGGCGCTGCCACAAAGTCGCTCAGCTCCGAGCGATGATGAACATCACTCAGAAAGCTGTCGAGCACCAGCGCATTCGCATCGAGCCAGCGATTGATCTGATCGTTCTTCAGCTCGACGACCGACTCAAGCTGGTTAATCACCTGGCGCTCGGTTTGCGTCCGCATCTTGACGAGCGCAAAGCTCATCGCCGTCAGCAGCGGAACCGTTGCCAGGAGCACAAAATAGAAAACCAGACGCCAGCGCAGCTGATGCCAGAAGGGCAGCGTCGATTGAGATTCCGCACGCGGGGCCGAGACTGCGTTCATGTTCGATCCTAACCAGATAACGTCGGTTTGGTTGCACTCTCCACGGGTTGTGTCGAATCAAGCCGGCGCGATCAACTGCGACTATTTGTTGATCAACTGCGGCTATTTGTTGTAGATCTTGTCGAGAAAGGCCAGCGTGTACACGGTCTTGACGTCGAGCGGCTGCTTGAGGATGCCCTGATCATGCAGGATCTGATAGGTCGCCTGCCAGGTTTTCGCCGTCATCATTCCGGGCTGGCTGCCGGTTGGCTTGAGCAGCGGCACCGACTGAAACATCGCCTCGGTTTCTTTCGCCAGATCCAGCGACGAGTCGTGGCGCACTGCCAGCTGACCAACCTGCTGCGGATTCGCGATCGCGCTGTCCATGCCGCGCAGCGTGGCGCGCAGGAACCGCTCCACTACATCGGGATGCTCGGCGATCATCTGCTCGGTCGTAAAGATCACGTTGGGATACTCCTCGACGCCATAGTCGACCGGCAGAATATTGTTGATCTTGTGGCCCGCAAGCTTCAAGCTGACCGCTTCATTGGTGATGAAGGAGTCGATCACGTCGGCATCGCCGTTGACCAGCGGCGCGATCGAGAAGTCGGTTCGATCTTCGATCGTGATCTGCGAAATATCGACGCCGGTTGCGGTCAGCATCGCCTCAAGCAGCAGCCGGCTGTCGGGCGCGATCTGCACCGTCTTGCCGACAAGATCCTGCGGCGTGGCGATCTGCTTCTCGGCCAGCGAGGTGAACCCGAGCGGATGGCGCTGATAGATCGAGGCGATCGCCACCAGCGGCGCTTGATTGGCTCGGGCCTGGATCAGATGCGCGCCGCCGACAACACCGAAATCCGCGCGGCCGTCCAGCACGGTCTGGATCGGATCGATATAGTTGCCCTGCGCATCTTCGCCGCCGGCCAGCAGGTCCACGGTCAGCGCCTGATCGGTGTAGTAGCCGTACTCCTCGGCGGCATAGAAGCCGGCCCACTCGATGGTATGAATCCATGACAGCTGGACACGGGCCTGCGCGGGCACAAGCGCGGAAGCCGGCGGCGCGGCGGAGCTACAGCTCGTGAGCGCCAGCGCGAGCAGCAGGCAGACGGCGAGCAGCGCTTTGATGCGGTGAGCGTAGAAGCATGGAGAATACTGCATTAAAAATCCTTTGCGTGCTAAGACGTATCGCGACGTCGAGATATTCCAGCAGCCGGGCGGTGAGATCATGAGGTAGTATCGTAGCTTGAGGCTGGTCAATGAGGTGCAGCCAGGATTGCTTTGGCGACGAAGCCAGGGGCAATCCGGTGCGGCGACGGGGTATGTATCATAGACTGATCGAGCTTTCTAGGAATATGCACATATGCTGCTTGAATCATGAAGGCTAGGCGCAGGTATGTCAACGCGCGGCGGTAGCACCTCAGCACTACCGCTGAGCTAACCAAGTTGTGATCAACTACTGGACTGTAGGATATGTGCATCCGCCGCGAGACGTGGCGATTGTCCCGTGGCGCCGCTTCGGCTACAATCGTCTGGTGGGCCACAGCGCGGACGTGGTGCTCCGGCCCTACACGTTTTCGATCCAGCAAGAGGACCGACGAAACATGTCAGCATCCGCATTTTCCACCCGGTATGGTCCGTGGGCCGTTATCACCGGAGCAGCACGATCGCAGGGACTTGGCGCGCAATTTGCCCACGAGCTGGCTGCCCGTGGGCTGAATCTGGTGCTGATCGATATTCAGGCGGAGGAGCTGCAAAGCACCGCCGCGAGCATCCAGGCGACCTATAGAGTCGAGGTCAAGCCGGTGGTTCTGGATCTGAGCCGCCGCGACTTCTTGCCCGAGCTGGCCGCGATCACCGATCCGCTGGATGTACACCTGCTGATCTGCAACCACTTCTTCACGCCGAAGAATCCCGAGCTGTTTCTGGACTCCGATCTATCGATTCATCAGCAGATGCTGGACGTCAACGCGCGGGCCTACATGACGCTCACGCATCATTTTGGACGCCGTATGCGCGACCAACGTCGAGGCGGCATTATTCTGGTCGGATCGGGCGCGGGGCTGGTCTCGTCGCCATACACGGCGGGCTACTCGGCTAACAAAGCCTATCAGCTGACGCTCGGCGAGGCGCTCTGGTACGAGCTGCGCCAGGCTCAGGTAGATGTGCTGGTGATCCCGGCTCCGCTGATGCGCACGCAGACGGGACTGGAGAAGTTCCCGAAGCCGTTGATCATGGACCCGCGCAAGGTGGCCAAGGAGGCGCTGGCGGCGCTCGGCAAGCGGCACTGGGTGATCGTCGGCCTGACGACCAGGCTGCTGCTTTTCTTTCAGACCAGGATTCTGCCGCGCCAGCGCTCGATCCGCATGTCGGGTGATTTTATGAAGAAAGGCCTGGGCATCAAAGACTAGCCCGGCACCGCGCGAAAGCTCTC
>DASWTQ010000199.1:0-6024 GCA_036402055.1 Herpetosiphonaceae bacterium
CACAGCTCCTCGCTGGTTACGGAGACCGTCTATGCGCGCTTGGATGAGGAGCGTATGCTAGAGATTGCCGACACCTTTGCCCCGCGCCGACGACGCACGACAAAAGGTTGATCCGCTACCATTTCATGTTCTCAGTATCAATCAACATGGTCAATGCAACAGTGCCGGCCCAGCATTTCCAGCACCGCCGCCAGCCACGGTGACGGTTGCCACGATCGGCCTCAGGTTATACCATAACGGGCACACCTAATTAATTGCTGCTTAACCGTCTCAGACGATAAAGGTATTATGTAGGGGCTTTGCACATGCAGATCCCTGTCCTGGCAGTGAAGGCATCGACGCATAATCACCTGCCGCTCGGTCAGAAGCGGCGCGAAGGGAGCCGGGAGACTGAGACAGGCGTATGAAAACAGGTTATGTCGAGCCAGGGAGTTACCATGCCGAATTCTATTCCGCTTAGCTGTTATATCATCGGCGAAGGGAGCCTTCCAATCCAGTGCGCAGAAATTCTCATCGCACAGGGCCACACCATTCATGGCATTATCTCGACCGATCCGGCGATTCGGCGTTGGGCAGACGAGCGCCATATTCCACACACGCACCCACGCAATGATCTGCCCGGGTTTATGAGTCGGCAGCCGTTCGACTACCTGTTTAGCATCGTCAATCCGGTGATCCTGCCCGCCGAAATATTGTCGCTGCCGCGCAAAGCGGCGATCAACTACCACGATGCGCCGCTGCCAACGTACGCCGGCAGCTTCGCGACCTTCTGGGCCTTGATCGACCGGAGGACAACACACGGCATCACCTGGCATCAGATGAGCGTCCTTGTCGATGCAGGCGATATTCTTAAGCAGCGGATGGTTGAGATCGGGCCGCGTGAAACGACGTTTACGCTCAACACCAGGTGCTATGAGGCGGCGATCCAGGCCTTTGCCGAGCTGGTCACCGATCTCGCCGCCGACCGACTGCTGCCAATCCGGCAAAATCTGGCCGAGCGCAGCTTCTTCGCGCAGTCAAAGCGACCACCGATGGGCGGTGTTATCGCCTGGGAGCAGCCGGCCGAAACGATCGGCGCGCTGGCCCGAGCCCTGGACTTTGGCCCGTATCCCAACGCGATGGGCCGGCCGAAGCTGGCGATCGGCTCGGAATTCTTGATCGTCGCGGAGCTTGAGGAGCTGGGCACGCACTCTACCGCCGCGTCCGGCACGATCAGCCGCATCGACCGAGAGTCGATCCAGGTTGCCACTACAACTACCGATATTGCACTGCGCGAGCTGCTCACCATCGACGGGCGCGACTTGCCGCTGGCCGAGGTCGTGGCGATCTTTGGTCTACGCCAGGGCCAGCAGCTACCTGCGCTGCCGCCCGAGCGTGCCGAGCGGCTGACGGCGCTGAATACTGCATTCGGTCGTCACGAAGCGTTCTGGACCGAGCGACTGGCCGCGCTCCATCCGATCGCGCTGCCGTTCGTGGAGCGGCAAACGCCGGGAGTCGCGGTCGAGCCGGAGCGGATAACGATGCCGATCTCAGACGCTGTGCGCTCCTATCTGGCAGGAGCCGCGCAAGATTTCAACTCGCTGCTGCGCACGGCCTTTGTCGCCTATCTGGCGCGGATCGGCGGTATGGATCGGTTCGATCTCGGCTTTAGCTCGGCTGCGCTGCGCCGTGAGCTTGGCGAGCTGGATCGCTTTTTTGCATCCATGCTGCCGCTGCGGGTTGAGGTGCTGCCGGAACGCTCCTACGCCGAGCTGGCTCAGGCGCTGGATGCGCAGGTAGCTCTGGTGGCGCGGCACAAAACCTATGCCCGCGACATGACCACGCGCTATCCCGTGCTGCGGGAGCTTCCCGAGCGGCGCGGCCCGGCGCTGCCTGTCGGCGTCGTCGAGATTGCCGATCGCGATGATGTGCTGCCGCCCGCCGATCTGATCCTGGCGCTCGCCGAAGCCGACGCGACCTGCGTCTGGTTGTATAATCCTGCCGTGCTCGACGCTGGGACAGTTGAGCGCATGGCCCGGAGCTTCCAGGTGCTGCTTGAAAGCATCGTCGCCGATCCTGAGCAGCGAATCGGCGATCTACCGCTGCTCGACGAGGCCGAGCGACAGCGCGTGCTCGTGGATTGGAACGCGACGACCGTGGCTTACCCGCCGGAGCGCTATCTGCACACTCTGTTCGAGGCGCAGGCCGCGCGCACCCCTGACGCGCCCACCCTCATCACAGTGGGTGACGACGAGCAGATGCAGCGTCTCAGCTACCGTCAGCTCAACGCCCGCGCCAACCAGCTGGCGCACCACCTGCGCTGCCTCGGCGTCGGGCCCGATGTGCCGGTCGGCATTTGTGCGGAGCGCTCAGTGGAGCTGGTAGTAGGGCTGCTCGGCATTCTCAAGGCCGGCGGCGCCTACCTGCCGCTCGATCCCAGCTATCCCCGCGAGCGCCTGAGCTTTATGCTCCAGGATAGCCTAACCCGCATCGTTCTTGCGCAGGAGCCGCTCGTCGATCAGCTGCCCGCGCATTCGGGATCGGTGCTCTGTCTGGATCGTGATTGGCCGACGATCGCGCAGTCCCCGGCGACGGAGCCGCACTCCACGGTTAATCCCGATCAGCTGGCGTATATCATCTACACCTCCGGCTCGACCGGACGGCCCAAGGGCGTGATGCTCACCCAGCGCGGGCTGAGCAACTATCTCCACTGGGCGGTCGCGGCGTATGGCGCGGCGCAGGGCCAGGGCGCGCCGGTTCACTCGCCGATCGGCTTTGATCTGACCGTGACCAGCCTCTTCACGCCGCTGCTGTGTGGTCGCAGCGTCTGGCTTTTGCCGCAGCCGCAGCCGGTCGAGGCGCTGGCCGATCGTCTCAAGGCCCAGGCCGACTACAGCCTGGTCAAGCTGACGCCGGCTCATCTCGATCTGCTGCGCCTCGTGCTGCCTCCCGACACACTGGCCGGACAAGCACGGGCCTTTGTGATCGGTGGTGAGGCGCTCCACTACGAGACGATCGCGCTCTGGCGACAGCACGCGCCTGCCACTCGTTTGATCAACGAGTACGGCCCGACCGAGACCGTGGTCGGCTGCTGCATCTACGAGGTCACGCCCGACGATGCCGCCGAGGGGGCGGTGCCGATCGGACGGCCGATCGCCAACACGCAGATCTACCTGCTCGACGCACGGTTGCAGCCCGTGCCGATCGGCGTGCCCGGCGAGATCTACATCGGCGGCGCGCAGCTGGCGCGTGGCTACACCAGCCGCCCCGATCTCACGGCCGCCGCGTTTATTCCCGATCCGTTCTCGAATCATCCGGGCGCTCGCCTCTACCGCACCGGCGATCTGGCGCGCTACCAGGCTGACGGCGTGGTAGAGTTCCTGGGCCGGATCGATCAGCAGGTCAAGCTGCGCGGCTATCGCATCGAGCTGGGCGAGATCGAGGCACTGTTAGGGCAGCATCCGGCGGTTGAGCAGGCCGTGGTTCTGGTTCAGGCGCAGCAATCCGCCGAGCAGCGCTTGATCGCCTACGTGGTTGAGAACCGAGAACCCAGAACCGAGAACCCAGAACTTAACGGAACCAGGAACCGAGAACAAGAGAACAAAGAAAGTACCACCACTCCCCCTCGCCTATCGCAATGGGAGAGGGGGCAGGGGGGTGAGGGCCTTGTCTCTGTCCTCCATACTTTCCTGCAACGCCAGCTGCCCGACTACATGGTACCAACGGCGATTCTGCTGCTCGACGAGATGCCGCTAACATCCAACGGCAAGATCGATCGCAAGGCATTAGCAAAGCTCAACTGGATCGAGGCCAGCCGCAGCACGCCCTTTGTGGCTCCACGCTCACCGCTTGAGGAAGCGCTCGTGAGCATCTGGCGCGATTCGTGCCGGCTCTCGCACATCGGTATCAACGACAACTTCTTCAAGCTCGGTGGCAACTCACTGACCGCGACTCAGATCGTGTCACGTGTGCAGCGGGCGTTCCATATTCATCTGACCATCCGTGACATCTTTGCCGCGCCCACGATTGCGGCGCTCGCTCGCCATCTCCGTACCCACGAGCGACAGCCAGGCCAGCTGGATCGCGTCTCTGTCGCGCTCCTGCGCCTGTGGACGATGTCGCCGGAGGAGCGCCAGCGGGTGCTCCAGCAGAAAGCCGCCAAAGGAAATATGTGATATGCACCACGACGATACAATTCCCAGCACGAGCCTCTCCGCCGAAGATCTTGAGCTGTTCGCCTATCTGCTGGAAGATGCCGGCGCGGTCGATTACGGATCGGTGATCACGCCGCGCGATCCCACCGCCGCGATCCCGCTCTCGTTTGCCCAGGAGCGGCTCTGGTTTCTGGATCAGTGGGACCCGGGCAACACGGTGTACAACGTCCCGTTTGCCACGCGCATCTCCGGCCCGCTGCGTGTCGACGCCTTCGCGCACAGCTTGAACGAGATCATCCGCCGCCACGAGGCGCTGCGCACCACCTTTGTCGCCGTCGATGGCCACCCGCACCAGATCGTCGCGCCCGCACTCACGATCCCGCTGCCGCTCATCGACCTGCGCGATCTCTCACCCGCCGATCAGACGGCCGAGGTGCAGCGCCGCATCGTCGAGAACGCCGAGCATAGCTTTGACCTGGTACACGGGCCGCTTCTGCGCGCCGATTTACTCCATCTGGGCGACCAGGAGTACATGTTTCTGCTCAACGTGCATCATATCGTCTTCGACGCCTGGTCGGTCGGACTGTTTTTGCACGAGCTGACCGTGCTGTATGACGCGCTGGTCCACGATCGGCCCGCACCTCTCCCTAAGCTAGCGATCCAGTATCCTGATTTCGCTATCTGGCAGCGACAGTGGCTCCAGGGCGCCGTGCTCGACGAGCAGATCAGCTACTGGAAGCATCAGCTGCGTGGCAGCCTGCCCGTGCTTGAACTGCCCACGGATCGACCGCGTCCGGCGGAGATGAAGCACGAGGGAGCGCTGGGCTACCATCTGATCCCGGCGACGGTGGCGCAGCAGCTACAGGTGCTGAGCCAGACCGAGGGCAGCACCCTGTTTATGACACTGCTGGCGGCGTTCCAGATCCTGCTGCACCGCTACACCGGCGAAATAGACATCATCACCGGCTCGGCGATCGCCAACCGCGATTTCGTCGACATCGAGCCGCTGATGGGCTTCTTTCTCAACACGCTGCCACTGCGCACCGATCTGGCGGGCGATCCCACGGTGCGGACGCTCCTGCACCAGGTGCGTGAGACGACGCTGGAAGCCTACGCGCATCAGAACGTGCCCTTCGAGCAGCTTGTCGAGGAGCTGCGCCCACCACGCGACACCGGCCACACGCCGATCTTCCAGGTGATGTTCATCTTGCAGAACGCGCCGGTGCCTGCGCAAGGCCAGCAGGATCTGGCGGTGGAATATCTGCGAGTGGATAATGGCACCTCCAAGTATGATCTCACGCTGTCGCTGACCGAGATGCCCGAGGGCTTGCGGGCGGTCGCCGAGTACAAGACCGATCTCTTCGACGCGGCGACCATTGAGCGGCTATTGCAGCATTACCAGACCTTGCTCGAATCCATCGTCGCCGATCCCGACCAGCCGATCTCCCGGCTGCCGCTGCTGACCGCTGCCGAGCGACAGCAGATCCTGGCCTGGAACGAGCCCACCACGCCGCGCGCAGAAGCCGCCTGCATCCATCACCTGTTCGAGGCGCAGGTGGAGCGCACGCCCGACGCGATCGCGCTGGTGTTCGAAGATACTCAGCTGACCTACCGCGAGCTGGACCGGCGGGCAAATCAGCTGGCACATCATTTAATCGCGCTGGGCGTCCAGCCCGAGGAGCGCATCGGCCTGTGTGTCGAGCGCTCGGTGGAGCAGATCGTGGGCGTGCTGGGCGTGCTCAAGGCGGGTGCGGCATACCTTCCCCTCGATCCGGCCTATCCCATCGATCGGCTCCAGTTCATGGTCGCGGATGCGCAGGTCAGACTGCTGCTGACCCGCCAGATGACGCCCGCCGACGCCGTGACGGCCTGGTTCGCCGGCTCGGTGGTC
>DASWTQ010000200.1:0-4306 GCA_036402055.1 Herpetosiphonaceae bacterium
GGTTGTGCGATCGCGGGCTGAGTTGTCGAGAATCGCCTCGGCCACCTTCAAAAAGTGCGCCTGAGGCACGCCACAGGTCCGCTCGACCATCTCGGGCGTGTAGCGCGCGAAGTGCTTTTTGAGCAGCTGGAGCACACAGAACGGATCTCCCAGCGTCGGATCGAGCTGCGACTGCTGGGGCGTGCCGGTCGCCGCGCCGCCTTCGCGGGTCTGCACATCCTGAGACGGATGCTGCGCCGCGCCAGGATCGACCTGCTGCCCGGCGTACTGCCAGGTCGTCGTGTCGTACTTGCCGGTCGCGGGATCGAAGCCCGAGAAGACGCCGCCCAGATCTTCGGTGTCGCGGAACTCGCGGTTGATGATCACCGGCGCGTTGGTGTAGTGCCTGACGTACTCCTGGAAAAACGGATCGTTGTTCCAGCGCTCGCTGCCGAGCACATAATTGATCAGCGCGCCCAGAAAGACCAGATCGCTGCCGGCCCGCAGCGGAACATGTAGATCCGACAGCGCCGAGGTCCGCGAAAAGCGCGGATCGATATGGATCACCGTCGCGCCGCGCTCTTTGGCCTTCATCACAAAGCGAAAGCCGACCGGATGATTCTCAGCCAGATTCGCGCCCATGATCACGATACAATCGCTGTTGGCAAAATCTTGCTGAAAAGATGTCGCGCCGCCGCGACCAAGCCGAGCGCCCAGACCGGGCACCGTGCTGGAATGTCATATGCGCGCCTGGTTCTCGACGGCGACAATGCCGAGACCGGCCGTAAAGAGCTTTTTGATCAGATAATTTTCTTCGTTGTCGAGAGTCGCGCCGCCCAGATGCCCGATCGCCAGCGTGCGATTGACGCGCCGGCCCTGAGCGTCGTGCTCCTCGAAGCTGGCATCACGCGTCTGCTTCGTCAGCTGCGCGATGCGCTCCATCGCCCAATGGAGCGGCCGCTCCTCCCAGCGATCGCTGTAGGGCGCGCGATACTTGACGGTTGTGACGCGATACGGGCTATGGATCAGGTTAAAAGTCGCCGCGCCCTTGGGACAGAGCGTGCCGCCGTTGATCGGGCTCTCGTAGTTGCCCTCGATGTCGATAATCTTGCCGTCTTTGCTGTACACCAGCTGCGAGCAGCCGACGGCGCAGTAGGGACAAACGCTGATGGCGACCGACGCGCCCTTGATCCGCGCGTGTGCCTGCCTGGTCTTTTCGGTGATCGGATTGGGCACCAGGCCGATATAATGCTTGAGTCGATCGAAGATCGCCATCCGTGAAGCTCCTTAGAACCGAAAAGAACAAAGAAACAAAGGAACAAAAGAACAAAGAAAGAACCAAGAACCAAGAACCAAGAACCTAACGAAAGAACCTAGAACAAAGAACAGAGAACCTAGAACAAAAGCAGTACCACTGTTCCCCTCTCCTATCGCCGACGAGGCGGAAGCCCGCCGAGGAGTGGGGAAGGGGGTTAGGGGGTGAGGGCCGGGCGAAAGAACACGCTTACCGAGCCCTCTTTGTTCCCTTGTTCGCTCGCTCCCTTGTTCGTTACGGCGATTGCGCGCTAGCAGGATCTGATCCAGTATCGGCGTTCTGCTGCGAGCGGGATTGCAGGAACGCGACAAGATCTTCAAGCTGATCCGGCGTGAGCGTGTTGCCATACGCGGGCATATTGCGCCGCCCGTTCAAGATCGAGATCGCGATCTGGTCGCGGCTCAGCCGATCGCCGACGTTGGTGAGGCTCGGTCCGCGCTGTCCGCCCTGGCCTGCGAACGCGTGGCAGAACTGGCAGCCCTCGCTGTGGAAAAGCTGCGCGCCGCGTGCGACCTGCTCGCTGCTCGCCTGCACGACGTCCGCCGGCAGCGGCTGCTGCCCGAAGGCCGGCGACCACGGCGCGTTCGCTCCGGCGCGCCACAGCGTGCCAACCATGATCACCACGATGATCACGATGCCGACCGCCCAGGGCCGCCGCCGGTAGCTGCGCTCGCCTTTGTTCGAGAAGAAGGGCAGCCCTAGCAGCAGAATCCCGATCACCACCGGCGCGATCAGGATGACATAATCTTCGATCTCGGTCGGCAGCAGCGCCAGCGCGGCGAAAAACCACAGGAAGTACCAGTCGGGCCGTGGGTACGCCTCGACGTTGCTCGGATCGGGCGGCGCCCCAAGCTCGGGCGGTCCCCAGAACCAGGCCAGCAGCATGATCGCGATGATCATCCCGACGCCAAAAACGATGTCGCGCCAGGCGGCATCCGGCCAGAACGGCACGCCGTCGCGCTTCAGATACTCGTGGTACCACGCGCGATACGTCTTGGGATCGACCGGGCGTCCGGCCTCGGGCGGCTCCGAGATGCCGTTGTGCAGCACCAGCCACAGATGCGCGCCGAGCCCGGCGAAGACCAGCGCCGGAATAAAAAACACATGAAACGCGAAGAAGCGGCTCAGCGTCGCGCCGCCGATCGAGTCGCCCGCGATGATGAAGCGCGCCACCTGCTCGCCGACGACCGGCACGCGCGAGGCTTGCGACGCCGCCACAAAGACTGACCAGACCGCGATGTCGTCCCAGCGCAGCAGCTGGCCGGTAAAGCCCATCGCCACGGTCACGCCCAGCAGCACCACGCCGGTCAGCCAGTTCATCTCGCGCGGATACTTGAACGCGCCGTAGAGATAAACCTGGATCATATGCAGGCCGACCATCAGGATCATCGCGCCCGCGCCGTAGAAGTGCATGCCGCGCAGCAGATAGCCCAGCGGATTACTGGTGATAAACAGCAGGCTGGCGTAGGCCTCGCCCGCCGACGAAACATACGCCGTCGCCAGCGCGATGCCGGTCACGACCTGCACGATAAACGCGGCCAGCGTGGCGCTGCCGAAGACATAGGCCCAGCCGGCGCCGCGCGGTACGGGGTGCGTCAAGACCGGCCCGAGCAGCCCCGACAGGCCGCTGCGGTCGTCGATCCAGTCCCATGCGCGTTTGAGAGCGTTCATGCGGTGCTCCTTCTACCCCGTAATCGGCAGCTCGCCGGTCAGCAGCTCAAGCTGATCGCCGCTGACGCGCGTCTCGTAGCGAAAGAGCGGCCGTGGCGGCGGTCCGGCTGCGACGCTGCCATCCTGGTAGAAGACGCCGCCGTGACACGGACACATAAAAATATTCGCGTCCGACAGCCAGCGCACGGGACAGCCCAGATGCGTGCAGTTGATCGCGAAGGCCACGAACTCGGACTCGCTTTCGCGCCGGACCCAGGCCGATGTGCGCGCGGTGACGCCGGCCCACGGCAGCGGCGACGGATCTTCAAAGGTCACCAGCCTGGTCTCGCCGACCGCGAAGTCGTTGAGCGCGCCGACCGGCTGCCACTGCTGCGGCGGCTTGCCGAAGAGCGGCGCCAGCAGGAAGCCCACGATCGGCAGGCCGGTGATCGCCGCGCCGACTCCCGCCAGGCCAAGGCTGAGCTTGGTGAAAAACGAGCGGCGGCTGAGCAGCGGCGCTCCCGCGTCGGTCAGGGACTCGCCGACGCTGGGGCCGGGCTCCGCCGGTGATCGTTGAGCGGTCGGTTCAGTGCTCATGCAGCAGTTCTCCAATCCATCCGCCGATAGCCAGAAAGATCATCAGGATGCCCACGATCGAGATATAGACGGTGGTGACGAAGCCCCAGGCCAGCAGCGTGATGCCAAACGCCAGCGCCGCCGGCCAGTAGGTCGGTCGCGGCAGCGCGGGATGCGCGGCAGGCGGCGAGGCCGAGCCGGTGTGATCGACGCGGGGCTGGACCGCAGGCGTTGGCGGTCGCATATCGAGCGCGCGGGGAGCCTCCCGTGGATCGGGTGTGGGCTGGTTGGTCGCAGGTTCGTTCTCAGCCATCGATCATCCTCCGTTACTGGTCAGCAGGCCGGTCTCGTTCACAGGCTGCGCTTGTGCATCCTCCTCGGGCATGGCGTACCAGCGCGCCAGCAGCCCGATGATCCCTAGCAGATACACCAGGCCGCCGGGCACCCACATCAGTAGACCGCCCACCTGCTGATCGACCGCCGGCGTCAGGCCCCAATCGCCCCAGAGCAGCGGCAGCAGGCCAAACGGATCGCGCGGATTGAGGTAGGCCGGATACAGCCCCGGCTCGGCAAAGGTCAGGATCATGCCCAGCAGGCTGCTCACGATCATGCCGGCGAACAGGTAAGCCATCGCGCCCAGCGGATGCAGCCGCGATCGCTCGGCGCTGGTGAAGATCGGCCACCAGAAGATCACCGCGCTGACCAGAAAAAATAGATGCTCAAGAATATGCACCCACTCGTTACGCAGCGCCAGATTGTAGAGCGCGGGCAGATGCCACAGCCACA
>DASWTQ010000201.1:0-2829 GCA_036402055.1 Herpetosiphonaceae bacterium
CCATAGCTGCACCTGATTCTCGCCGCCGGCAGTCGTCGCGAAGTTTTCGGCTCCTCCAAATGTCACCATTCCCTGGTTGTTCCAGCCAGGCGCGGCACAAAGAGTGCCGTCCGCTGAGTACGCCGTGCTAAATCCATGACCCGCCAGCTTGTGCAGCATCTCATAGCTCGTCAGGTCCCATATGCGAATCACCGGGAGATTTTCGGCGATAGCGAGCTGTTGTCCATCCGGCGAAAACCTTATGTCCATTCCAAAGGCATCGAAGGTATGGAGCAGCGCGCCGTCCGCGAAATTGAAAAGCTGAACCTGATCATTCGTACCGACCGCAATCTTTGATCCATCCGGCGAAATATCCACGCTCTGCACCTTAGACGTCAGCACAGGATCGAGGGTGCGAGCCAGGGAGCTATCGGCAAGGCTCCAGACATTCACGGTGCTATCTTTATCACCACCGCCTGTGACGATGAGCTGGCCGTCGGGAGAAAAGGCGATCGCACGGATGTCGCCGCTGCCCAAAGAAGCGACGAGCGCTTTATCGGAGACGCGCCAGATCTTTGCGCCATCGTCAAGTGTGCCCGCAGCCAGGAGCTGGCCGTCGGGCGAAAAGGTGAGGTCATGCGCAAACGAGTCGATCCGGCCCAGAACTTGAAGCGATGATCTGCCTGAGAGACTACAGGCAGTACAAAGCAGTAGCATGAGCGCAATACTGAAAGATTTTTTGAGCATACGTAGGCTGTCCCTCTTGCAATATGCATTCCGTCTTGAAAATCCCTGAATGTTTAATCAGTGACCCGCAACGAATCAACCATCTGGCGCATGAGCGACTCCTGCTGGGGGAACAGCTCGGCGGGCACGACTCCGATCGCGACCAGGATGCCGCGCTCCGTCACGGTTGTGCGCGCGTACCAGGTCATGCGTACCGGCCGGGTATTGCCTTGTGAGACGCCTGTGGTCGTGACCAGCAGCAGGCCGCTGCCATCCGCGTTCAGCTGTTCCTCGTGAACCTCCGGCGCTGGTCCCGCCACCACATTTTGCTTGAGCGCCGCGAACACCGTACCGATCGCGCCGGCTGCTCCATCTCGCGGATAGTCGCCGGGCTCGATGATCCGCCCCGTGAGACCGTCCGGGGCCTCCGGGCTCGACGAGATCTGGAAGCTCGCGACGTTATCGAAGATCTGCCAGCTCTCAGGCCGTAGCCCGGTAATGGAGGTTCCGGCGTGGGTAAAAGGTACAAGTCGGGTGATCAGCAGACTCGGTGGCAGCGCCGCAGCGCCGTCCTGGGCTAGCGGTTCGCCCAGCAGCGACGTGCTGACCCAGCCTTCCGTGCCGGCAGGCACGCGGTTGGGATCGCAGCTCGGCCCTGTGACCTCGACGCGGACCGCCTTCCATCGCGGCTGCTCCGGCCGAGCCAGGATCGCGACGTGATCGCCGGGGCACACCTGGCCGATGATATTGGTGGCGCTCACGGCCGGTGACTGCCGCAGGTTGCCGCCGTTGATCACCTGGCGACGCTCGCCGGTAGCCGCGCTGCCCTCCGCAGTCGCCGGAAGGCTGAAGGACTGACCGATGCGGTCGCCGAGCGAGATCAGCGCATCGTCGGTAGGTCCCGAGATGGTGATAATAAACACCTGGTCCGCGCCGACGACATACCATTGAACACCGCGCAGGGTGACGGTAGAACCGTTGGCTAGCTCCAGATTCAGGTCATAGACGACACGCGCCGCCGGCCATCCATTCACATGGTGCTTACTGTCGCGGCTGATGAACTTCGCCATAGTCATCAGGTTCGGGAGTGTATCCACAACCTGCGACAATAATTCGTCGGGAGTTTCGGCGGGACGTGGTATCGCCAGCATGCCGACGTTGGTTCCCGTCGCCGGGTCCATGGCGTAGAAGCGCATTTGTGAAGCCTGGCCTGAAGCAAGGATGTTGCGCATCATCGCGGCGAGCGCGGCGTTCTCGCGCTCCATCTCTTTGGCTGCCCGCTCAAGATGCTCATCGGTGACCGGCAGCGCCTTCCAGCTCGATGGCAGCTGAATCGTACTCTCGTTAATCGTATGGGTGGTCCATGCGTCGGACGCCGGGCTGCCGGCTGCCTGGCCCTGCGTCGTCTCGGGCACGACCGGCACCTGGGCGCTGCCGGCGGGCTCGATCGTCAGGAGCGTCGCGCTGACCCAGCCGCTAACACCGCGCGCTGTCACCAGCAGATACCAGCTCGCGTCGGCGTTTTTGCCGATCAGCGGCACCCGTTCATGGGCGTGCACTTGATCCAGCGGCTCTCCGGTTGCGGGAACACGCCGCACGTTGCCGCCGTTCCGAACAACAGCCGTGGCATTGGCGACGATAGCCGTGGGCGTCGGCAGCGGCGCAGACGTCGGCGCGGTGGTCGGTGGCAGTGCCGTCGCCGTCGCGGGCGGTGCGGTTGGCGCTGCCGGACGCGCCGTCGCAGTTGGGCGCCGAGGTGTGGGCGTGGCCGTGCTGCGAGACGCCGGGCTCGGCGTGAGCTGTGCAACCTCAGTCGACGGTCTTGGTGTGCCGCAGCCACTGAGGAGGAGCAGCGCCAGGATGATCAGCGTGGAGCGTGTGGAGCTTGAGTGTTGCATGGTCATCTTTCTTGATGTGGTAGAGAAACATAGCTTGAGCTGCGTGAGCACAGCCTCGTCAGGAGCATACATGGGTCTGGAGCGCCGCATCCAGGCGCTGAGCGTACGCGATAAAATCTTCATCCGACAGCGACATAGATAACCTAAGTTGCGACCTTGAGGGTCCATGAAGAAGTGCTAGAGTAACGGTGACCAAACCAGTGCTCTAGAAAGGCTTCTTCATGGA
>DASWTQ010000202.1:0-16621 GCA_036402055.1 Herpetosiphonaceae bacterium
AGAAAGATCGCCTCCAGAGTCCGGTGCTCATCCGCCACCTGCCCACGCATGATCTGCTGCTCGAACCCGGCAATCGTTCGAGCCCGCTCGGCAATCACCGCTTCCATATGCCGCGTTTGCCGCGAGATGATCGCATAGGCAATCTCGAAGGGTAACTTCGGGTGGAACCGCCCCGCCGCGATGCGATCGCTGACCTCATGGGATTCACGCATCGCCGTTGCCATCGACACGCCCGCACCGAGGGGGCCATGTACCGTCACCAGGTAGCGCCGGCCGATAAACAGATCGATCTCAAGGAGATGTACATGACCCTGCGCGCCGGGCTCCGGCACATGCAGAATCAGAAACAGGTGGTCGGCATAGACGTGAATCTTCGGCATGAGACTCCGCTCGCGACAATCGCGCAGGGCGAGCCCATGAAACCCAAAGACCTCGGTGAGCGCCGGGGTGGTTTCAACCTCGTCGGCGGGCAGATCCAGCCAGAGCACGCCGTCAGTACGCGCCGCCAGGACCGCTAGCTCTGCAACCGCATGGGCCTCGATCCCGCTCGCCGATATCCAAAACACCTCCATGCTCTGCCGTCCCTCCACGAGGCGTCGCGACGTAGCGGCTTGGACGCGGCAGGCGTCGGATCGTGGGAGCGAACGGCCGCTCGTGTATGATAGCACGCCCACCAACATGCCATTATCTCGGCTTCTTTTGTCTGAGGAACATCCCGTCTGCCACGTCCTTGATCGGCAGCTCACGCAGCTGTTCGGTGGTAACGGCGGCAGACAGGATGGTGCACCGAAGCATCGAGATCCATCGACCGGACAAGCCGCGTGGAACGCACATGCCACCTCACTGGAACTTCATCTATCACCGTCGGGTGCTAGCATAGATGTGATATTCCCGAATGGTCATCCTGGAGGGTGAGTCATGCTGCTCCTCGGTGTCCCTGGCATGCTCGTAGTCTGGGTCATCTGGGCCGTGGTGCGCATCAGACGGATCATGGACCATGCCGAGCGCGGGGCCGAACGCCTTAGCTACATGCTGCCAGGACGTTCGCCTGTGCGACGAGACCAGGTGATACCATGGTCCAGACAGGAGCTTCTGGGGCAACCACGGGAGATGTATCGGCATGGCGACGCCCGGAACTAGGTTGCGCCTTCCACACGCTCGATCTGCTCAACTGCTCAGGAGTACTCTGTCGCCAATTCCTGCAACGACCATGCGCTGCTGCACGCACGAGCTGATCGCCGCGCAGATGCTCAACGCATCAGCCAGTTTTTGGAACTGATGATGAGCCTACAAATTTTCTTCTTTGATCGTATCGACGATGTTGTCGTTGCGGATCATCATGCCGGAGATCATCATGGTGACGAAAACGATCGCCAGGGTGCCCAGCACGCAGGCCGCGATCGCTCCCCAGGGCAGGGTGAAGGCAAAGGTGCTCACTCCGTCGAACTGGTAATAGATGAACACGCTCAGGGCGATCCCGATCGGCAGACCATACAGCAGGGCAGTCAGCCCGTAGAACAGACTCTCGTAGTGCAGCATGCGCCGGAAGCCGCCCGGCGTCAGCCCGACCGACTTGAGCATGGCGATCTCGCGCCGACGTAGCTTGATGTTGGTATCCAACGTGTTAACGATGTTGGTCACCCCGATCAGCGTGATCAGCGTCAGGAACCCGTAGAAGAACAGGTTGATCAGCAGCGTCTGTAGGTTACTGCTGCGGTTGAACTCCGTCATCGATTGGTACGAGAAATTGCCTCCAACCGTAGCTTTGTAGAGCCGTTCGATGGCTTCCAGCGCCGCGTCCGGGTTATCGCTCTTAAGGATCATGTGCCCGGGATTGATGGGACCCAGCTGTAGCATCCGGTTGCTCAAACCGTCGAAGACGGCGTCCGAGACGAACAAATTTGGAACCAGCGTCACCCCCATAAAGCCCAGGGGTGTTTCCTGAGTCACCGCGCCCACCGTCCACGTCAGGCTGTCCGCTGCTTCGTCCCCGGGTTGGGGCGAGGACCAGCCCGGCATCCTGGAGACAGTCATCGTATCGCCCGGTTGCAGGTTGAACAGGTCGAAATCGTACAGCTTGCCGTTCTGGCGCAGGCTGGGGTGGTTGAGCAGGATTCCCTGCGGCGCAGATGGATCGGAGTACTGCTCCACGTCCAGACCGAGCTGCGCGGCATAGTGGGCAAACTCGTCCGGCCCTACGGCATTCACCTGGAGCACAAACGCGTATGTATCACCTTCTACAGCGCGAGGTAGATTCTCAAGGTTGAGGCTATTCAGCTCCTGCATGGCCCGGTGAGCCGGGTCGGTGATTACCGCGCGCGCGGGGATGTACATCATGTAGGCGGAGCGTCTGTAGGCAACTCGCTGCACTTCCGGCAGCTGGCTGACCAGGTCGACAAAATCCGAGGAGTGAGTCTGGCGGTAGTCCAGGTCGATCATCAGGTCGAAGTTCATCGCTTTGACGGCCATGCTGCGGGTGGTATTGGTGTACAGCATCAGGGCGTTGAAAGCCACGAACAGGATAATGCTGATCATGAGCGAAAGCACCGTGGTGCGGTACTTCTTGCGGTCGCGCTTGAGGGATTTGAGCGCCAGCTCGCCCTCGAACCCGAACACACGCCGGATTAGCGGGCTGGTGCGCAGGCGGGTGCCCTCTGGGAGCGGCTTGCTCTCCTCGATCTCGCCGCTCTGGCGGATGGCATCGATGGGCGAAACCCGCGAGGCGCGCCCGGCGGGAATCCAGGCCGAGAGCAGAATAGTCATCGCGGCGAACAGCACAGTCAAGCCGACGACCAGCGGCGAGATCACCATTGGCATTCCCTGCTCCGCATCGACGATCAGCTGGGCGACGATCCCCTGGGTAAGCTTCAGCAGGATCGCTACCCCGGCGATGGCCCCCAGAATGCCCAGCGGGATGCCGATCGCCGCGATGGTCCCAGCTTCGATCAGCACGATGCGACGGATCTGCGTGGCGGTGGCGCCTACGCTGGCAAACATGCCGAACTGCTTTTTGCGCTCGCCGATCGAGATGGCGAACGCATTGTAGATCACCAATGCCGAGCCACTCACGATCAGGGCGATCAGGGTGGCGAGGATCACCAGGAAGAAAAGCCCATAGTTGGACCGGCCGCTGGCGCCCATCCAGGCCAGCAGCTCCTCGTTGTAGACGATGCTTTCGGTGGTTGGCTGGCCGTCCGGGCCCATGATCACCTCCAACCCGGCGCTCGTCGCCATCTCCGGCGCGCTGGTGTAAATGCTGCGCGGATCGTGGGCCAGGATCGAGATGTCCACGTTGTCTGCTGCCGCCAATCGCGCCGGGTCGAGATACGTCAAGGCCGGGAAATCGGCGGGCATGCTGGTCTCATCGAACAGCGGTGCCATCACGCCGACCACCGTGTAGGTTCTGGAACCGGATGGGACAAAGGTTTCCCCTTCTTGCAGTGCGACATATTCTTCGCCGCCCCATGCCTTGACCAGCTCATCGTGGTTGGGAATATTCCGCCGGCCAAACGTCACGTTCAGCGTACTGCCGGGTTCCAGACCCAGGCCCGAGTCCGCTACCATCACCTGGGAAACGAGAAGCTCATCTTCGTTTTGCGGCAAGCGACCTGAGATGAGCTGGACAGGGCGGTTTTGGAATGAACGCGCGTCATAGGCGGTGATGTACAGGTAGGGCCTGGTTGCGTTTTGGCTGCCGTAGGTGGCGTTCCCGAGCCAGTCGCTGAGCATCGATGTTTGGACGGCGCTGTTCTCGATGATAGAGTTCGCCTTTGCATAGGGCACGGCGCGGAACTGGGCGTGCCAATTCCCCAATGTGGCGATCTCGTGGTCGATCATCAGCTTCTGGAAGCTGACCCCCAGCAGGAACACCCCGCAGATCAGGGCGGAGGATAGGATCACCCCCAGGATGGTTACCGCAGTACGCTTCTTGTTCAGCTGTAGGTACTTCAGGGTGTACGTCGTCAGGATGTTCATGCACGCACCGCCTCGTCGCGCACGATGCGCCCGTCTCCGAAAGAGATGATGCGGTCGGCTTGCAGGGCGATGTCGCGGTCGTGGGTCACCACGATCACCGTCTGGTGGTAGCGCTGGTTGGAGAGCTTGAGCAGCGCGATGATCTCCCTGGCGTTGTGGCTATCCAGGTTGCCGGTCGGCTCATCGGCCAGGACCAGCGCAGGGTTATTGATCAGCGCCCGGCCGATGGAGACGCGCTGCTGCTGCCCGCCGGATAGCTGGTTGGGCAGGTGCCTGACCCGGTCGGCCAGTCCCAGCGTGGCGACGATCTCCTTCAGACGCACCTCGTCCAGACTGCGCTCATCCAGGAGCAGCGGCAGAGTGATGTTCTCCTCGACATTGAGGATGGGGATCAGGTTGTAGAACTGGTAGATCAGGCCGATCTGCCGGCGACGGAAGATCGCCAGTTTCGTCTGATCGAGGGCGCAGATGTCCGTGCCATCCACCAGCACCTGGCCGGAGCTGGGCGTATCCACCCCGCCCATGATGTGCAGCAGCGTCGATTTGCCCGAGCCGGAAGGGCCGACGATGGCGACGAACTCGCCTTTTTCCACGCTGAAGCTGACATCGTCGATGGCCTTGATCTGCGTGTCGCCTTGGCCGTATACCTTCGAAAGGTTATTCACCTTGAGAATTTCCACGTTGTGCCTCCAAGATATTTCTGGGATCAATACTTACTGCTGCATCCTTGGATCGTGCGTAGGGTCGGCGTACATGGGCGGGCAGCCCTGATCGACGGCTTCGGGGCGCAGCTCGTAGTGCCAGGGCTCGTTACTGTAGATCTGGCACAGCCCGTACTCGGCGCCGTGCTCGGAGAGCCACGCCGTGGCATCGAAGGGACCAATGTCGACCGCGCCCCCCGACACGTGAGCAGACGACTCCGCGCTGGCAACCCACCGAGCGGCTTCTGCTTCGGACCCATACTCGGAAACCGCCTCACGAAGAAGCTGATTCTGGTATTCCGGGGAACGCCAGCCACTATCGACCAGGAACGCGACTCCGTCGTCTGCGGCATCCGTTGCAGCCTGGCGCAGAGCACCGAGGAGCGCCGGATCAAGGTTGGCTACACCCGGAACCTCATCATCAAAGATCGTCGTGCCGTCAGGGACAACACCATCAGCCTCACCAAGCGCGTCATGGTGCTCATCGCGAGGAATATCGATAGGTGATGCGGCTTCATCCACTGCTTGGCGAGGCGGTAGCTGTGGCTGAGCGGCTTCACTGCGAGGCATGTCGACGGGTGACGCGTCGTTATCCACAGCTCGTCGAGGCGGGAGTTGCGGCCGGGGATGTTCACCGCGAGGAACGTCGATGGGTGATGCGGCCGTCGAGGACAAGGACGTCAGCAACGGGTAGCCGAGGGCTGCGGCGATCATCGCGATGACGAGGAGCAGGCCGGCGGCAAGAATTTTGGGAATCCGGCGGGTCGTTGTGCTTGCTGGTTTGTAGATCATGCCTTCAGTCTAGGCAGGGTGGTGTTGCCGGCACGTATGTAGTTTTCGATATGCCGACGATATACGCCAGCTGTTATAATCGGCGCATGCGTGTGTTGATCGTTGAGGACGAGCCCTATCTGGCAGAAGCCATCCGTGATGGCCTACGCCTGGCAGCGATTGCGGCAGACATCGCAGGCGACGGCGACACCGCTCTGGAGCTGCTGAGCGTCAACGCCTACGACATCGCCGTCCTCGACCGCGATATTCCGGGCCCCTCCGGCGACGAGATCGCCAAACACATTGTTGCCTCCGGCAGCGGCATGCCGATCCTCATGCTCACCGCAGCCGACCGGCTTGACGACAAGGCTACCGGGTTCGAGATCGGCGCCGACGACTACCTCACCAAGCCGTTTGAACTCCAGGAACTCGTGCTCCGTCTCAGAGCGCTCGACCGCAGGCGCGCCCACAACAGGCCACCCGTGCGCGAGATCGCAGGCTTGCGTCTGGATGCGTTCCGCCGCGAGGTCTACCGCGACGGCCGCTACATCGCGCTCACCCGGAAGCAGTTCGCCGTGCTCGAAGTCCTCGTCGCTGCCGAAGGCGGCGTCGTCAGCGCGGAAGAACTCTTAGAGCGAGCATGGGATGAGAACGCCGACCCGTTCACCAACGCTGTACGCATCACGGTCTCGGCACTACGCAAACGCCTCGGCGAGCCCTGGATCATCGCCACCGTACCCGGCGTCGGCTATCGCATCGATATAGCACCCGGCACCGGGCGTGAGGGAGGGGACCGTGGATAGGCAGCCTGGTTTGAGCGTTCGTCTCAAACTCACCCTCAGCTATGCCGGCTTCCTCGTGTTCGCAGGTGCCTTGATGCTCGCCTCCATGTTGGTATTCCTGTATGTGCCCAACGCTGCGATCATCGCCATCGGTCGCTTTGTTCCCGACCTCCTGCGCGAACCAGCTCCGAGGGCAGCCGCAGTGCTGGTGTTTCTGCTGGTGTTCGGCCTTGTGGGAGGGTGGTTTCTCGCCGGCCGGATGCTCGCCCCGCTGACTCGCATTACGGACGCCACGCGTATGGCCGCAACCGGATCGCTCTCTCACCGAATCGGGCTACCGGGCCACAGAGATGAGTTTCGCGAACTCGCCGACGCCTTCGACACGATGCTCGCGCGACTCGAAGCACACGTCGCCGAACAGCGGAGGTTTGCAGCCAACGCCTCGCACGAGCTGCGCACTCCGCTGGCGATCACGCAGACACTGCTCGACGTGGCCCGCAACGATCTGAACCGCGACACCGGCGAACTTGTCGACCGGCTCCACGCCGTCAACACCCGCGCGATCGACCTCACTGAAGCATTGCTCCTGCTCAGCCGCGCCGACCAGCGGTCCTTCGCCCGAGTACACGTCGACCTGTCCCTGATAGCGGAAGAAGCCACTGAAACGCTTCTCTCGCTCGCAGAAAAGCATGGCATCACGATCGAAACCTCAGGCGACGTGACTCCCACCATCGGCTCACACGCGCTCCTGCTACAGATGACGACGAACCTCGTGCACAACGCGATCGTCCACAACCTGCCTGAGCAGGGCACCGTGTGGGTCACGACCAGCGCTCACCCCAAGCATGCGGTGCTCACTGTCGAGAATTCCGGCGAGCAGCTGACTCCACAGTTGGTTGCCACGCTTGTCGAGCCGTTTCAGCGCGGCACCGAACGCATACACACCGACCACGCAGGTGTCGGCCTCGGCCTGGCAATCGTTAAAAGCATTACCCAGGCACACGACGGAACCCTCACCCTTACTCCCCGGGCCGCTGGCGGGCTCCGCGTCACGGTGCAACTACCCGCCGCGCCATCGCAGACTGGCAGATGACGAGCGGGGGAATTGCCGCACGCCCCGAGAGGAACAGTCAAAGCCTGTGGATCAGCGTGTTATGTTCGGCGCAGCTTATTTCACGCGCGTATAGGTTAATGCGAGATCCGGTTCCCACGAAGCACCGTCTTTTGCCATCGCTCCCGTGCCGATGATCGTATTGCCGTCATCCGCAATTGTGCCCGTGAACCGTTGGGAGAAGTCCGGCGCGTCGCGCCACCAGGTGAGCACATTGTTCTCCAGTGTGGCGGAATAGCGTCGTGAGACACCCCGCTCGTCGAAATAAAGCATGATGAACGCGTCCGAGTCGTCATCGCTGCCAAAAATGGCCATGCCCGTAGGCACCCCGGGCTCATCGATCTCTGAATGCATGATGAGATAGGCGCCTCCTTCCAACCATGCGAACGAGGTTCGACCGTGGAGGGTGGTGTTGGGGATGAGCGGGTGTTCCCCGACCGTCGTCCATTCGCCCACCAACACACTTAAAGGTTGGAGCGCCGGATTCGGAATGGAGGCTTCTCGTTTTGTAGTCATGATCGTCCTGCTCCTTGTAGCTGTTTTCCCTACTGAGCATAGCGCTGGCATAACTATATATGGTATAGGCAACCTTCCTTTACGGTCCAACGCTCGGCGTGTCAGCAGTCAAACACCGACCAGCAGATGGCGTTGCGCAACCGCTGATCATCGATGACCAGCTCACGAATCGCATCTGGGAGCTGGTCACGCTGCCAGTGGCACTCGATCCGGCCGGCGCTTTCGCCCTGGCCTTCCGGGGCCGCCGCGCGGGCCGCTTTGATCGCGTAGGCTGCCGCGCCGAGTTCGTGGGCGGCGACATGCGCCACCACCGCCGCCTGTCCGGCAGCATAGGCGGCGTGCCGAGCGGCTCCGCGCAACGATCTTGCCGCAGCCATGGCATGACCACCCGCCGCCCGTGACTGCGACATCGTGATCTCGCCGCGCGTCCAGGCCCGAATCTGCTCGATCGCCTGGCGGGGCCGCAGGTCCGAGGGCTGCACCGACTCGAAGAGGTGCAGCACGTGCTCGGCGCACGCGGCCGCCCACAACGCCAGAAGCCGATGGTCGGCGTCCGTGAGCGTCCCGCCACGGCGGATGGTGATGAATCGCGGGTCGCGCTCTTTGGGAAGAATCATGCCTACATCTATCCTTTCTTGCATCTGCCCAACGCCCAAGATCGGTCGTCCTGATTCACGCATTGCTGGGATTCATTATGCTTCCTCTGGTGAATCTCCAGGGTGCTCAGATGATCGATCCATATTTGGAGGAAAGGTCGGCCACAGCCCGCGTCGCCGCCGATGCACGCTTAAATAGCTCCAGCGAGCACTGAGGCAGCGGAACGAGCGGCGCGCACCTTTGGTGATCAGGACCGCTTGACCGGCCGTGAGATCATACGCCGTCTCATCTACTCGCACTTCGCCCGTGCCGTCGAGACCGATGAGCAGTACATCGACCTCGTCGTTGACATGCGGCGCGATCTCCTGGGGCACGGTCCAGCTTAAGACTGTCAGATCCAGATCGGAACTTTCGAAGCTCCAGCGTGGGCCGCTCGCTCCCGCCTGGCGGCAGATGGCATTGAGATCAACCAGAAAACTGGTCGGTTGCCCAGAGTCGTTCATGGTGTTTCCCCTGTTTTGTACACGTGTGAACCATGTCCAGCACTCTGGGTTCCACGAAGTCAAAACCAGATCATACTATCGCTCTTTCAGTGCAGCTGGGAAACAACCGTTGAGACTGTGCGAGATCGAGGGGCCTGCTGCCTGCGGATGGTCCATTCAGCCACCGCGAGATTAATTACCCAGGCTGCGCCCATCAGGAGGGCTCGGCTGATCTCACTCGGCGGGCCGGCGATGATTTCTCCGGCCATCAAGGTCAGCATCTGCGTGCCTGCGCCCAGCCCGATCGCGTAGCCGCGCGTCATCCACGCGCGGTGCCCGATCACATCCCCGTGGCGGATCGTGATGAGGCCGAGAACGATCGACACGACCATGCCCGACCCAAAGAGGAGCCGCAGAGCATACAGCAGCTCGCCGTCGCCATCCGGTGGGGGATAGAACAGGGTCATCCACAGCCCTGAAAAGCCAACTACGAGTCCACAAAGAATCACGAGCCGCCCGGCGGCGCGGTGCCAGCCCGGCCTGCGTCGCCGGAAACCTTTTGCGAACTGGAACGCGCCCAGGAGGGCATACACGCCGGCGCTTACGATATGCAGCACGACGGGCAGAGGCGAGGCAAAGAACCGCGCGTTGGCCGGCGTGATCTCCGCGCCGCCAGCCAGCTGGACCAGGCGGAAAGCGCCGGCGACGAGCGGAAAGGCGCTCAGAAGGAGCAGCGCGGCGACCAGCCATGTCGCCGAAGGAGCTTTGACCGGCGCCTGGTTGCGCTGGGATGGGGGTTTCTCTGCCTGATTGCGCCGCGGCATATCGGAGGCGGGACTCTGATCAAGGATCTTCGCGCTCATGTTCAGCTCCTTTGATGATGCCGTAGGCGATGCATTATCAGCGGTGAGTGAGACAAGCGGCCATCCGACCGCTTGCCTGCACAATGCCCGGCTGGCTTACTCGGCGAGCTGAGGGCTTGTCCGGCCAGGGACGGACTCTGCGACCTGCTCGCGCCGTTCCGACCAGAGCGCATAGCCTAGCCAGGCCAGCGCAAATCCCATCGGCATCGCCGCCAAACGCTCGACCTGATGCGGAAGCAGCACGCCCATGATGATTGCCAACGGTCCCGAGACGGCAAGCAATCCAGACGCCCAGCGTGGCAGGATGCGGGCGCGGAACAGCGCGATGCCAAACAGCAGGAGGCCGAGCACATACAGGACCGATACCAACACATAGACCGTTGCAAATGCTCCCAGGTCCATCGGCCCACCGGCTCCACTCGCCATCCCCATGACACTCTCCACAAACGCCGGCGCCACGGTCGTCAACAGCGGCAAGATCAAGGGTTCGACGAACGAAAAGCACATTTGGACTGCATAAAAGATGCTGATCAATAGATAGCCGGCCAGACCCAGCCAACCGGTCTCTTCCACCTGCCTGGCGTAGAGCCCGGCAATGCCGAACAGGCCAAAGAGAGACATGATCGTCTTAAGAGAGGTGATGATGATGAATGCGCTGGTGTTGACTGACGCAAGCACATCAGGTGGGTGGATCGGCTGAATGCCCGCGAAAATGATCCCTGCCGCCATAGCGGATACACCTGCCCAACGGATGAGGTTCGAGGCGGTAATTTTCATGCTGCGCCCCCTGGTGTTCGCTTGAAACATCGTGGTCTGATGATTGGCGTTCATGGGTTTGTCTCCTTGTTCGAACGATGATCCGTGTCCACGTTGCCATCCGGTCGGTTCGCCTGCCTGGGATCAACCTGATTGACCGCGATCAATGGCAGGCCGAGATCGCGTACTTTCCTGAGCAAGCCATACAGCGCGGCCTGATCGACGAGTGGGCCGATGAGGATGGTTGTTCCGTCGCTTGCGTGGGTGAAGCTCATGCGTTCAAACTGGTCGGCCCAGCCGGCATCAAGGTGTCCCTTGAGGCGAATTTCGTAGCATCCAGGCTCGCGATGCTCTTCCGTCGATGTGTGTGAATCATTCATGCTGCGCCTCGTTATTCTTGTGGTGCATCTCCACCTGGTTGCCTGTGTTGCTTGATTGATAAGATAGTCGCTCATGGGGTGAGCAGGCATCACCACATGTGGTGATCGATGTGGTGATCGATGCTGAGGGAGGCTGTGAGACGAAAAAGCCCCGGCAGGTGGCGTAACACACCTGTCAGGGCGGGGGTGACTGCGGCCAGATTAGAGCAGCTTCAGCTCCGTGGCCCGGTGGACGGCTGCCCGACGGCTGTTTACGCCGAGCTTGTCGTAAATGTTTTTGGTGTGGGTCCGCAGCGTATTCAACGACACCATCAGCTCGCGCGCGATCTCTGGGCCACTCAAATCGGTGCCGAGCAGTCGCAGCACCTCAAGCTCACGTTCCGAGAGCGGCTCAATCAACACCCGGTTGGCGGGCGATCTGACCTCAGGCTTGCCAAAGGCGCTCAGGAGCTGATCGACATAGCTCGGCACGATGCCCTGTTTCGCGGCGTGTTCCAGCAGAACTTCCATGCGTGGACCTTCATCCACAAAGATGCGGACATAGCCTTCCGGCTCGGCCAATGTTAGGGCTCGGGAGAGCGGCATAAGCGCAGCCGCGATGTTGCCCTGCATGTGGTGCGCCAGCGCCTGAAGTACCAGGATTTCGATCGCGCTGCCCATCCGCTCGCCTCCTTCCGATGCGTGCAGAAGGCGAGCGAGCAATCCCTGTGCATCAAGCATCGAAGTCTCGGCACGGTTGCTCATGTACTGCGCCAGGAGCAGTCTGGCCAGAGTAATGTGCTCGAATTCGCGCCCATAGCTAAGCTCGTCCTGTGCCGACAGGCCCTGCTCCCGCGACCAGTCGAGCGCTTCACTCAACCGTCCCTGCGCGAGCCAGAGCCGTGTTATCAGCGCCGGGATCGGGCGCACATTGGGCGAAAAGTCACTCATGTAGAGACGATCTGCCTCGTCGAGCAATGTGAGCGCGCCGTCCAGATCGCCCTCGGCCTGCCGGATGCGAGCCATCGCGACGCGCCAGCGATAGCGGTTTTGCGGGAACCCGGCGTGCTCTCCCAGATCCTTGCTTCTCAGCAGGTGCTGCGTGGCGGATTGCAGATCGTTACGCTCACGCTCAAGGTCACTCATTCCCACGTAGATGTCTGCCGTTCCGCGTAGGAGCGACGCGCCCTGTGAGTTCGCAAGCTGCAATGCCTGCTCATAGGTGCGCGTGGCCTGGCGAAGCCGACCTTGCGCTATTCGTATCGCAGCCAGGGTGATTGCGCCGTTGATGGCGTCGGCGATGTTTCCGGCCTTGCGCAGACTGGCCATGCCATCGGCAAACGTCCGGTGAGCTGTCTCAAGATCCCCACTCGTCCAGGCTGCGAGGCCCATGAATCCGGCCGCCCCGCCGCGCGTCAGATGGTCGTCTTCCGGCGCGAGGTTGAGCGCCTGCTGTGCATATATAACGGTTGCCGGCACATCTCCCCGAGCCAGCGCCATTCCGGCACGGGCGATCGCGATCGTACCCGGGAGCCGCCGAAATCCCTCATCGTCCACGACGACCAGATCCGCTGCGGTCGTATCCAGCCAGCGCTCGGCGTCACGCAGACGCTCCTCAACGCCCTCGAACACGCCGCTCGACAGTAATACATGCGCATATGCAGTGCTGAGCACGGGCCTGACTCGGATCGTCTCGTCGGGCAGCGCGCGTAGCCAGCCGAGCAGGGTAGCGTCCTGTCTGCTCTGGCGTATGGCTGACCAGGTCAGCTCGACCAGATCCGCCACGCGCGCGAAATCCTGGGCGGCAAGCGCGTGACGGATCGCATCGGCCACCAAACCATGCTGCTCATACCACACGCTCGCGCGCCGATGCAGCGAAGCGAGCCGATCGGGTTGCTCGGCCCGCAAGTGTGCGGAGAGCACCTCGGCAAACAGGTGGTGATAGCGATACCACTGGCGCGTGTCATCCAGGGGCACGACAAAGAAGTTGCCGCGATGGAGCGCCTCAAGCTGCGCCTGGCCGCGTGCCTGTCCGGTGACGGCATCGCAGAGCGAACCATGTAGCCGGTCGAGAATGGACGTTTGGAGTAAGAAGCTGCGGACAGTTTCGGGCTGACCCTGGAGAACCTCTGCGACCAGGTAGTCCACAATGTACCGGTTGTCTCCGGCAAATGCCCTGACGAACTGGCCAATGTCGGCGCGCCCGTGCATAGAGAGCGCCGCCAGCTGTAGACCAGCAATCCAGCCTTCGGTACGGCTCTCCAGGGCGCCCACGTCCTCCGCCGAGAGATCGAGCCCCATAACCTCTTTGAGAAATGCGGCGGCTTCGGCAGTGGTAAAGCGCAAGTCGCTTGCGCGCAGCTCGGTCAATTGGCCGCGTGCGCGTAAGCGGGCCAGAGGAAGCTGCGGATCTTCGCGGGTGGTGATCGCCAGGTGCATCTGGTGGGGCAGATGATCGAGCAGAAACATGAGAGCAAGGTCAACGGGTTGAGCATCGATAACGTGGTAGTCGTCAAGAACGAGGATGAACGGATCGGGGACAGTGGCAATCTCGTTGAGCAGGGCGGTGAGGATCGCTTCAGGTGGCGGTGGCTGCGGGGATTGGAGCACACTTAATAGCTCTGCTCCGATAGTCGGCGCGATCGTCCGTAGCGCGGCGACGAGGTAGATCAGAAAGCGTGTCGGATCGCTGTCGCCTTCATCCAGTGACAGCCAGGCAACAGGTCGTCCACAACCAACTAACCATGTGCCGACCAGCGTGGTTTTGCCAAAGCCCGCAGGGGCAGAGATGAGGGTCAGTTTGTGGTGCAGACCCTCATTCAGCCGCGCGATTAGGCGGGAGCGCAGAACCACGCTCGGTCGCGGTGGCGGCAGATACAGTTTCGTGGTTAGAATGGGCGTAGACATAGCTCAATTATATCGCTTCTCGTCGCCGCCCACGTGGAGAGAAGCTTGACGGTTTCCAGCAGTCTTCGCTAACGCCAGCGCGAGAACGGCGCCCGTATGCTCCTTAGCTTTTGCGAGATTCTACAGAAGGAGTATTGAAAAACTTGATTATCGGCACATTTCTGATACTACTTGCCGGGTGGGCCTCCCCGGATCAAGGCGCGCGCTTCTTCAGGTGACACTTCCCAGGGAAAGAGATCTTGCATCAGCCACGTCACGCCGGCGTCGCCCAGCTGCACCACCAGCTCACGCGCCTCGCCGGGATCGGTGTGCCACAGTGGGCGGCTGATCACCAGATCAAAGGGCGTCGTCTTGGTGCGGTGCTGCATGATATAGTCCAGCATCGTGCGGGCGCTGGCGGGCGAGGTGGGAATGATCTCGACAGTGGTGTCGGTGCCGATGACCTCGCCGGGATACGCGCCATCCCAACGAGCGGCGCGACGCATCGGCGCTTTATTCGGCCACCAACCTCCAACCCAGATCGGAATATGCTCCTGCACCGGACGCGGCAGAAACACCGTCTCTTGAATCTGGAAATGCTCTCCCTGATAGCTGAACGGCTCACCGCTGCACAGGCCGGCCACAATGTCGATCGCCTCGTCGAGCTTGCCGGCGCGCACCTTCCGATCGCTCTCCTCGCCAAAGTGCGCAAAATCGCCGGACCCCGATTGTCCGAGCCCAACGCCCAGCACCATTCGCCCTTCCGATAGAAGATCCAGAGTCACGACCTCGCGCGCCACTTTCCACGGCCGTCGCCGAGCGAGCGTCGCCACCATCGGGCCAATCTTGACGTGCCGAGTGGTCATGGCGATCGCCGCCAGGGCAATCCAGGGATCAATCAGAGCCGGCTTATTCTGCGGGTCGAAGAGCAGAAGATCCCAGACAAACACGCCGTCCCAGCCGGCTGCTTCGGCCTCCTGAGCAAGCTCACTCAACAGCTGCGGACTGCTAAACTCATTCATGATCGGCAAATTCACGGCATGACGCATAGCGTGCTCCTTACGCTTGCGGCAACATCCCGGCGATGCTGCCACAGAACCTGGACACCGATCCCCTGCTCCAGAAGCGGCCGGCTCAGACAGCAGTACCCGCCGGCAAAGGCTGTACAGAGTCATCAAGCATCAGCCCCAGCCACATCATACGTCGATTGCACCAGCCGCGATCTTGCAATGCCCTTAATATGTTAGAACTTACGCAAAACAGGCGTACGGCATAATGACAGCGTCGAGCCTCCAGGTGAACAGCCGGAATGGGCTACCGCAGTATCCAGGCCAATGTCGGAGCGCGCCGTTTATTGACAGTGCTTGTACACTGGACATTGAAAATCCTTCATCCGCACCTGACACAGGATCACGCAGGAGCATGCTATGAGCGAAGTACCAGTTCGCGTGACTCCAACAGCTCAACGAGCCAAAACAGCTCAACAAACCAAGCGCGATACTGAAAACATTGAAGTAACGGAGCTGCAAGCCCTCTCGTGGAAAACACCGCAGGAGATTGAGACCTCGATCCAGGCGGTCTATCAGTATGCGGAAGCCCACGCCGCCGAGACCATCGGCTGGTACTTAGATGCCAAAAAGTCAAAGGCCCAATGGTCGCGCTGGCTGCGGTTTGCTGCGATTGTGCTCACCGCTCTCGGCGGCTTGACGCCGATCATTATCTCGCTGGGCTGGTTGAGCGGCGTCGGCGCCCAGAATCTGGGGCAGCTCGGCTATCTCTTTCTTGGACTTGCCGCCGCCTGTGTCGGGCTCGACAAGTTCTTCGGATTTTCCAGCGGATGGATGCGGTATATCACCACCGGGTTAGCACTCCAAAAGACGCTCTCAGAATTCCGCATCGACTGGGCCATGCTGGTCGCGAAGCTCGGCAGTGCCGCGCCAACCGACGACCAGGTGCAGCTCATGCTCCAACGATTGAAGGATTTTGTGCTCGTGATCGATGGCTACGTGGAGCAGGAGACTCTGGTTTGGATCGCAGAATTTCAGAGCAGCCTTGCCGATATTGAGCGGACGGCGAGAACCCAGGGCGAGGCGGCGCGGCCGGGAGCGATCGACATTACCGTCACCAATGGGATGGACGCGGAAGGCGGCTTCACGGTATCGCTGGACGGGATGGTCACCAGCACCGTGCGTGGGACAAAGTATCAGATTGGATACGTGCCCCCGGGACCGCATAAAGTTGGAGTGACAGGCATGATTAACGGCCAACCGCTGGACGCATCGGAGCTGGTCAATGTGCCGCCGGGGGTGATCGCAAAGGTCACGCTGGCCTTGCCCGTGGAGGAGGCGCAGCCCTAGACTACGGGCAAGGCGCCGGGTTTCTGGCGGGATGATCAGAGAATAAAGATTATCGGCATTCACCTAACCGTACGCCCCACAGCCGCCGCGATCGTGCGCACGGTATTGATCAACTCGTCCCCACAGTATTTACGAACGATCTTTATACGATCCTTATAGGCCCCACGCAGATCCATAGCCCATCCTTATACACTCCTCGGTATCCTGTCTCTTACAGCAATGAGCAGATTCATCGAGCCGTAGGGGCACGTCGGTGACGTGCCCTGGACACGCCGGCGGCGTGTCCCTACACCATGAATGATCAATATTTTTGCTCATCGCTATAGGCGGACAGATTTCATTGATCCGGTAGGGGCGTGCTGCGCACGCCCGGCGGCGTATCGCAATACGCTCCTACGAGTCATTGATTCTGCTCATTTACGAGGGAACGATGCCAATCGGCCTATCTGTTCGACGAGTCATGCG
>DASWTQ010000203.1:0-1668 GCA_036402055.1 Herpetosiphonaceae bacterium
ACGCCGCCCACTTTAATGACCGCGAGGCCGGTCGCGGGGTCAACGCCGGTCAGCGCAACGTTTATGCCGCTCGGCAACGTGATCGGCGTACTGACGACCGGCTGATTCGCTGTGACCTCCATCGCTGGCGTGACGGTCGTCGTCGTGCCGTCGGGCGCGATCACGGTGAGCACCGCCTGCGCGATGAGCGGACCTTCGCCACGCAGCATCGCCTCCCGGTTCGGCAGCTCAAACTTCTGGAAGATCAGGGTATAGCCAGCGATCTGCTGCGGCTGCTCCCGCAGCATCTGCAACACACCCGGCTCCGCTTGTTTTGCGGGCAGGTACTGCGACGGCGCGAGGTAGAGATCGCTCCACCACCCGCTCTGAATGTCAGGATGGGTGACCTGCTGGCCGCTCTTCTCGAAGGTGTAGTAGGGCGTGTGCGCCAGCCAGGTCGAACCCGTCTCGGGATCGGTCACCTCGATCTGGAGCGCCTCGCGCTTGAGCGGGTCGTCAGCCGGAACCGTGATGCCGCGAAACGTGAACTGGCGGCCAAAAACCCGCTGGGGTGTATCCTGCACCAGTTGGAGAGCGGTCGTCTGCTTGTACAGGCTTGTGCCGACGATCCCGACGAAGAGCAGCCCGACGCCCACATGCGACAGGTAGCCACCCAGCTTCAACGGTCCGGCCCGCCAGATCCGCCGGATCACCACGGCGTTGGTCGCCGCTGCAAAGACCGCCGCAGCAATGAACAGCAGCGCAAGCGGGTAGTTGACATTCAGCAGCAGGCAGGCAAAGATGATCACCGCCGAGAGCAGCGCCGGCCACTTCAGCATGGTGGTCAGGCTTCCGTATCGGCTGCGCTGCCAGCCGAGCAGCGGCCCGATCGCCATCGTGACCAGCAGCAGCAGTCCCAGCGGGGCGATGGTCGGGCCGTACCAGCCGAGATCGACCGACATCTGCCGGCTGAAGATCGGCAGCAGCGAGATCACGGGCATCGATGTGCCGATGCCCACGATCAGCGCAATGATCACAAACAGCGCCACGCTGAGCACCAGGCCAAACTCCCGCGACAGCACCGCGCTGTAGAGCATGCGCTGCCCGATCCTGCCCCAGCGCCAGGCGATCAGGCCCAGACCCAGCGCCGCGAAGCCCACGATGAACAGCACGAGATAGCGCATCAGGCCGAGTTCGACGAAGCTGTGGACGGAAAAATTGCCCAGGATACCGCTGCGCGTCAGGAAGGTTGAGTAGATCACGGTCAGATAGCTGACGATCGCCAGGACCAGGTTGCCGCGCTTGAAACTCCCGCGCGATCCTTGCAGGATCAAGCCATGGAGCAGCGCGCTTGCGCAGAGCCACGGCACCAGCGAGGAGTTCTCCACCGGGTCCCAGCCCCAAAAGCCGCCCCACCCGAGCGATTCATAGGCCCAGAAACCGCCCAGGGCTAAGCCTGTACCCAGGCAGGCCCAAGCCAGCAAGGTCCAGGGCCGCGCCATCGGCACCCAGCCATCATAGTCGCGCTTCCAGAGCGCCGCGACCGCGAAGGCAAACGGCCCGGCCATCGTGGTAAACCCGGTGAACAAGATCGGCGGGTGGATCGCCATCCAGTAGTTTTGGAGCAGCGGGTTCAAGCCGTTGCCGTCAGCCGGTCGTTCCGGCAACATGGTAAACGGCCCCGACGCC
>DASWTQ010000204.1:0-8315 GCA_036402055.1 Herpetosiphonaceae bacterium
GCATCGGCAACGGCGGCGACACCGATTTCGTCGGCTTTGGCGAAGTGACCGAGACCAGGCAGCGCGCCAGCATGGTCGACGAGGCGCTCGACGTGATCGCCGGGCTGTGGAGCGGAGAGCCGTTCAACTATCAGGGCGAGCACTACCAGATTCGGGACGTAACCTTTGTACCGAAGCCGGTGCAGCAGCCGCGTATCCCGATCTGGATCGGCGGCGGCTATCCGCTCAAAGGGCCGCTGGAGCGCGCCGCGCGCTGGGATGGCGCGTGTCTGTACAAGTTCACCGGCAACGGTCCCTGGCAAGACATGACGCCCGACGACATCCGTGATCTGCGCGCCTTTGTCGAGGAGCGGAGCGGCGCGGGGACGCCGTTTGAGATCACTGTCGGCGGTCGTGAGCGCGGCGAGGACTGGGAGCAGGATCGGGCGCATATCGCGGCGGTAGCTGAGGCGGGCGCGACCTGGTGGGGCGAGCATCTGCCGCCCGGCGAGCTAGACGCGATGCGTGCCGCGATCAGGCGTGGACCACTTCGACCAAATTCATAATCCGACGCGTATCTGGTTGCCGGTACGCTGCGTTGTAAAAGGTGTGAGGGATTTATCCCAACCATGAAGGGCCGGATAGCTAAGCGGGGCAACTTAGTGACTCCGGCTCGTTCGTGTCTGTGATAATGACCAAACGCCTGCATTAAGGAAGTAACACTCCACAAGGCAGGAAGCCGATGAATCGTTCCAGCATCTCGCCCAAGCTCACGCGTCGTCTGCGCTGGTCGGAATCAACGCCAACACCACAATCACTTCCTCGCCTGGATGAGCGACAGCACGCGCTGCTGAGGCTGAATCATCCACAGATCGGCCCGATGTACGCCTACCGCGAGTCGGCACAGCCACGCGTTGGCTGTGAGCTACTGCCCGGCACCACGCTCGCCGATCGGCTGCGCGCCCGTCGCCGCGCGCCCTACAATCTCAGCGAAACCCTGAGCGTGCTGACGCCGATCGCCAATGCGCTGGAATACGCCCACAGCCAGGGCGTGGCGCATGGCAACCTGCATCCGGGAGCCGTGGTCTACATGTCCTCGCAGATGCTGCTGACAACGTTCGCGGGAACCGCCGCGCCAGGACCAGGGATCTACCGCGCACCCGAGCAGCGCCCCGAGCTGCTCACCACGCAGGTTGATGTGTACGCGCTGGCGGTGATCGCCCATGAGCTGCTGACAGGCTACCCGCCAGGCATCGAGGCGCCGAGCACAGCAACGTTGCCGCCGGGCATCGATAGTGTGCTGGCGCGGGCGTTAAGCCGCCAGCCACGCCAGCGTCCTCGCTCGCCCCAGGTCTTGATCGCAGAGCTGCGCACGGCTCAGCAGCGCATCCGGCGACGAGCGCAGCCCTCACGCTGGCGGCAATCGCGCACGCTGATCGCGATCACGCTGCTGATGCTGATGCTCAGCATCGGCGTTGGAACGCTGGTCGGGCTGCTGGTGTAGATTTCTTTACAGCGATTGTCGGAATTACTGGTCAATTTGTGGAGGGACGCGCGGGCCAGAGCGTGATAAATCACGCCCCTACTCGATCAATCTATTTACAAACTGCTGTAGAAATAACGGGACGACCGGATTGGTCGTCCCGTTTCGATTCGGCGGTGATTCGGACCGCGCTACATGCCTTCCTGGCGCAGCAGCGGCTCGTGATCCAGCGCGTAAACTTCTGGCCGGCGATCGCGGAAGACCGGCAGAAAATCGCGCACCTCTGACAGCAGATCCAGATTCAGCGTGGCGAAGAGCAGCTCTGGCGAGTCGCCGGCCTCGACCAGCACATTGCCGCGTGGATCGATCGCGGTGGAGCGTCCGCCAAAGGTGTTCGCGCGATCTGCGCCGACGCGATTACACGCCACGACAAAGCACTGGTTTTCGATCGCGCGGGCCTTGAGCAGCGTGCGCCAGTGCTCGATGCGCTGCACCGGCCACTCGGCGGGCATCAGTATCAGGCCCGCGCCGTCGAGCGCAAAGCGGCGGAACAGCTCGGGAAAGCGCAGATCGTAGCAGATCGACAGCGCGCCCAGGCCCCAGGGCGTCTCAAACGTCGGCGCGGCGTCTCCGGCGCCCAGGTAGCGATCCTCGTCCATCAGCCCGATCAGATGGATCTTGCGATAGCTTCCACGCAGCGAGCCGTCCGCGTCGTAGAGCGTGGCGGTGTTGTAGGCGCGCTCGGTCTCGACGTCCCACTCCAGCAGCGAGCCGCAGATCGCCAGCTGGTGGTGCCGGGCCAATGATGCCACCGCCGAAAACAGACCAGTGTTTAGCTCGTCGGCCAGCTCCGAGGCGCGCTCAAGATCGTAGCCGCTGCCCCACAGCTCGGGCAGCACCAGCAGATCGGCGTGCTGCTCGGCGGCCTGCGCAGCCAGCCCTTGAACCGTGCGCAGATTCGCCTCGGGATCGCCCAGCGCAATATCCATCTGCCCAATCGCAACCCGTATCTCCATGTCAGTTCTCCCCTTTGAGCGCCGCCCCAAGTCGATCGGCGGCGAATCAGTGCGCGTGTGGCGCAGGCGTGGCGCTAGTCATCAGCGCCCAGATCATCCCCGATGCCTGCGCGATCGTATGGCGCCCGGTCTCGATGTCGGGCAGATCCACGCTCAGTGCCGCTACAATATACGGCTCCGGCGACGCAAAAACAATTCCTGCGTCATGCTCGACGTTGGGCAGATCGCCGACTTTGTGGGCCAGCAGCGTGCCCGGCGGCAGTCCCGCCTCCAGCTTATGATCGCAGACGGACTGGCCCAGAAAATCCAGCACCTCGGCGTAGCGCTGCCGCACCATGTGAAAGAAGATCGCGCACATCTCCTGTGCCGTGGTGGTGTTGTCCTGCCCGGCAGCCAGCGCCGCAAAATCCATAAATTTACGCCGCAGCCGCGTTTGCAGTCCTAGCTGCTCAAGGAATCGATTGACCGGGTCGAAGCCCACGCGGTCGATCAGCAGATTTGAGGCCGTGTTATCGCTCTCGATCAGCGAGTGCGCCACCAGTTCGCGGATAGTTTTGCTCGTTCCCGCCGGCGCGCGATCGAACGAGCCGTCGCCCTCCACCCGCTCCGACTCCGACAGGGTCACGGTCGCGTCAAGCCTGGCGCTCACCGTCGATCCTTGCAGGGCATAGACCGTCAGCGCCAGCGGCACCTTGATCAGGCTTGCCGCCGAGCGAGTGACCTGCTCCTGATAGCCGTAGACCTGCCCACCGTGCGAGTTCCAGACACACACGCTGTAATCGCCGGGCGCCGAGTCGAGCAGCGCCGTGACTTCCTGCCACATCGTCATGCAGATAGCTCCCGCTCTGCTTGGGCCACCAGCTCGATCGCGCGGCGACCCAGGTCGCGCACATCGATCGAGACTTCGGGCGCGTCTAACTCCTGCCAGGTGTACCAGCGCCAGCCGTGGCTTTCTTCGGGCGCGTGCGCGACGCTTCCCGAGAGCACGGTCGCGACATAGATCAGATCGATATGCTCGTGATCCGGCGAGATCGATTCGAGCAGCATACACAGCGGCTGGCCCAGGCGCCGAACCGTGCCCATCTGTGCGCCGGTATCGAGCAGCGCAACCTTGAGGCCGGTCTCCTCCTCAACCTCGCGCAACGCAGCCAGGTCCGGCAGCTCATTCGGATCGATGTGCCCGCCGGGCGGTAGCCATTTGTCGAGCTTGCGATGATGCAGCAGCAGCGTTTTGTCCTGGTGGACAACAAACGTCGTCGCGGCCCAATCCCGTGTGATCGTCATGGTCGAGTATGCCTCCGGTTTGGCCTGTGCCAAAGCTTAAAGTACCTTTTGATCTTCGCCACGAAGGATTGCCGCCGATTGACGGAACGGCGCGGTCGATCCATACTGCGAATACAACCGCTCGCGACGATTTCTATCGATTGTAGCGGATCGTTCTCGATCGATGCAACCGGAGAACCAAGAACCAAGAACCAAGAACCAAGCACAAGCTTGGTTTCGCTGTTCTTCTACTACGAGAATATACATGCCGCTCAATCCACAGCAGCAGCGCGCCGTCGAAGCGCCGCATAACCAGCCGCTCAAGATTATCGCCGGAGCGGGCACGGGCAAGACCGAAACGCTGGCTGCGCGCTATGTCGAGCTGGTGCGGCAGGGCATCGCACCCGAGCGGATCGTGCTGCTGACCTTTACCGAAGACGCCGCCGCCGAGATGCGCGCTCGCGTCATGCTGCGGCTGGGCGAATCCGGTCTGACCTTGCCGCCGCACGCGCTGTTGCATCTGTGGATCTCGACGTTTCACGGCTTTGCGATGCGGCTGCTGCAAGAGTATGGCTTTACCGTCGGCCTGCCGCCCAATCCGCGCGTGCTCACCGACGACGATCAGCAGGAGATCTGGCAGTCGATCCGTGAGATCGTCGAGGGCCAGCCGCAGATCGAGACCGGCTACGTGCCGCTGGAGCACACGGCCTACCGCTGGGACACCGACGAGACCTGGAACAAAGCGCTGGCCGTCGTCGATGCGCTGCGGCGCGGCGGCGGCACTCCGGCTGAGCTAGAGCCGCATGAGCAGCTGCGGCCTCAGCAGACAACAACGTTTGCGGCGCAGCGCGAGCAGCTGGTACCGCTGATCGAGTATTGCTTCGACGCGTACACCGCGCAGCTACACCGGCGCGGCGTGCTGGACTTCGACGCGCTGTTGCAGGCGGCGCTGCGATTGCTGCGCGCCACGCCAGCGATTCGCGCCCGCTTCGACGTGGTTATGATCGACGAGTTTCAGGATACCAACCGGCCACAGCTGGCGCTGCTGCAACAGCTTCAGCAAACGTTTGCGCGCACAACCGTTGTCGGCGATCCGCGCCAGGCGATCTATGGCTGGAACTCGGCGCGCGCCGAAAGCATTTATGCGTTTCCGTTCAGCGGCAGCGGCAACGAGCACGGCCTGATCGAAAACTATCGCTCCGATCCGGCGATCGTCGCCGTCGCCAACGCGGCGCTCTTCGGCAGCGAGCTGGGCAGACTTGACGCGCTGATTCCATTCGCCGATCGCGATCCTGGCCGCACACCCGCGCTGGCCGATGAGCCGGTGGTCTCGCTCCACGCGCTGCCGACGCTAGCCGACGAGGCTCAGATGATCGCGGCCGAGATCCAGCGCTTGCACGATCGCGGCGTGGACTACCGCGACATGGCGGTGCTGCTGCGCTCGCGGACGAATCTTCCGGCGCTGCTCGACGCGCTTCAGTTGGCGGGCGTGCCCTACGCGCTCAGCGGCGGCAGCGGATTTTATCTGCATTGGGCGGTGCGACTCAGCTCGTCGCTGCTGCGGTTGCTCGCCGATCCCGCCGACCGCGCGGCGCTGGCGCATGTGCTGGAAAGTCCGCTGGTCAGCATTCCCGCAGCGGCCCTGACGATCCGGCAGCCGGCGCTAGCTGACGCGTCGGGCGAGTTTCTACCGCCGTCGTTCGTCACCTGGCTCGACGATCCGGCCAGCGTGCCGCTTGAGCTGCCGAGTCGTGCCGAGATCGTCGAGCGGCTCGCGGCGTTCCAGCGCTTCTTCATGACTGCCCGCGCACGCTGGGGCTTGTTTTCGCCCGCAGTCTATGTCGAGTGGCTGTGGCAGGCCAGCGGACTTCTGAACCATCTCGCCGCTACCAACGATCTACAGGCGCAGCTCACCCTCCAGCAGCTGCTCCACGACGCCGACGATTACGCCGCGACGCATCCGGCTGAAGGTATCGGCGGGTTCAGCGCGCTGCTACGCCAGCGGGTGCAGACGCAGCCGCGTGTCGCGCTGCCCACTGCGCCGACCTTCGATGCGGTCGAGGTGGCGACGGTGCATCAGGCCAAGGGTCGCGAGTGGCCGGTCGTCTGGCTGTTCAACACGGCGCTGCCCAGCCGGCGCGCGGGACAGGTCGAGAGCGTGCTCTGGGATGAGCAGTGGAAGCTGGTGATCAGCGAGAGCGGCGCTTCCCGCAGCAGCAAGTCCGATCCGCTCTCAGCACTGCGCGACGATCTCCGCCGCCGCAAGCGCAACGAAGAGCGCTCGATCTGGTATGTCGCGCTGACACGGGCGCAGGAGCGGCTATACATTCTGCACAGCGGCTGCGCGCTGGAGGCCGGTGGTTTTGCCGACGCCAGGGAAAAATACGAGCAGCAGATCAGCGGCGCAGCGCCCGGCAAGAGCGCCGAGGCCGTGCATTTCTTCCATGAGCTGTGGGAGTATATTCAGCGCGGGAGTTTTGGATCGCAGATTGTGTGCATTTCACCGAACCCGTAAGCTTACCTGCCCCAACGGTTTCAGCAATGAACACGATAAGCATGAAGAAATTTATCTAATGAAATTGACGTAGATATTCAATCCTAAAATAATTAATAGGACAATAGTATTCACCATCATTAACGTCGATAAAGTTCGAAAAGAGCTGGTGAAATTAGAAAGCTGAATTTGTGTATTAGTACTTCCTTGCAATGGATCAACTAATGTGGTCTCCGTTTCAAATATTTGATTTGCTCCTCCAACCATTGTTTGTATTTCTTCTCGCACAACTCGATTGACTGCAAAACGTACAGTTCTTGTCAAATACTCAACTAAACTAGCCGTTCCACTAAGACGTGACATCCAATCGAGAACGTACACAATCCCTATCCATTCAACACTTCCAACAACAAACTCTATTTCTACATCAATATTCACAAATGTAGAAACAGTTTTCCTAATTTCGCTTCTGATACGTTGTGCTATTAGATCAGCCCGACCATTAAGGATTCGTACAATCTCTTCATCACCCGGATGTGTCGTTTGTCTTGAATTGTCTGGTTTGCGTTGAGAGCGAAGCAAGGAAGCTAAATCTTCGTTAACTCTACGCATACGTCCTCGAAACTCAATTGAGAAACTCGTTGTCATATTCAACCTTAAGTTCAATAAGCAAGCAAATCAAAATATATTGTAGCACCTCTTAAAGAAGTAGTCTAAACTATTGTTAGTGAACGACACCTACTCGACATTGACTCATAATTGCAGGGCACTCAATCATACGACTCTAGGTCGTTCTATCGCCTTTGACTTTTGCAGCAGGTGCTGTTACCATTGTCACAAGCAACGCTCCCATGTCGTAGCGTTGTTCGTTTATTCCCATGTTGGAATCGGAGCACAACCAGCCTATGTCTGCTCAACGCCAGGGTGCGTTGGCGCTTACATTCGCGACTTTGCTAAGTACCTTGTTTGTACCAAAGTTCAGCCACGCGGCTTCACCTCAGACGATCTTCTTTTCTCCGGCCGCCTCATACCACCGACTCTTCAGGTGCCATCCAAAGCTGCGATTGTGTCGCCTCCGTCAGGATCGACTCAACCGTTTTTTTGTGTGCCGGATCACCGTTGCTGATCTCGGGACACCGCTCCTACCCGGCGTTTGCGCTGCTGATTCCACATATAGGCAACTCACATTTTTGGTAATCCAACGCTGGATTCGATTCGCTCTGCACGGCGGTGTGCGGCACGCGACGTTTGCGGCTGTCCACTGGCCTACTATCTATAGACCATCGGCACTAGCCATGTTCTCCAGGTAGGCTAGACATATAAGGGACAATTGACAATTGTTTATTTCCCGAACGATCGTTAGGATTTGCAGAACAATCTGTTCGGGGAACGTCACTCACCGTGTCGAGAGTGACATGACGAAGAAGAGCGCATACATGACGAGCATTGCCAGGACGCAGTGTTCAGATGCGTTTTGATCCCAAGTTGGAAAAGGAGCTGCCCTATGTCAGCACGACGCCATGCCGCGTTGCATCCCCGCCCGCATTCCCCCCTTCTGCGGCGATTCAGTTCGCGCACGATTCAGCTGTTGCTGGTCGTGGCAAGTTTCGTGAGCCTGAGCGGTTTTTCAACCGCACGCTCCGCTTTTGCGGCAGGCGAAACGGATGTGTATATTCCGGTCGTCTCGATGCCGCAACCCGCGCCGACGGGAAAAAGCGTTCGCCAGCCGATGTTCTGGAACAAGCAGAACGATACATCGGTGCAAACGGCGGCGCAGCGTGCCAGCTTTGTCGCCTTGCCGCGCGTCGAGCGCAGCTACCGCGATACGATGCGCGCTAATGGCTTTACGGGTAAGGCCGTGCAATACTTCCTCTCGAATGAGGTCCATGGCCCTGGCCCCTACGCCAACTCCTCCGCCTCCTGTGACAGCAGCCTCACACCGCACGTCAATCAGGTGGCGTATCTCAAGGGCGACTTCTGCACGTACCTCCATCCCAACGAGAGCTGGTTCCTGCACAACGGCGCCGGCAAGCGCCTCTACTCCTGGAGCGGCGGTCGCGTGATGTATCACATGAACCCG
>DASWTQ010000205.1:0-6166 GCA_036402055.1 Herpetosiphonaceae bacterium
GGCGCTCAGCCAGCGTGAGGGCGTGACGCTCTTCATGACGCTGCTGGCGGCCTGGCAGGTGCTGCTCGATCGCTACAGCGGCCAGCACGACATCGTGGTCGGCACGCCGATCGCCAATCGCACGCAGGAGGAGACCGAACATCTCATCGGCTTCTTTGTGAACACGCTCGTGCTGCGCGCCGATCTGTCAGGCAATCCAACGTTCAGTGACGTGCTCCATCGTGTGCGTGAGGTTTGTCTGGGCGCCTACGCACATCAGGATCTGCCCTTTGAGCAGGTAGTCGATGCTCTGCAACCGGAGCGCGACCTGAGCCGCCACCCGCTGTTCCAGGTGCTGTTCACGCTTCAGAACGTGCCGCTGGTAGCGCTGGAGCTGCCGAGCCTGGTGTTGAATCCGCTGCCGATCGAATACGAAACAACCAAGTTCGATCTGACGCTTTCGATGGCCGAGCAAGAGGAAGGGCTGGTCGGATCATTGGAGTACACAACCGATCTCTTCGCGGCCGAGACGATCGGGCGCATGGTGAGCCACTTCCAGACGCTACTGGCCGGGATCGTGCGCGATCCTAGCCAGCGCCTGGCACAGCTGCCGCTCTTGACCGAGGCCGAGCGCCGGCAGCTCACGGTCGATTGGAACATGACGCAGGTCGCCTATCCTCGTGACCGCTGTATCCATGAGCTGGTCGCGGCTCAGGCGGCGCGCACGCCCGACGCGATCGCCCTGGTCTACGCCGACACCCGGCTGACCTACGGGGAGCTTGACCGGCGCGCGAACCAGCTGGCTCACGAGCTTCAGGCGCTCGGCGTCGGTCCTGAGGTGCGCGTGGGCGTGTGTGTGGAGCGCTCGCTCGATCTGATCGTCGGGCTGCTGGGCATTCTCAAAGCCGGCGGCGCGTACGTCCCGCTCGATCCGGCCTATCCCGCCCAGCGTGTCGCCTTCATGCTCGCCGATAGCGCGGTGCCGGTGATCCTCTCGCAGCAGCGCCTGGTGAGCAACCTTCCCGCACATAGCGGCGTGGTCGTGTGCCTTGACACGGACTGGGAGCACATCAGCCGGCAGCGAACCGACGCACCCGCTACCGCTGTCGTGGACAATAACCTGGCCTATGTGATCTACACCTCCGGCTCGACGGGCCTACCCAAAGGTGTCGCGATCACGCATCAGAGCGCGGCGACGTTTATTCAGTGGGCGCTCGATACGTTTTCCGGCGCCGATCTGGCCCGTGTGGCGGCAGGCACCTCGATCTGCTTCGACCTATCGATCTTCGAGATGTTCGTGCCGTTGAGCTGCGGCGGCACTGTGCTGCTCATCGACGACGGGCTCCAGATCCCAGATCTCGTCGAGGCAGAGGTCACGCTGTTGAACACAGTGCCCTCGGTGATGGCCGCAGTGCTGCGCAGTGGCTCGGTGCCGTCCAGCGTGCGCGTGATCAACCTGGCGGGCGAGCCGCTGTCCCGCGCGCTGGCGGATGGGCTGTATCAGGCGGTGCCGACGACGCGCGTTTATAATCTGTACGGCCCGTCCGAAGATACGACCTACTCGACCTACACGCTGGTCGAGCCGCACGAGACACGAGCGCCGACGATTGGCCGTCCGATCGCCAACTCACAGGCGTATGTGCTTGACACGCAGATGCAGCCGGTGCCGCTCGGCGCCGTTGGCGAGCTGTACCTGGGCGGCGTCGGCCTGGCGCGCGGCTATCTCAACCGCCCCGATCTCACCGCCGAGCGCTTCGTACCCGATCCGTTTGGCGGACTCGGCTCGCGGCTGTACAAGACCGGTGACCGGGCGCGCTACTTGTCCGACGGCAACATCGCCTTTCTGGGCCGGATCGACCACCAGGTCAAGCTGCGCGGGTTCCGCATCGAGCTAGGTGAGATCGAGGCCGCGCTGAGCCGCTACCCGGTGGTGCAGGAGGCGGTGGTGTTGATTCGCGAGGATCAACCAGGTGAGCAGCGGCTGGTCGCGTATGTGGTGCCGACCGCCGACCAGCGCCCGGCGCCTGCGGATGCCGCCGATCCGGATCGATCGTCGTTTGTCGCGGATCTGCGGGCCTTTGTGAAGCAGCACCTGCCGGATTATATGGTGCCCAATGCGGTGGTGCTGCTCCCAGCGCTGCCGCTGCTGCCCAACGGCAAGATCGATCGGCCCGCGCTCCCCGCGCCCGCGCGCCTGCAACCCGAGCTGGAGGCCGGCTTTGCCGCGCCGGAGACGCCCGTGGAGACGCGGCTGGCGCAGATCTGGGCCGAGGTGCTGCGTCTGCCCGAGGTGGGCATCCGCAACAACTTCTTCGCGCTGGGCGGCGACTCGATCCTGAGCATTCAGATCGTGGCGCGGGCCAGGCAGGCGGGATTGCAGCTCACGCCTCGGCAGATCTTCCAGTACCAGACCATTGCCGAGCTGGCGGCTGTGGCAGGCACAACGACCGCCGTCACCGCCGAGCAAGGGCTGGTCACCGGCCCCGTGCTGCTCACGCCGATCCAGCACTGGTTTTTCGAGCATGAGTCGCCGGAGCGGCACCACTACAACCAAGCGATGCTGCTGGAAGTGCGCCAGCCGCTCGATATGGCGCTCCTGCGCCGCGCGATCCGGCAGCTGCTCCTGCACCACGACGCGCTGCGCCTCCGATTCGTGCAGACCGCCGAGGGCTGGCGGCAGACCAACGCGGGCATGGACGAGCAGCCGATCGTCACGTCGATCGACCTTGCGGCGTTGCCGGCGACGGAGCAGGCACGTGCGCTGGAAGCGGCGGCATCCGTGGCGCAGGCCAGCCTGAACCTGACGACCGGCCCGCTGGTGCGCGCGGTTCACTTCTCGCTCGACCCAGGACGAACCAGCCGTCTGCTGCTGGTCATCCATCACCTGGCGATCGATACGGTCTCGTGGCAGATCTTGCTGGAAGACTTGCAGACGGCCTATGCGCAGCTTCAACGCGGCGAACAAATGGCGCTGCCGCCCAAGACCACGCCCTTCAAGCAGTGGTCTGAGCGACTCGCCGACTACGCTCAATCGGAGGCGCTGCGCCAGGAGCTGGCCTATTGGTCAGGCGCGGGCCGATTAAGTGTCCGCCTGCCGCTGGATTTTCCCCGAGGTGCGAATACCGTCGCATCCGCCGCCAGCGTCGAGACCGTGTTCGGCGTCGACGAGACGCGCGCGCTGTTGCAGGAGGTGCCGGCAGTCTACCAAACGCAGATCAACGACGTGCTGCTGACGGCGCTGGTGCAGGCGTTTGGCCGGTGGACCGGCACAGCGGCGCTGCTGATCGAGCTGGAAGGGCACGGGCGCGAAGAGCTGTTTGAAGATGCGGATCTTACCCGCACTGTGGGCTGGTTTACCACGCTGTATCCGGTGCTGCTCGATCTGCGGCGAGTGATCGGGCAGGGCGAGGCGCTCAAGGCGATCAAAGAGCAGCTGCGCCAGGTCCCGAATCGTGGGATCGGGTATGGCCTGCTGCGCTATCTGCACCGAGACCAGTCGATCAACGATCAGCTGGGTAGTCTGCCCGCCGCCGAGATCAATTTCAACTATCACGGCCAGGTCGATCAAACGGCTCCGTCCGGCGGGCTCTTCGACCTGGCGCGCGAGCCGAGAGGCTCATCCCAGAGCCTGCGCGGTATGCGCCGCCATCTGCTGGAGATCAATGGTATGGTCGCCGAGGGTCAGCTGCGCCTGACGTGGACCTATAGCACGGCGCTGCATCGTCGCGCGACGATCGAGCGGCTGTCTCAGGGCTACCAGGCGGCACTGCGGGCGCTGATCGCCCACTGCCAGTCTTCGGACGCGGGCGGCTACACGCCCTCCGATTTCCCGGACATGAAGTTTGGTCAAAAAGCGCTCGACGACATCATCGCGAAGCTGAGCGAGTTTGTGGAAGAGGATGATTGATCCGCTTCCTGGTGCGTTCGTGAGGCGGCTCTCGCCTGTATGTGAGAATAACCCGGTATCTGGTATAAGGAGATCCTATGAGTGTCGATGGTGATGGCGTGGGCCATGTAACGATTGCTGGTCCTGCGCAGCCGCGGCTTGATATTCGCGCCGCGTTCAGCACCATTCCAAAAGTTTTTCGGCTGGCCTGGCAGGCGCACCGTGTGGCGAGCATCGCGCTGGTGCTGATTACGCTGCTTGCCGCCGCTGTCCCGGCTGCGCAGGCGTGGGTCGCCAAAATGATCGTGGACTCGGTGGTGCAGGTGCTCAACGCAGGGCTGACGGCGCGGCAAGGCCTCAATTGGGTGCTGCCCTACCTGCTGTTTGAGCTTGTGCTGATCACGCTGGGCGCGCTCTTCGCCGAGGGCCGCATGCTGCTGCAACGAATGCTCAGCGGGATCATACGCTTCCAGCTGAACACGGCGATCATGGATAAATCGCTGGCGCTTGACCTGCAATACTTCGAAAACGCCGCCTTCTACGATCAGCTGCAAAACGCGCGCAACGAGACCGAGTTCCGCGTGATGACGATGATCGAGACCTGCTTCACGATGATCCAGAATCTGATCACGTTCGCGTCATTCCTCGTGATTTTGCTGGCGTTCAGTCCCTTGATCACGCTGCTTCTGGTTGTCGCAACCATTCCCTCGCTGATCGTCCAGATGCGCTACAGCGATATGTTTGTCTTCATGCTGACGATGCGCGCGCCGGAGCATCGCCGCATGAACTACCTGGAACATCTCCTGACCGTCGATAACAGCGCGAAGGAGGTCAAGCTATTTGGCCTGGGCCAGCCATTGCTCCAGCGCTACCAGAAGCTCTTCTGGAAGTTCCATCGCCAAGAAATGGAGCTGATGGAGCGCCGCAGCGTGATGAGCCTGTTCTGGGGCATGCTGACGACTCTCAGCTATTACGGCGCCTATGTCTGGATCGTCTGGCGCACGATCAACGGCAGCATCACCCTTGGCGATCTGACGCTCTACCTGGTGGTGTTCCGCCAGGCGCAGACGACCGTGCTGGCGATCTTCTCCAATACGGGCGAGCTGTACGAGAGCGGCCGGTTTATGGAAAACCTGTTCAGCTTCCTGAGGCTCAAGCCGCAGATGGCTTCTGCCGCCGATCCGCTGCCGGTGCCGCGTCCGATCCGGCAGGGCATCGAGTTTCGCAACGTGTCGTTTCGCTATCCCGGCCGCAAGCAATGGGCGCTCCGTGACGTGAGTCTGCATATCGCGCCGGGCGAGAAGCTGGCGCTGGTCGGCGCGAACGGTGCCGGTAAGACAACCTTTGTCAAGCTGCTTACCCGGCTCTACGATCCGACCGAAGGCGAGATCTTGCTCGACGGCGTGGACCTGCGCGAGTACGATCTCGACGATCTCCGCCAGCGTATCGGCGTGATCTTTCAGGATTTTGTGCGCTATCATGCCACCGCGCGCGAGAACATCGGCTTTGGCCAGATCGACGCGCTCGACGACGATCGACGAATCGCCGACGCGGCGCAGCGTGGTGGTGCCGACGAGGTGATCGCGACGCTACCCCGTGGCTACGACACGATGCTGGGAGCCTGGTTCGAGATGGGCCACGAGCTATCCGGCGGGCAGTGGCAGAAGATTGCGCTGGGACGAGCGTTTATGCGTGACGGCGAGGTGCTCGTGCTCGACGAGCCGACCTCCGCGCTGGACGCCGAGCGCGAGTACGATATTTTCCAGCGGTTCCGCGCGCTGACCAAAGGCAAGATCGCGCTGCTGATCAGCCATCGCTTCAGCACGGTGCGTATGGCCGATCATATTTGCGTGCTGGAGGGCGGGCGGCTGACGGAGTACGGCACGCATGAGGAGCTACTGCTGCTGGGCGGCACGTACGATCGGCTGTTCAACTTGCAGGCGGCCGGGTATCGCTAGGCGTGACGCCCGATACGTCAAGGCAATCAAAATCTGAGGAGAATGACGATGCGTATGTACGCCAGGGCATATAAGCTCAAGGATTTTCGCCGGTTCGACGGGTGGATCGAGCCAAAGCTTGAGGACGGCCAAGAGCTGACCGACGACTCGATTGTGTTTGTCTGGGATGACTTCAGCATCACAAGCGAGAACTTCGGTAGTAACCAACGTCTCGCCCACGAGGTAACTCCTCAGTGGCAGGAGTTCTGCAAACACACGCTGCACTTTGAGATCCCTGAAGATGTCCGGCGGATGATGGAGGAGCAGCAGACCGCGCAGCAAAGCTAATTAAACCTTCTTTAAG
>DASWTQ010000206.1:0-4404 GCA_036402055.1 Herpetosiphonaceae bacterium
GCCGGCTGGTACAAGAGCGATGTGACGGTCAAGTGGACCTGCGCGGACACGCTTTCCGGCATCGCGAGCTGCCCGATCGACTCGACGCTGACGACCGAGGGCGCAACCCTGAGCACGGCCGGCACCGCCAGCGATAACGCAGGCAACACCGCGACGGCGACGGTGAGCGGGATCAACATCGACAAGACGGCGCCCGACGTGACGATCAAGGGCATCACGAACGGTGGCGTGTACACGCTGGGCGCGGTTCCGACAGCCTCGTGCAGCGCGACGGACAGCTTGTCGGGCGTGGCTGGAACATGCAGCGGCACGCTCACCGGCGGCACGACCAACGGTGTCGGCAGCTTCAGCTACACCGCGACCGCGACCGACAAGGCCGGCAATACCAGGATCGCGACTGCGACGTACAAGGTTGTTTACGGCTACGGCACAACGTTCTTCCTCCAGCCGATCAACGATACGGCGCATCAGACGGGCGTCTCGACGAGCGTCTTCAAGGCCGGCAGCACGGTTCCCGTGAAGTTCCAGATCAAGCGAGCCGACGGCACGATCGTCCAGGCGAACAGCGCGCCACAGTGGCTGACTCCGGCCAAGGGCAGCTCGACGAGCGCGGCGGTGGACGAGAGCGTCTACAGCGACCCGGCGAGCAGCGGCACGACCTTCAAGTGGGACGCCACGGCGCAGCAGTACATCTACAACTGGAGCACCAAGGGCGTGGCCGCCAACTTCTACTACCGCATCGGCGTAACGCTTGACGACGGCCAGACCTACTTCGTCAATATCGGCCTGCGCTAGGCGCGCATCACGGACGAGAGCCGGATCGCCCGGCTCTTGCTCCGGCTCAGCCGAGCTACGCGATCGCCACGCCGCCATCGAGTAGCAAAAAACCGCTTGCGAATCGACTCCGCTGCCCTACGGGAGTCACGCAAGCGGTTTTTATTGTGATTGAAGAATTGGAGCTAGCTGTTCTCAATTGACATGCTCTGTAGCCTGGGGTAGATTGATTTCATCAAGGAGGTAGCTATGAATATGGCATCTATAGACGAGCAGACACTCAAAACCATTCTGAAGGCGGCAATTGTCGAGGTTCTAGAGGAGCGCCGTGATCTTGTGCGTGAGATTATTGAGGAGGCGCTTGAAGAGGCTGGATTGGTGGCAGCCATCGATGAAGGTCTTCAAACAGAGAAAGTGAGCAAAACTGATATTTTCTCTCTGCTGGATGCTGCATGAAGGTTGAGTTTCGAGAAAGCTTTGCTCGTGACTTGCGCGCTGTGACGGACCAAACGCTACGCTCACGGGTCAAAGCAATTATTGAAAGCGTAGAGCAAGCAGAATCGCTCGATCAAGTTGCCAATCTCAAACGGCTTCGAGGTGGTGGAAATTACTATCGCATTCGTGTGGGTGATTATCGAATAGGTTTGAGTATAGATCAGAGTATCGTCATATTTGTTCGGTTCTTGCATCGCCGCGACATTTATCGTCGCTTTCCATAATGAATGATCGTGAGAAAAGGCCCTCGCTTGAACTAGAATTGCGAGAAGGGGAAAACGCCGCGCTCGATCGTATTGACGGCAAGGGCTGCGGCGTTTTCGATGCTATCTCCGTCCTTCGAGATTGCTAGCTGCTCGGCGTGGTGTGCGCCTTGATGAAGTCCAGCGAGCGCTGCCAGGCCTCGGCCGACTCCTTGGCGAACTGCTCGGCCCGGCGATCAAAGAAGCTGTGCGGCGCGCCTGGATACACCACGATCTCATGCTCCACGCCGGCCGAATCGAGCTGCTCGTCAAGCGCCTGCACCTGATCCTGCGGAATGCCCTGATCGTCGCCGCCGAAGTGCGCCAGAACCGGATACGCGATGTCGCCCGCGCGATCCAGCGCCGTGCCCTGTCCGTCCACGTTGCGGCTCAGCCCCGAGTAGAACGGAATCAGCCCCGTGAAGCCTAGCTCACGCCTCGTGCCCGTCAGCAGAGTCAGAGTTCCGCCCATGCAGAAGCCCACGACAAAGACCGGCGTGCTTGCCCCCGACGACTCGCGGATGAAGCCCAGTGCGGCCTGCACATCCTGCACGAACGAGTCGAACTCGACCTGCTCAACATGCGGCCAGAAATCAAAGCTTTCGTCGCGCGATGTGAGCCCGGCCGTTCGCCCAAAGTAATCGATCGCGACCGCCGGAAAGCCGATCTCGGCGAAGCGCAGCGCCAGCTCTTTGTAGAACTGGTGCAGCCCGCGAACATCGGGGTAGATCAGCACAGCGGCCGAGCCTGGCTGCGCCGGCTTGGCTGCGTACGCCGAGAATTGCGCTCCATCCTGGGCCGTCAGTACAATATCTTCACCATGGGCGGCTCCGACACTGCCTGGCGGCTGCGGCGGTCGCGCTTGATCATCGTAGCACATGCGGATTCTCCTTCGGGTAAGAACGACTCGCTACACCCTCAATTATAGGCGCAAACCGCATCCCGAGCGCCGTATCTTACATAGCGCAGCGCGGACAAGAGACATGCTCTCGTCCGCGCTGTAAACGTTGAACAAGGTATGATGCTAGGGCAGCGTGACGTACGCCGCCAGGAACTCGCGCGTGTCTTCGATGTCCACGCGATAAGCGTAGTCGTTACCCTTGCAGTTGGGCGCCATGCCAAACGAGTTGACGGCGACGACCAGATCGCTGTCGGAGTACAGGATCGGACCGCCCGAGTCGCCGGAGCAGTTGCCGCCACGACCGTTGCCGGGATTGTTGGTAGTCATCAGGTTATGGCCGTCGGTCAGGTAGCTGCGCAGGTTGATCAGCGAAGACGTGGCCCGGTAGCGCGTGACCACGGACTCAGGCCGTGGCCTGACGCTTTGCAGGCCGTAGCCGACCGTTGTGAAGGTCACATCCTGAAGCCCACGGCGTGTCGCGAGGCCGTCGAGGAAATTCTCCTCCGGCAGCTCGGCGTAGCGCTCCACCGTGACCGGCTCGTCCAGAAGAATCACGCCCACGTCATGCGTGATCGGGAAGCTGGCGAAGTCGTCGTACTCGGGATGCGGAATCGGTGTTCCGGTCGTGCCGCCTGCCAGGGGATAGCCCGCCGCGACCAGCTCGTCGCGGGTGGATTCGAACCAGACCTGGGCGCTGGCCGCGCCATAGACGCAGTGACCCGCCGTCAAGAACACAGTTGGCGTGATCACCGAGCCGCTACAGCGCCACAGCGGAGCGCCCGTCTCATCATACGCGACCATAATGCCCACGTAGGGATGATCATCGCCATCGGGCACGCCGTAGTTGATCGCGTAGGCCGGGATGCTGAGAGTCAATACGAGCGCCAGTGCTGCCAGAACAACCATCGATTTGCGCATGCGGTCCTCCTCGTGCAGGGAGTTTAACATTTGGGGATACAGGAATCGGGTCGGGAGTCGGCGCTGGGCGGAACGCGGCACGGACGCGAACGCGAGGCAGCTGTGAGCTGTCACCAACACCGTGGTAGTAGTATCACCCCGATCTGCGCGGTTTGGTTCAATTTCGCGCTAGGATTGCGCTAGCTCGACGATCAGACCTTCGTCGGGCCGCACGCTGAGCCGATCGACGGCTGTCTCGTCGTCGCGATCCAGATGTGTCGAGAGCCGCACGCGACCAGCACTCAGGCTACTGAGATCGAAGGTTTGCGGCTGCGAGCCCAGATTCAACACGATCAGCAGCCGTCGCTCGCCGTAGCTGCGCACGTAGGCCAGCAGCTCGCCCTCGGCCGGCACGCCCGCATAATCGCCGACGGCCAGCGCATCCTCGGCGCGGCGCAGCTCGATCAAGCGTCGGTACAGCGTCAGCATCGAGGTCGGATCGTCCAGCTCGCGCGCGACGTTGATCTGCTGATAGTCCGGCGCGAGCGGCAGCCAGGGCTGGCCCTCGGTGAATCCGGCGTTGGCGCTGGCGTCCCACTGCATCGGCGTGCGTTCTGGATCGCGGCCCAGGCCCATGCCCGGAACGTTCTTCTCGAAGGGATCATAGACCTGATCCGGCGGAATCTCGACATCGCTCATGCCGATCTCGTCGCCGTAGTAGAGCGTGGGCGTGCCGCGCAGCGTCAGCAGCAGCATCGCCGCGACGCGTGCCTGCGCGGGGCCGATGCGAGTCGCCAGCCGGTGTTGATCGTGGTTGCCGAGCACCCAGTTGGGCCAGCCGCCCTCGGGCAGCGCGGATTCGTAGCGCTCGATCAGTTCCGCGATCGCCTGTGCCTGCCAGGGTGTCAGGATCAGATGGAAGTTGAACGGCAGATGCAGTCCACGTCCCTCGGCGCCGTAGTAGGCCATCAGCCGCTCGATCGGCAGATACAGCTCGCCGATCAGCACGCGGTCGGGATAGTCGTCGGCAACCTGGCGCATCTCGGCGATGATCTGCATCAGCTCGGGCAGATCCGTGGTGTAGATCGGCATGAC
>DASWTQ010000207.1:0-35736 GCA_036402055.1 Herpetosiphonaceae bacterium
GAGGTTCAGCACCGGCTCAACGCGCTGTACGAGGGCTTTCAGTCGATGCGTGCCGAAGGTTTGCCCGTGGACTGCATGGCTCCCGAGGGCGCGATCTACCTGTCGGCGCAGATCGACCTGATCGGGCGTGAGGCTGACGGCTCGACCTTCAAGACCAACGACGACATCCGGCGCTTTGTGCTGGACAACGCGGGCTTTGGCGTGGTTCCGTTTGGAGCGTTCGGCTTCAAGGAAGAAAACGGCTGGTTCCGCATCTCGGTGGGCGCGGTCTCACGGGAGGACATCAAGTCGGGCCTGCCGCGACTGAAGGCAGCGCTGGAACGTGTAAAGTGAAAAACAAAGGAACAAGGGAACAAAAGAACAAACGCCTAGCTACCTTGTTCCTTTGTTTCTTTGTTCCCTTGTTCCCGGATCTACGCGTTAACCCAGTCCGGCCACGCGTTCACGCAGCTTAGCGGCGGTTGCCTGCGCCTCCGCTAGAGCGTCACGCTCCTTCTGCACCACCGCCGCCGGCGCACGGCTCACGAAATTTTCGTTCGTCAGCTTGGCCGCGCGCCGCTCCACGTCGGCCTCCACGCGCTCCAGCTCCTTGGTCAGCCGCGCGCGCTCCTCAGCCAGATCTACCATGCCCGCCAGCGGCAGATACACCTCGGCGCTGCCGGCCACCAGCGTCGTCGCGTTCTTGGGCTGCTCCACCAGGCTGCCGGTCACCTGGAGCTTGTCCGGCGCCACGCGCGCCAGACGGCTGATGATCGGACGCTGCGACTCAAGCCCTGCCGTGCGCTGGCCGTCCACGATGATCGCCTCGATCCAGCGGCCGGGCTCCACGCCGCTCTCGTTGCGGATGTTGCGAATGCCGCGCACAATCTCCTGCACCTGCTCACAGTCGCGCTCGGCACTCTCGTCGATCAGCGCCGCCTCGGCCTGCGGATAGTCGGCGATGATCAGCGCCTCCGCGCGATCCGCCGCGCCGCCGCTCAGATGCTGCCAGGCTGCCTCGGTCACGTAGGGCATAAACGGATGCAGCAGCCGGAGCGAGCCTTCCAGCACCGTGTAGAGCATGTCGCGGGTCAGCGACTGCCGCCGCTCGTCGCTCTCAAGCTGCACCTTGGACATCTCGATGTACCAGTCGGCGAAATCGTCCCACAGAAACGTCTCGATCTGGCGACCGGCCTCGCCCAGGTTATACGCCGCCATCAGCCGATCCACATCTGCCGCGAGCCGGTTGTAGCGCGACAGAATCCAGCGATCCGCCAGCGTTAGCTCGCTCAGCGCCGCGCTTAGATCGATGCCCTGCGGCCGGTCGGCGTGGAAGTTGCCGAGCTTGCTCACCACGAAGCGCGTCATGTTCCATAGCTTGTTGGCGAAGTTACGCGCCGACTCAAGCCGCGTCGGCTGGAGCGAGAAATCCTGTCCCGGCGCGCTCGACGTCGCCAGCGTAAACCGCAGCGCGTCGGTGCCGTACTGCTCGATGATCTTGAGCGGATCGGGCGCGTTGCCGAGCGACTTCGAGATCTTGCGGTTGAACTCGTCGCGCACCAGGCCATGCAGATACACTGTATGGAACGGCTCCTGCTCGGTGAGATACAGGCCCATGAAGATCATGCGCGCCACCCAGAAGAACAGAATGTCGTAGCCGGTCTCCAGCACGCTGGTCGGATAGTAACGCTTGAGATCCTCGGTCTGCTCGGGCCAGCCCAGCGTCGAGAAAGGCCACAGCGCCGACGAGAACCAGGTATCGAGCACGTCCTCGTCCTGGCGAATGTTGCTGCTGCCGCACTGGCCGCAGGTGCCGGGATCGTCCACCTCCACGGTGATGCCCTGGCAGTCGGCGCAGTACCACACCGGGATGCGATGGCCCCACCACAGCTGCCGCGAGATCGCCCAGTCGCGAATGTTTTCCAGCCAGTGGAAGTACACGCGCTCGTAGAATTCGGGCACGATCTTGATGCGGCCCTCGCGCACCGATGCCAGCGCGGGCTTGGCCAGCGGCTCCATCTTCACCCACCATTGCAGGCTGAGCAGCGGCTCGATCACGGTGTCGCAGCGGGAGCAGGTGCCCACGTTGAGCGTGTGCGGCTCGATCTTTTCGAGATTGCCCGACGCTTCAAGATCCGCCACCAGCTGTTTGCGCGCGGCGTAGCGCTCCATCCCGGCGTACGCGCCGCCCTCGGCGTTGATCGTCACGTCCTTGTTCATGATGTTGATGAACGGCAGATTGTGACGCTTGCCCATTTCGTAGTCGTTGGGATCGTGGGCCGGCGTGATCTTCACCGCGCCGGTGCCGAACGCGCGATCCACGGTGTCGTCGGCGATGATCGGGATGCGCCGGCCGATCGCGGGCAGCAGTACGTCCTGTCCGATCAGATCGGCGTAGCGCTCATCTTCGGGATGCACCGCCACCGCAGTATCGCCCAGCAGCGTTTCGGGTCGCGTCGTCGCCACTGTGATAGAGCGCGCCGCCGCCGGGTCCACGCCGATCCGCCAGTCGTCGTCGCCGTCGGTCGCCAGCTTGTAGCGAATGTGCCACAGGTTGCTCTGGCGCTCCTCGTGCTCCACCTCAAGATCCGAGATCACGGTCTGATCTTTGGGACACCAGTTCACCAACCGCTCGGCGCGATAGATCAGGCCGTCGTCGTACAGCCGCTTGAAGGCGATCCGCACCGCGCGGGTCAGACCCTCGTCAAGCGTGAAGCGCTCGCGGCTCCAGTCGCAGCTCGATCCCATGCCGCGCATCTGGTCAGCGATGCGGTCGTGCTTGCTGTTGGCCCAGTCCCAGACCTCTTCCAGAAAGCCCGCGCGTCCAAGGTCGTGGCGCGAAATGCCCTGATTGGCCAGGTGCTTCTCCACCACCGCCTGGGTTGCAATGCCCGCGTGATCCGTTCCCGGCACCCACAGCGTCTCGTCGCCGATCATGCGGTGCCAGCGAATCATAATGTCTTCCAGCGTCGCCATCATCGCATGGCCGGTGTGCAGGACACCTGTCACGTTCGGCGGCGGCAGCGAGATCACGAAGGGCGGACGGCCGCGATTCTCCTCGGTCTGGCGCGGTTTGAAGTAGCCGCAGCCTTCCCACCAGCGGTACATGTCGCGCTCGATCAGCTGCGCCTCGTAGGCCTTGGAAAGATCCGCCTGTTGCAGCCAGGATTGTAAATCGTTTGCAGTTGTCATCGTAAAACTCCTAAAAAGCTAGATTCATTATTCAAAGCGATCGATTGAGGATGCAGCGCTCAGAGCAGAAACGCCGCGCTTCCAGGCTGGGCGCTGCATCCTCAGCTAACAACACCATCGTCATCCACCAGACACCACCTCCATGCATACAAAAAACCCCTCGTCCAGCCAAGGACGAGAGGCGAAGCTCACGCGGTACCACCTTGATTAACGAGACGCATGCAACCACATGCACACTCGTTCACTCATTGGCGCGATAACGGGCGCACCCGAAACAGACTAGCGCTGCGGCTCATCTGTTCAGCTCCCAGGCGACCTTCGGTATCTGCTGCTGCGGCGAGCTTCCAGCCGGTGACTCGCCTTCTCTATCAGCGGGCGCGATGCCTACTCTTCCTGTTCATCGCTGTTGTGCTCTGGATTGTACAAAGCCTGTCCGAGCTTGTCAACAGCCTTTAGACGCATACAATAGAACCAAGAACCGAGAACCAAGAACCGGCCCTAACTTCCCCCTCGCCTATGGCCGGCGAGCCAAAAGCTTGGCGAGGAGTGGGGCAGGGGGTGCCGTCGCAGCGGCGGGGGTGAGGGCCTGCGCCAAGAACAAAGAACACAGAACAAACGTAAAGGACACGCTTATGCTTCATCGTCTCGCGCTACTTATGATCATCGCGCTGCTGCTCGTGGGCTGTAACAGCCCCACTCCCATTCCACCGCCTATGGATAACAGTCCAGCGCCGGCAGCTTCGAACGGCGTCATACCGACCATCCAGCCAACACCCACCAGCTCGCCTACACCGCCGCCGACCGTCACGATCGCCCCAACCGTCACGCCGACCGTCGAGCAAGCCTGGCGCTCTTACACGAACGATGCGGGCGGCTACACGCTGGATATTCCCGCCGATTGGGGCGTAGTCGGCGAGCCGCTCTCCTCGGTGATGTTCTTCGAGCCGGAAGTAGATCTCGATCAGCTGACCAACAGCGAGCCGCAGTTCTTCGCTGGCGGCGTGGATATTCTCGGCTTTATCGCCGACGCGCCCGATCCCTACGAGGCGGTGCTGCCCAACCACAGCGCGATCGTCGAGATGCAGCCGATCGAAACGCCGCTGGGAGCAGGTCGCGTCTACACACTGCGCCGCGATCGTTTCCAGCCCACGGGCAGCGAGACCGTGTGGTATGCGCAGCAGGCGATGATCCCGATCGGCAGCCGGATTGTGTCGCTGTGGGTACAGGTAGACGCGACAACCAGCGGAGCGCCCGCGCCGGAGCTTGCGCGGATGCTGGCCTCATTGCAGCTCAAATAATCGGCTGATCACCTAAAGTCGCTGCGGGCGGCAATCGGAAACGACCGGCGCGGCCTGGACGTGCATCCGGTATAATCCGAGCGACTGTAGGAAAGGAAATTCCGGCTTGCCAAACAATCCAGCGCCGCTGCTCCCCGAGCCGGTTGTGCAACAAACCAAAGAGATCGCGGCAGCGATTCGTCAGGCTGAGCTAGCGCCGCTGATCGGCGCGGGCATGTCGATTCCACGTGGCCTGCCGCACTGGAAAGCGCTCGTCGATCGGCTGATTCTGGCGTGGATGCAGTGGGATCGATCGCAGGCCAGCCGGCTGCTCTCGCCCGAAAACTACATCGCCTTGATCCGGCAAAACTTCCAGAGCGATCTGGCGATCGTCTCGTATCTGCGCCGCCGTATCGCCGAGGATGGCCGCGTCTCATTCGGCCAGCTGCTGTTCAGCGCGCTCTACACCACGCCCAGACTCTTCACGCCGGAGCCGAGCAATATTCATCGCCACCTGGTGACGCTCTTCGCGCCGTATCCGCGCCGGATCTGGACTACCAACTACGACGATCTGCTGGAAGAAGCCGCGCGCTCGATCAATATCCCGGTCAGCACGCTTGATCCCAGCCGGCGCCAGGCCAAAAGCGAACTGATGGTCGCGCATCTGCACGGATTTTTGGGACCGCCAGGCCGCGCCGAGGGCCATCCCGAGCCCAGCCAGGCCGAGACGATTCTGGCGCTGGCCGAGGATGATTACCACACCATCGCCTCTGATGTGATCGGCTGGACCAACCGCGAGTTCTACCGGCTCTTCGACGAGCATCGCGTGCTGATCCTGGGCATGTCGCTGGACGATCCCAACGTGCGGCGAGTGCTGGCCACGAATCTGCGCCATCCTCGCGATCAAACGGCGCGACACTTTGCGCTGATGACGACGATCGCGCTGGATGAGAAAGATCTGCCACGTGTCCCCAAGCGCACGCGCCACGTCTGCGCCGACGACGCCAACGCCTTTCGCTCGTGGTACTGGCGGCAGTACGGCGTCGAGATCGTCAAGCTGCCCGACTACGACACGATCTTGCCGTTCCTGGTGCGGCTGCGCTACGAAAGCTTCGGCGCGCAGCCCGGCGATCTGTGGGCGCGCGGCGCGGCGCTGGGCTACCAGGCGATCAATCCCTGGCAGCCGGCACAGCAGCGCGTGGCCAAGCTTTATCTCGACGAGGCGTTCGAAAGCCTGCACCGCGACTTTGGCGTTCCGGCCTCGGAGCTGGTCGAGATCGGCGTGTTCTTGCTCAAGCCCGACTGCAAAACATTGGAGCTGACGTTTCGCGGCGGCAGCGAGATTCTGGCGCAGCCGGGCAAGGCCGAGTTTTCAGCCGATCCCGATCATCCGACCGGCGTGGCGGGGCGCGTCTTCGTCTCCGGCGACGGCGTGATCGTGTCGCGGGATCATCCGCTGCACAACTTTGGCCTCCAGCCTGGAGAGCGGCAATCCTCGTCGAGCTACCAGGGCATTATCTCAGTGCCGCTGATCGACTGGGCGCAAGGCGGAGTCCCGCTCGGCGTGGCCTACATCACGACCGCGCGCACGGATGGCGCGCTCTTCAAGCTACCGCCCACGACGCGAAATCAAGGCGAAAAATCCCTGGAAGATCTCTACCAGTGGATGCATTTATCGATCATGGAGCTGATCGAAATCTTGCGAAAACTTGGAGAAAAGCAATAAGGCTGTGCAATGCGATCTATGCTATACTGAATCGCAGTTTTGACAGTCTCATCTTTACCGAAGGAAGGTGAGTTCTTGATGCATAAGGCAAAAGTCTACCGTGCGCGGCGTCCCCGCTCGGTGATGATAGGAAGTAGCGAGATTCGCCCGATCTCTGGGGCAGTCTCCGAGAGCAAGGAGTCTCAGCGCGCCAACGGCACATTCACGCCGGGCGGCAACTATCAGCTCGAAAAGTTTCCCGCGCTGAAGAATCTGCTCAAAAAATCCTGGGATCTGGAGTAGCCCGCCTCACCGCGCGCTTCGCCCATCGTTGCCCTTACGCCTTGCCGTGACTATTGCGGCAAGGTTTTTTGTTGGCAGGGCCTCATCCCCGCCTCACGTTGTTCGGCACCCCTTCTCCAGGCCCAGAGGGCACCCCCGGCAGGAGAAGAGGTTTTTGGTACTTCTCTGTTCTCGGCGGTTCCTTGGTTCTTTCGTTTGGTTTTTGTTCCTTTGTTCTTTTGTTTCTTTGTTCTTGGTTCTCCTCCTGTTGCGGCACCCCAGGGCATGTGCTATAATCGCGGTTCATAAATACATAACGCGACTCATCGCGATGGGCGGAGGGACTGGCCCGATGAAGCCCGGCAACCCTGAACGGCGGCGCAAACCCCGATCGATGCTTACTCAGATCGACGGGCGACGCTCCAACAGACAGAAGGTGCCAAATCCTGCGGGGTAGCACAGCTACGCCGAAAGATGAGAGGGAACGTAGATATAGCCTCTCGTAACGAGCGGCTTTTTTTATGGGTGCGCGATGCGAACGGTATGGTGGGAGCCCGGCGCGGTCTGCTTGATCGATCAAACAAAGCTGCCGCACACACGCGAGACGGTGCGCTGCACAACGGTTGCCGAGACGGCGGCGGCGATTACAAACATGATTGTGCGGGGCGCTCCCGCGATCGGTATCACGGCGGCGTACGGCATGGTGATTGCGGCTGAGGCGGCGGCGACCGGTAACGCTGGCGCTCTGATCGATGAGCTGGCGGCGGCCAAGACCACGCTCGACGCCGCCCGACCAACCGCCGTCAATCTGCGCTGGGCCACCGACCGCATGCTGGCGCTGGCTCACGCGCTGCACGATCGCACACCTGCCGACGAGCTAATCCAGCGGCTGCTCAGCGAGGCCCACGCGATCCGCGACGAAGACGAGGCTATGTGCTACGCGATCGGTGAGTGGGGCGCGCAATTGCTGCCCGAGGGCGCAAACGTGCTGACGCACTGCAACGCGGGTGGCCTGGCCACAGCAGGCTACGGCACCGCGCTCGCGCCGATTAAGACCGCGCACACGCAGGGCAGGCGGGTGCATGTGTACGTCGACGAGACGCGGCCATTCCTCCAGGGCGCGCGATTGACCACCTGGGAGCTGCAAGACGCGGGCATTCCTCAGACCTTGATCACCGACAGCATGGCCGGCTACTTTATGCGTCAGGGCGCGATCGATTGTATCATCGTGGGCGCGGATCGCATCGTGGCCAACGGCGATGTCGCCAACAAGATCGGCACTTACAGCCTGGCGGTGCTGGCGCAGGCGCACAACATCCCGTTCTACGTGGCCGCGCCGACCTCGACGATCGACCTGAGCATGGCCAGCGGCGACGATATTCCGATCGAGCAGCGCGACCCGCGCGAGGTGATGTATCTGGGCGGTCAGCTGCTCGCGCCTGAGGGCGTGCAGGCGGCGCATCCGGCCTTTGATGTCACGCCGCACAGCTTGATCAAAGCGATTATTACCGAGCGCGGGATCATCGAGCCGTCGTTCGAGACGAATATTCGCCGGATCATGGAGCAGCCAGCGTCGAGCGATGGACAGCCGGCGGCACCTGCGGGCTCCTAGCGCCTGGGATACGCGATGTCGTTGCCGTTCCGCCCAAAATGTCAGCCGTTGCAGCTTGGGCCGCTGCCATATGCCGATGTAACCGCCGCCTGGAATGCAGTTCTTCAATATACTCCCGAGCTTCCGGCGCTGCCGCTGCTGATTCGCGAAGGGGAAACACCGGCGGCACTCGCGGCGGAAGGTTTCGCAGGCATCAACATCAATCAAGCCGCCGTGACGATCGATCGCGCCGCCGCGCTGCAAGGTCTGGACGCGCTCTACGCGGACTACCTGCGCGGAACGACGACGCGTCAGACGCTGGATCTGGCGGCGCTGCCACGGTTGGTGCATATCGAGGGCGCGCTGCGGCGGGTGCAGGCGCTATTTGGCCTGGTGCTCGGCCCGGTGAGCCTGGCGCAGCTGATTATTGATGAGCAGGCCGAGCCGATCATTAACGATCATGAGCTGCTGGATGGGCTGGCCAAGCATTTGTTTTTGCGGCGGCTCTGGCTCAAAAGTATGTTGGAGCGCGCAGGCAAGGCTGCGGTGGTCTGGGTCTACGAGCCGTATCTCAACGTCGTCAGCTCGGCCTTTAGCTCACAGCCGCTCGACGCGATCATGAATGCGCTGGATCAAACGCTGGGTCAGGTGCAGCCCAGGGCGCTGTGGCTGGCGAAGGCGGAGACGATCCTGGCGCTGCCCGAGCACTGGCAGATCGACTTGCTGGGACTGCCGCTGCCGCTGCCGGAGCAGATCGAGCTGATCGGGCCGCGTATTGCCGAGCAGATCGCGCAAAAACGCAGCATCGCCTGGGGCATCGTTCCGGCGACCGTGGAGGGGCTGCACAGCGCAACTGCCGGACGGCTGGCGGCGCGCTTCGAGAGCTGGCTGCGGGCACTGGAAACGCTGGACGTGCCACGCGCCGATGTGCTGACGTCGTCGGTGATTATGCCCGAGGACTCGCTGGCCTACCTTGAGCGCGGCGATGCCGAGCAAGCGCTGGCGCTGACAACCGAGCTATCATCGCTGATTCGACAATCATACGGATTGGACTAACATCACAGGCCAAGAGCAAGCGGCTGCGCTGTAGGCTTGGCGCCTAAAAAAGGAAGCAACTGTGCGGATTATCGTCACTGGATCGATCGCCTACGACTATATCATGGTTTTTCCGGGCCACTTCAAAGATCATATCCTGCCCGACAAAATGCATATCCTGAGCGTCTCGTTCCTGGTCGACTCGCTCAAGCGGCTGCGCGGCGGCACCGCGCCCAATATCTCCTACAATCTGGCGCTGCTCGGCGAGCGACCGACGATCGCCGGCACCGTGGGCGAGGATTTCGCCGAGTACCGGGCCTGGCTTGACGCGCAGGGCGTCGATACCAGCGGCATTAAAGAGATCGCCGGCGACTTCACGTCGTCCTGCTTTATCAACACCGACCTCAAGGACAACCAGATCACCGCGTTCTATGCCGGCGCGATGGCGCATGCCACGTCGATCTCGATGCACGAGGAAGGCATCCGCAACGCCGATCTGGTTGTGATCGCGCCCAACAATCCCGAGGCGATGGCACAGTACGCCGCCGAATGCACCGAGCTTGGCATCCCGTATCTCTACGATCCGTCGATGCAGGCCCCGCGCATGAGCGCCGAGGATCTGGAGGCCGGCTTCAAGGGCGCGCGCATCCTCACCGGCAACGACTACGAGTTCGGCATGATGGCCGAGAAGCTGGGCATCACCGAGGCCGAGCTGCGCCGCCGCGTGCCGATCACCGTGATGACCCGAGGCGAGGCCGGCGCGCTGATCACCGTCGAGGGCGAGGAGTTCGAGATTCCGATCGCTACGCCGCGTGAGGTCGTCGATCCCACCGGCGCGGGCGATGCCTTCCGCGCGGGCTTTGTCAAAGGTCTGGCGCGCGGCTTCTCATGGCCGGTCGTCGGGCGGATGGCGGCGGTCAGCGCGGTCTATGCGATCGAGCACGCCGGCCCACAGCAGCACCGCTACACCATGGCGGAGTTTGTCGAGCGCTACCGTGAAAACTTTGGCGCCTCGGAAGAAGTCGAGTCGCTGCTCGACGAAACATCGGTTACGGCTTAAGTTCACCGTTCAGAAGACCCCATTCTGAAAACTGAACTGGTTATATCATAAGGAGAGCTTACCTAACATGGCGAATTATGACGTAAAAGATCTTGGTCTGGCTGAGATCGGACGACAACGGATCGAGTGGGCCGCGCAGGAGATGCCGGTGCTGAAGCTGATCCGCGAGCGGTTTGAGAAAGAGCGCCCTCTGGAAGGGCTGAAAATATCGGCGTGTCTGCACGTCACCTCGGAGACCGCCAACCTGGTCCGCACGCTGGCCGCCGGCGGCGCCGACACGGTGCTGGTCGCCTCGAACCCGCTGTCGACGCAGGACGACGTCGCGGCGGCGCTCGTCAGCTACGACGAGATTCCGGTCTACGCGATCAAGGGCGAGGACAACGAGACCTACTACAAGCATCTCAAAGCCGCGCTGGATCACAACCCGCAGATCACCATGGACGACGGCGCGGACCTGGTGACGGGCATGCTCAAGGAGCGCCGCGACCTGCTGAGCAACCTGGTCGGCTCGACCGAAGAGACCACCACCGGCGTGATCCGGCTCAAGGCGATGGCCAAAGACGGCGTGCTGAGCTTCCCGGTCGTCGCCGTGAACGACTCGCTGACCAAGCATCTTTTCGATAATCGCTACGGCACCGGCCAGAGCACGCTCGACGGCGTGATCCGCGCCACCAACGTCCTGATCGCGGGCAAGACCGTTGTCGTGGGCGGCTACGGCTGGTGCTCCAAGGGCATCGCCATGCGCGCCAAGGGCCTGGGCGCCGATGTGGTCGTCACCGAGATCGATCCGGTCAAGGCGCTGGAGGCCGCCATGGACGGCTACCGCGTGATGCCGATGGTCGAGGCCGCGCGCGTGGGCGATATTTTCATCACCGCGACCGGCGACATCCACGTGCTCGACGGCGAGGACTTCGCCGTGATGAAGGACGGCGCGATCATCGCCAACTCGGGCCACTTCAACGTCGAGATCAACATTCCCGATCTGGAGAAGGCCGCCGTCGATAAGCGCCAGCCGCGCGCCTTCATCGACCAGTATGTGATGGGCGATGGCCGCCGCCTGAACCTGCTCGGCGAGGGCCGCCTGATCAACCTGGCCTCGGCCGAGGGCCACCCGTCGGCGGTGATGGATATGAGCTTCGCCAACCAGGCGCTGGCCTCGGAGTTCCTGCTGCGCAACAAGGGCAAGCTTGAGCCCAAGGTCTACGCGCTGCCCGAAGAGGTCGATCGTGAGATCGCGGCGCTCAAGCTCGCGGCGATGGGCATCAACATCGACACGCTGACCTCGGAGCAGGAGCACTACCTGAACTCCTGGGAAGAAGGCACTTAATAATTCGCCGGAGACCGATGACACCCAATCGCGGCGTCGTCGGTCTCCGGTCATTGATCACTGGTCTTCCTGGCCATTGATCATTGGTGAAGCATATGCAGCCATATAACCAGCAATACGAAGATCAGCCATCCTACACCGTCCCATCGCCGCCGTCCGTGAACCGTCCCGCGCCCTATGTCGGCAATCAAAAAGACATGCTCGCCTTTCTGGCAATGGTCGCCGGAGCGGGGCTGCTGGTGTCGAGCTGCATACCGGGCGCGAGCTGCCTGCTGCCGATCTTTGCGCTGGTTGGCGGTATCATGGGCCTGCGCGGCGCTGATCAGGCGGTCGATCCGAGCCGCACACGCACCTACTCCTGGATCGCGATCGCTACCGGCGGCGTGATCCTGCTGATTTTCATCGCGATCGCCGTGTTCTATGGTGCAGTTATCATGGCTGCCATTCAGGAAGCAAACCAGGACTTTTAGAAGCTTCGAAGGAAATAGTAGAGATGGGCACAACATTTACCGATGCTCCTCAGCTCTTCCTGACCTCCGAGTCGGTGACTGAGGGACATCCCGATAAAATCTGCGACCAGATCTCAGACGCGATTCTGGACGCGCTGCTGGAGCAGGACCCGCGCTCACGTGTGGCCTGCGAGACGGCAACCACGACCGGCCTGGTTGTGGTGCTGGGCGAGGTGACGACCAACGGCTATGTCGAGGTGCAGGATATTGTGCGCCGCGTCATCACCGAGATCGGCTATACCCACAGCGATTACGGCTTTGACGCCAGCACCTGCGGCGTGATGGTCGCGCTGCACGGTCAGTCCGCCGATATTGCGCTGGGCGTCGACAAGGCGCTTGAGGCCAAAGAGGGCGAGATGACCGAGGCCGAGGTCGAGGCGGTCGGCGCCGGCGATCAGGGCATGATGTTTGGCTTTGCCTGCGACGAGTCGCCGGAGCTGATGCCGCTGACGATCGCGCTGTCGCATCGTCTGACGCGTCGCCTGAGCGAGATTCGCAAGTCGGGGCAGCTCTCCTATCTGCGGCCGGACGGCAAGGCTCAGGTGACGATCGAGTACGCCCACGGCGTGCCGAAGCGCGTCGATACGGTGCTGGTCTCCACACAGCATGACGCCGGCATTTCCCAGGAGCAGATCCGCAAGGATGTGATCGAGCAGGTGATCAAGGCCGTCATTCCCAGCGAGCTGCTCGACGACAAGACCAAGTATTTCGTCAACCCAACCGGCCGCTTCGTGGTCGGCGGGCCGATGGGCGATGCAGGTCTGACCGGGCGCAAGATCATCGTCGATAGCTACGGCGGCATCGCCCGGCATGGCGGCGGCGCTTTCTCGGGCAAAGATCCGACGAAGGTCGATCGCTCGGCGGCCTACGCGGCGCGCTATGTGGCCAAGAACGTGGTCGCGGCGGGCCTGGCGGATCGCTTCGAGGTCCAGCTCTCGTACGCAATCGGCGTGGCCAAGCCGCTCTCGGTCAGCGTCGAGACCTTCGGCACCGGCAAAATTGCCGACGAGGATCTGCTGCGGCTGATCGATCAGCACTTCGATCTGCGGCCGGGCGCGATCATCCGCGACCTGAATCTGCGCCGCCCGATCTACCGCAAGACGGCCGCCTACGGTCACTTTGGCCGCGACGACATCGACGCGCCCTGGGAGAAGACCGACAAGGCCGATGCGCTACGCAAGGCGGCGGGGCTGTAAAGACGGAGAACCTAGAACCTAGAACCAAGAACCTATGGAGCTATCCGGTTCTTGGTTCTTGTTCTATGGTGGGCTTTGGGGAAGAGCAGGCCCTCACCCCGGCCCTGCGGGCAAACAAAGGAACAAGGAAACAAGGGAACAAATAGCCGGTCTTGTTGTTGTTTCCTTGTTCTCGGTTCTCGGTTCTTTTGTTCTTTCTTTTAGTTCTCGGTTCTCGGTTCTTTTGTTCTTTCTTTTAGTTCTCGATTCTTGGTTCTTTTGTTCTTTCTTTTAGTTCTCGGTTCTTCTTTGTTCTTTTGTTCGTTTGTTCCCTTGTTCGTTAGGTTCTAGGTTCTGGGTTCTAGGTTCTTCCTTGGTTCTTAGTTCCAGGTTCTACTATGTCACAGCTACCTTTTGATCGCCTGATGCGCGAGCTTGCGTCCTATCTCGGCACACCGCTGGCCTTTGACCGTGGGATCTACCGGCTGATCGTGCCGCTGCCCATGGGACGCCAGCAGGAAGTCAGCGCCTCGATCCGCGACGACGACGACGGACGCCCGATTATTGCGTTTGTTTCCACGGTTGGCGAGGCACGGCGCGGGATCGAGCCGTGGAATCTGCTCCGCGCCAATGGCTCGCCGATCTACAGCCGCGTGGCGCTGCTGGGCAGTATGATCGCTGTGATCGCCTCACAGCTGCTCAACACGGCTCAGCCCGAGGAAGTGCTGCTGATCTTGCGTGAGGTTGCGCAGTTCGCCGATCAGCTGGAGCGCCAGCATTTTCGCGGCGATCTGTTCTGAGCCTGAAGCGCAACAAAAACCATAGTCACTTGACTCAACCAGGCACGTCTGTTATACAAAACATATGCAGTTCGAAATCATCGGCGATATTACCAGTATTGAAACCTTCGCCGTTGGCAACGCTATTCGAGAAATCGAGCGCTTGCAGCGAACTTATGGACGTGGACGATGGCGAAAACGCAAAGGTATCGCGACAGTTCGATTAGCCGATGGAACGATCCATCGAGCCGAGGTCCACTGATACGAAGCAACAGGCATCGGCCGTCAAGAAATTAAGATCAAGTATCTTGTGGATTGAAGTACTATGAGCCAACAGCCAACAGCCGCCATTCAACTTGTTATCTGTATTCGAAACGATGAATATCCAGCCTCACTCGAAGTGCGGAAGGTATACCAAACTCTACCTGATACAATGGCAACCGCTCATCATATGATTCGTGTCATCGATGAGTCCGGCGAAGATTATTTGTATCCTGAAGCATACTTTTTGCCGATTGACTTACCTCGACCCATCCGTATAGCGCTTAATCTGGCTGCATAATCGTGCAATTCGCAAGTCGAGAATAATCTGCTCCAAGATATTTCTGTTTAAATAGCCTTAGCCTTATAATTCGGCACCGGCATTATTGGCATATTAAGCAGAGGTTGAAAGGATATTTATCATGAGCAAACCAACAATCCAAGCAAACATATGCGAAATCGATGGTGGGTACTACCCCGGTAAGCTTCATTCTATCCCAAATGTTGGTGACTTGATTGACCTGCAGTCATTCATAGATCAAGCAGCAAATTATCCTCCGGTAAAGCATTATGAAGTCGTTCGGGTAGTACATAAAATTCACGATGTTTCAGAGAAAATTCCCCATACTAAAGACGGCTACCATTTCATCAGTATTTTTGTGAAGCCGTCAGATAGCGAACTTTTTCAAGGCTGATACTGTCCACCTCAACACTTCACTCGCTAACAGCCTACCTAACCCAGGCACAGCTGAAATCATTTGGTCGTAAAGGAGGGATTCATGGAACTGGATCACCTTCGCCGGATCTACCGCGACTACGCGCCGGGCTACGACGACTCAATGCGGCTATCCGAGCGTCTGCTGCTCGATCGATGTCGTCGTGAGCTGCTGCAAAAAGCGCGCGGCGATGTGCTTGAGGTTGCGATCGGCACCGGCATCGATCTGCCTTACTACCCAACCGGCTGCCGCATCACAGGTCTGGACCTTGTGCCGGAGATGCTGGCGCTGGCTGCGGCTCGCGCCCGAACGCTCAAGCTTCCGCTGTGCCAGGTTATCGCCGATGTCGCCCAACTTCCGTATCCCAACGGCAGTTTCGATACGGTTGTCACCACGCTGGCAGCCTGCACCTTCCCCGATCCGATCGCGGCGCTGCGCGAGATGGGCCGTGTCTGTCGTGAGGACGGCCGCGTGCTGCTGCTTGAACATGTGCGCGGCAACAGCGCGCTCTTTGGGCGCATCCTCGACTGGCTGACGCCCTACACCGTCGCCAGCATCGGCTGCAATCTCAATCGTGACACAGCTGCCAACGCGGCGATCGCCGGACTGCGGATTATGGCCGTGCGCGCGAGCTTCGGCGGCTTGCTGGTGCAAATCGAGGCCCAGCCAGCGCAAAAAAGCCAGGACACGCCCGCAGCGCATCCTGGCCGATCCGTCGAGCTAGCCGCGTAGCAGCGACTCGCCGCCGTCGATCCACATCTCGGTGCCGGTGATGTGCCGCGAGGCGTCCGAGGCCAGGAACAGCACCAGCTGCGCGACTTCCTCGGAGGTGCCGGGCTCGCCGCCGGTCAGCGGCATACCCTCATCCTCGTACTCGGTCTCAAAGCGCACCTTGTCAAGATTACGCTGCTCGGTGTTCTCGTCGATATTGGTCTCGATCGCGCCGGGGCAGATCACGTTGACGCGGATCTTGTGCGGCGCTAACTCCAGCGCGACCATTTTCGTAAACGCGACCTGCGCCGCCTTGGTGCAGGAGTAGGCCGTCGCGCCGGTGTTGCTGAAGATGCGCGTGCCGTTCACCGACGACGTGACGATCACGGAGCCGCCCTGCCTCTTGAGATGCGGCACGGCGTATTTGACCGTCAGAAACGTACCTTTGAGATTGATGTCGATCGTTTTGTCCCACTCGTCGGGCTCTAGCTCTTCCAGCGGCGCCCACACGCCGTTGATGCCGGCGTTGGCAAACACTATGTCGAGCCGGCCCCAGCGCTCGATCGTCTGGGCGACCGCCTGCTGCATCTGATCCGGCTGCGAGATGTCGGCGACAACGACGATCGCCTCGCCGTCGCGCTGCTGAATCTGCTCGACGGTTTTCTTAAGCTCGTCCTCGGTATGGCCCAGCGCGGCGATCTTCGCGCCCTCCTGTGCCAGCAGTATGGCCGCCGCCTTGCCGATGCCGGAGCCTGCGCCGGTGATCAACGCCACTTTATCCTTCAGCTGCATGACATCCTCCCGATCTCGTAAAGCCTTTCATTTCTGGCGCTGTGAGCAAGCTACATACCAGCACAAAGCCGCCGATCCTACCCTTGTAGAACCGGCGGCCTGTTAGAATGCTATTCGATTTAGCTCGCGCCGATCGCTTCCTGAGCATGACCGGGACGCGTCGTGCTGGTATTGCGCTCGTCAAGACCGATCAGGCCGTCGCGAACGTGAATAATCCGGCGCGCATAGGCCGCGATGTCGGGCTCGTGCGTGACCAGAATCACCGTAATGCCTTGCTCGGCATTGAGCCGTGTGAAGATGCCCATGATCTCCTCGCCGGTCCTGGTATCCAGCGCGCCGGTCGGCTCGTCGGCCAGCACAATGCGGGGATTGCTCACCAGCGCCCGCGCGATCGCCACGCGCTGCTGCTGACCACCGGATAGCTCATTGGGCTTGTGATGCATACGATCGCCCATGCCGACCATGCGCAGCGCGGCCTCGGCCCGCTCGCGACGGTTGCGACCATCGCCGTAGAGCGTGGGCAGCTCGACGTTGCGCAGCGCCGAGCGCCGCTGCAAGAGCATGTACTGCTGGAAAACAAAGCCCAGCTTCTGGTTACGGATCTCGGCCAGCTGGTTGTCGTTGAGCTTGCCGACGTCCACGCCGTCCAGCAAATAGGTGCCGCCCGTCGGCTGGTCCAGGCAGCCGATGATGTTCATCAGCGTGGACTTGCCGGAGCCGGACGGTCCCATGATCGCCACCAGCTCGCCTTCGTTGATCGTCAGCGAGACGCCTTGCAGCGCGTGGACCTCGACATCGCCCATTTTGTAGGTTTTCGTGAGATCGTGCAGTTCTATCAGCGCCATAGTCTCAGGCCCTCACTTGTGGCCTGCGGGCAAACAAGGGAACAAGGAAACAAAAGAACAAACGACGAGGCTTGGTTTTCTTAGCTTGGTCTTCGGTTCTATTGTTCGTTCGTTTCTTAGTTCTCTTCTTTGTTCCCTTGTTCCTTGGTTCTTTTGTTCTTTCGCTTACTCGTACCTCAGCGCCTGGATCGGATTCAACCGCGCCGCACGCACCGCCGGGTAGATGCCGAAGAAGAGACCTACTGCCGCCGAGAAGCCCACCGCCAGCATGACCGCGCCCAGCGTTACGACCGGCGTGATGTACTCGGCGAACAGATAGCCGATCAGGCTGGCCGTGCCGTAGCCGAGCAGCAGCCCGATCAGACCGCCCAGGATGCTCATCACCAGCGCCTCGATCAGGAACTGGCGCAGAATATCGCGGCGTTTAGCCCCAACCGCTTTGCGCAATCCGATCTCTTTGGTACGCTCCGTGACCGACACCAACATGATGTTCATGACGCCGATGCCGCCGACAAACAGCGAGATTCCGGCGATCGCGCCGAGAAACACCGTCAGCGTCGTGGTCACGGTGTTGAACGTCGAAAGCAGCGACGCCTGGCTGAAGACCGTAAAATCGTCGTCTTTGCCGCTGTCGTCCAGCGCGTGACGGCGGCGCATCAGCTGCTCGGTCTTGCGCTGCGCCAGATCGATCTCGTCGGCGGTGCGCGCCTGGAGCATGATCGCCGACACCTGGTAGCTGGCTGCGGTTGTCGCGCGGCCGCCGAAGAGGAATTTATAGCCGGTGTTGAGCGGCACATACACCGCCGAATCTTCGTTGCCAAGACCGCCGGTTTTTTCGAGCACGCCGACAACTTTCATCGACTGGCCTTTGAGCCGCACGCTCTGCCCGATCGGATCGGAGCTGCCGAAAATATCCTCGCTGATGCCGCCGCCGAGCACAACCACGTTGCGCGCACTGGCGTCCATGTCCTCGGTCACAAACTGGCCGCGCGCGACCTTCAGATTGCGCACGATCGCGTAGTCCGCCTCGGCGCCAGTGACCTGAACATCCTGGCTGATGTCGCCGCCGTCGATCTTGGCCGAGCCCTGAAACATCGGCGTGACATAGTCAAGCTCCGGCACGCTGCGGCGGATCGCCTCGACATCGTCAAGCGTCAGCTCAGTATTGCCCGCCTGCGAGCCGGGACCGCGCCGCTGCGAGCCGGGAACCACCGAGAGCAGATTCGTGCCGATGCCCTCGACCTGATCGGTGATTGCCCGCTGCGCGCCGTTGCCGATCGAGATCAGCGAGACCACCGACCACACGCCGATGATAATGCCGAGCATGGTCAGAAAGGTGCGCAGCTTGTTCGAGCGCAGGCTTTCCAGCGCGATACGCACGCTCTCCCAGACGCCCATCGAGAGATTAATTCTTGCCGCCCGTGGAACGGGCCGGAGCTGTTCAGTTCGTGCCATACTTCGCTCGCTTTGCTAAAGCCCAGCTTATTGAACAGTCGAAGCCGAGCCCAGCACAGCAATTTGATCGCCTTCGTTCAAGCCGCTGACCACTTCCACTTCGATGTCATTGCCCAGGCCGATGCGAATCTCGCGATCGACAAACGTATCGCCCTGTTTGATGCGCACAAAGCGCTTGCTGCCCTCGCTGCGAACCGCGCTCGCCGGAATAATCAGCGCATCCTCTTTTTCCAGCGTCGCGATCTCGACCGACGCGTTCATCCCGACGCGAATTGCCTCGTTTTGCTTGGGCAGATCGATCCGCACCAGATACGTCGTCACATTCTGGACCACCGTTGCCGCCGGCGCGACATAGCTTAGCGTACCGGTGATCACATCCGTGCCCAGCGCGTCGATCACGACCTGCGCCGACTGGCCTTTGCGCAGCTGAGCGACATCGCGCTCGCTGACGTTGACGTCCAGATGCAGCTTGCTGTCGTCGACGATGGTGATCGGCGCTCCCGACGCTGCCGACGACGTGGCGCTATCGCCCACATCGACGTTCACGCCGGTTACGACGCCGTCAAAGGGCGCTTTGAGCACGGCTTTGTCGCGGCTGAGTTTGGCCGACTGAAGCTGGGCGCGCGCCTGGCTCACGCCCGCCTCGGCGATGCTGATGTCCGACTCGGAGCTGCCCGCCGAAAGCTTCTCGAACTGCGCCTGAGCCTGATCTACCTGCGCCTGCGCGGCTGCAATATCCGACGCGCTGCCGCCCTGGCGCAGCTTCTGAAGCTGGGCCGCCGCCTGATCGACTTGCGCTCGCGCCGCCGCTATATCGGCTGCGGTGCCGCCCTGACGCAGCTTCTGGAGCTGCGCTCGCGCCTGATCCACCTGCGCCTGCGCCTGCGCGACCGAGGTATCTTTCGGGCCTTTTAGCAGCTCGTCGAGCTGCGTCTGCGCATCTTCGACCTGCGCCTGCGCGGTTGCGACGTCGTTGATCTCCTGCTGCTTGGCGTTCTCATAGGTAACTTTCGCCTGCTCCAGCCGCGACTCGGCCTGCCGCAGCTGGATCTCGGCCTGTCGCAGCGCCTCGGCGTACTGCTGCTTGGCGACATCTTCCGAGCTTTCGGTCACAAAGCGATCGCCGGTGCGTGGATCGACGCCGCTCTGCGCCTGCTGATTATCCCAGAAGGCGCTGCTGTAGGCTTCCTGAGCCAGCCGCACGCTGTCCGCCGATTGCTCCATGCTCTGCTGCGCCGAGGTTTTGTTGGCCGAGGCAGCCGCCGCCGTCTTCTGATAGGTTTGCTGGGCCTGAGTCAGCCGTGTCTGGGCCGCGCTCACCTGATCCGGCGTCGGGCCGCGCTGGGCTGCCGCGAGCTGTGCTTCGGCGGCGCGAACGGCTGCCTCGGCGTTGGCGATGTCCGCCGCCGTCACGTTGCCGGTTTTGGCTCGTTGCAGCGAAGCCTCGGCGGCGCGAACGGCTGCCTCGGCGTTGGCAATATCCGCCGCCGTCACGTTGCCGGTTCGGGCGCGCGTCAATCCAGCCTGGGCGTTGCGCACTCCCGCCTCGGCGCTGGCGATGTCGGCCGGAGTTGCGTTGCCGGTCCGGGCTTTATCGAGCTGCGCCTGCGCCGACTTGAGCGCCGCCTGCTGCGCCGCGAGATCCTGCTCGGTGGCATTGCCGCTGCGGGCCTGCTCCAGCCGCGCCTCGGCAGTTTGCAGATTCGCCTCCGACTGCACCACCTGCTGATCAAGATCGCGTGGATCGAGCGCCGCCAGCTCCTGCCCGCGCTTGACGACCTGCCCCTCGGTGACCAGCACCTTTTCGATCGTGCCGGTCGCGCCAAAAGTGAGATCGGCGGACTGCACCGGCTGGACGGTGCCGCTGCTGCTGACGGTCACTCGTAGCGTGTCGCGCTTAACGGTTGTAGTTTCAGAGGCCGCGCCGTTCGGCGGTGCGGCAGCCGCGCACGCGCTCAGCACTAGCGCCACCATTAATAGCGTAGCGAGACGTTGTACATGTTTCATACGCTTTTCGACTCCCGATATTGCTTGCAAAAGATACGCGCGGCGAGCAGCGGAGGTTGCCGCCCGCGCTGTGATGTCTTTCCCATCGCCAGAGCGATCTGGCCTGGTCTTGAGCGCTCTGCAAACCGCAGGACCTGATCGGCCGCGTGACCGCGCTCTTGTATAGTTTCAGCCAAAACAGCGTCGTTAAGATCGAAAAAAGTGTTACCGTCTGTTACCCCAGGCGATCATAAGCACTTTTGGCTGGCGATTGCTTGAGCCGATTACTCATGACGCGCTTCACAGACGATCGCTTAAGCACAGATGTCTACTATTGTACTCCGCACCTCGCACTATGACGCGGCGATCCAAAGGCTGGTTGCATGAACAGCTTCCAGATCTTTGCCCGTAGCGGCGTAGGACTCCGGTCATATGCGGTGCGACGAGAAGCGGCACACAGTTTGCTATGTAAAGCAGGTGATATTGCGCGTGGCTTACAGATAGCCACATTAGAAACCCAGCCCTTGTGCGCTTGCCTTAGGATTAAGCGCCATGCTACAATAGCTGGTCAAAAGAGGACCTGCCTTGAGTTGGCAAACCATGCCCATACCATCCGTAATCACGATCGATGGTCCGGCTGCTTCAGGCAAAAGTACTCTCGGAGAACTTCTTGCACGGCAGCTTGGCTACACCTACTTCGATACCGGCGTGCTTTACCGGGCGCTGACGTATATCGCGCTTCAGCGTGGTACGGCGCTCGACTCCGAGGCTTCGCTGGTAGAGCTAGCCCAACAGATTGTGCTCTCAGTCGAGCCGCCCACGGTTGACGATGGACGACAATACACGGTGCTGGCCGACGGCGACGACATCACCTGGCAGCTGCGCGACCAAGCCGTCGAGCGTCATGTGTCGACGGTCTCGACTTATCCCGGCGTGCGGGCTGCGCTGCGCGAACAGCAGCGCGCGATCGGGCGACAGGGCCGCGTCGTGATGGTCGGCCGCGATATTGGCAGTGTGGTCATGCCCGATGCCGACTTCAAGATCTTTCTACGTGCATCGGCTGAGGAGCGCGCGCGCAGACGCTGCGAGGAGCTTCAGCGCAAAGGCCACAACGTCGATCTAGATACCGTTCTCCAAGACTTGCAGCGACGTGATGCGCTCGACCAGCAAAACACGCTGCTGCCGGAAGATGCCTACGTGCTCGAAAATGACGGCCTCGATCCCGCCGACGAAGTTGGACACTTGATCGATATGTTTGAGCGGCGCGCGTGTGCATAGTTTGTGGAGCCGCCTACCTTTATGGCTGAACGCATCCTGATTGCCGACGACGATCCGAGCTTACGGCAACTTCTGGAAGCAATTCTTGAAGAGCATGATTTCGATGTTATCGCAGTGCCCAGCGGCGAAGCCCTGGTGCGCGCTGCTACGTCGCAGCAGCCCGATCTGCTGTTGATCGATGTGATGATGCCGGTCATGGATGGCCTGGAGGCGGTCCGGCAGCTGCGCAACGACACGCGAACCAGCCATCTGCCGATGCTGCTGCTCACCGCGCGCACCAGCTCCAACGATGTGGTAATCGGCTTCGAGAGCGGCGCGGATGATCATATTCCCAAGCCGTTCGATCCCGATGCGCTGGTGGCCCGCATCAAAGCCAATCTGCGGCGACAGGCCCGCATTCCGCTGCTCAATCCGCTCACGGCGCTGCCCGGTAACCAGGCGATCGCCGACGAGGTCGAGCGGCGGATCAAGGCGCACGAGCTGTTCGGGCTGATGTATATCGACTTCGATAACTTCAAGGCGCTCAACGATGCCTATGGCTTTGCGCGCGGCGATCGCGTGATCAAGCTGCTGGCCGACATTCTGCGCGATCTTCAGGCCCAGTATACCGCCGACCAGATGTTTATCGGGCATATCGGCGGCGACGATTTTATCGCGATCACGACGATCGAGCTGGTCGAGCAGGCTTGCAAGGAGCTGATCGCCCGCTTCGACCATGATGTGCGCGCCTTCTACGATCCCGCCGATGTGCAGCGCGGCTACCTGCGCGGCGTCGATCGCTTCGGCATGCCGCGCCGCTTTCCGATCGTCAGCGTCTCGATCGGCGTGGTGACAACCGAGTCGCGCACGTTCGGCAGCTTCGACGAGGTGTCGTCGGTCGCGACCGAGATGAAGAGCTTTGCCAAGAAATTGACCGGCAGCGCCTTTGCGATCAACGAGCGCTTTCATGATGTGCCGGTGCCGCCCAGCGAGGAGCGGCGCGGTCATCCGCTCTCGATCGTGGTGATCAGCCCCGATCCGCTGCTGAATGACGCGCTCCAGCCGATGCTCGAAGACGGCCGCTGCCGCTCGATCTCGTTCAGCGAGATCCCGACGCAGAACGAAATTCTTGATTATCTGCCGGATCTGGTCACGCTGAATGTCGCCGAGCCGCGCTGCTGGTCGCTGGCGGTTGCGCTGCGCGAGACCAAGCCCGCGCTGCCGCTGATCATTGTCTCGCCGCACCCGGAGGACGAGCCGCGCGCCTGGCACTGCGGCGCGTACGCGTTTATCGCCGATCCGTTTCCGCCCGAGTATTATCGCGCCTGTGTCGCGCAGCTGCTGCGGCTCAACGAGCGTATTCCACCACTTGACGGCAACTCGCCAGCTTGACGCGCATGACGCCGCTGGTCGTTCGTGCTAACATCATCCCAAGAGTGATCGGCTGGTCCATATGAACCGTCGCGCCGGAAACGCACCTCGCGTCCAGGATCTCAATCCCAATCCTCCACAGCGCCGGGTGCCGGCTACGCTGCGTGGCCGGCGTGGCGCCACGATCATGGCGGTGCTGGGCCTGATCGCTGTGGCGCTGCTGATGTCCGAGCTTGGACTGCTCACCACCAGCCCGCCGCTGCCGCCGGGCGAGTTCGTGGTGCGGATCGCGCCGTTTAGCGCCACCGGCGAGGACCAGCGCCAGGGCACGATCGTGGCCGAGCAGCTGCTTGAAGCGCTGAAAACCGGCATTACCACGCCGATGAACGTCGGGCTGCTCAGCCAGCCGATCACCAGCGCCGAGCAGGCCCGGCAGATCGCGGAGGCCAACGGCGTAGACGCGATCATCTGGGGCGAGGCGGCCGAGGGCGGCACTGCGACTCAGCCGATCCTGCGGCCACGGCTCTTCTGGATGCCGAGCGAGCCGTTCGTTCCCGAAACCTGGCAGGGCTTTGAGGGGCATTTTGTGCTGCCGGCCGAGTACGATCTGGCGCTGCGCGATCTGAACGGCGCGGCGATCCTGCCCCGGCTGCTGGACGGATTGAACTACTTCGGTCGCGGCGACGCCGACAAAGCCGCCGATACCTTCGAGGATCTGCGCGCCGAGTACAGCGATGTGCTGCGACCCGAGCTGCCGTCGATGGTCCGCGCGATCACGTTTTGGGCGCAGGGCATGCTGCCAGCCGCCGAGCAGGAAGCTCAGGCCGCGCTGGACGCGGCGAGTCGGCCCGAGCACTGGAATAACCTGGGCGCGCTCCGGCTGGATCAGCAGCAGCTCGATCCGGCGCGCCAGGCGCTGACGGAGGCACTGGCTGCCAATGCGAATCTCGCGCAGGCACATGCCAACTTTGGGCGGCTGCTGCTCGACGAGGGCAAGCCGGCCGAGGCGCTGCCGGATCTGCGCAGCGCGGCCCAGGATCTACCCGCCTCCAACGCGATTGCCGCCACGCTGGGCGAGGCCTACCGGCGCAGTGGACAGCTTGCCGCCAGTCGGCAGATCTTCGCCGCAGTGCTCCAGCGCGAGCCGCTGAATGGTCCCGCGATGACCGAGCAGAGTATGCTGGCGCTCACGCCTGCGCTCACGGCGACTGGCCGCCTCGAATGGGAGCTGGAAGGCGAGCCGACGCTCTCCGCGACTCGGCTGGCCGAGCTGCGTAGCCAGGCCGAGATCGGCATCGGCGAGATCGAGCAGCTGCGCAACAAGTATTTGCGCCAGGCCAACGCTTACGGCGTCGATGGGCGGCGCATGATGCAGCGGCTTTCGGAAACGCAGGCGGCACGGCTAGAGCAGGAGCTGCTGAACCGGCGCTACCAGCTGATGCTGATCGAGATCGAGCAGGGCCAGGTGCTGGCGGAGCAGCCGCGCAGCTTTTTGCGCCGGGCCATGGACACGATCCAGCGCAAACGCACGCCGCTCCAGCAGGCGATCGCGACCTCGACGGCGGCGCTGCGGCAGGAGCCCAGCGTCAGCCTCCAGTACGACTACCACTACCAGCAGGGCCGCGCGGCGTACCTCAGCAATAACAGCCGCCTGGCGCGCACACAGTGGGAAGAAACGATTAAGCTGGCGCAGGCCGAGGAAAATACGATCCTCAAGAATCGGCCCGAGGCGCACTACGGGCTGGCTCAATTGCTGCTGGCCGAGTCCAAGCCCGAGGAGGCGCGCGCCGAGCTGAACACCGCGCTGACGATCGAGCCGCAGTTTTTCCCGGCGCATGAGCTGCTCGCACAGCTGGACGAGCGCGATCAGCGCTGGGCCGACGCCGAGACGCACTACCGCTGGCTGGTGGAGCAGCGCCCCTGGGACGGCGAGCAGACGCTGCGGTTTGTCGAAGTACTGCGGCAGCAAGATAAAAACGCCGACGCCGAGGCCGTATTGCTGCCGCTGGCGAACAAGGGCAACGTCGGTGCGCTGGTGGCGCTGGCCGCTTTGTACCGCCAGGCGGGCAAGCTCGACGAGGCGCAGGCCGTGCTGCTCAAGGCGCGCGACGCCGATCCGGCCTCGGCTGCGGTGCACGAGGAGCTGGCGGCGCTGGCGCTGGCCCGCAACGATTTTCGCGTCGCCGAGAATGAGCTGCGTACGGCGCTAACGTTCGATCCGCAGCGCAGCAGCACGCATATTGCGCTGGGCCGACTCTATGCCCATCAGCTGGGACAGCCCGCCGCCGCCGTCGAGCAGTTCCGCGCCGCCGTCGAGATCGAAAGCGATGATCCGCTGGTGTATCGCCAGCTGGGCGAGGCGCTGCTGGAGGCCGGCAACGCCGAGGCGGCCGAGGCAAGCTTCAAGAAAGCGCTACAGATCGCTCCCAACTCGCACGAGGCCCAGCACGGCCTGGCGACGGCGTATCTGGCCCAGAAGCAGTACCCGGCCGCCGAGCGTGCCGAGCAGCGCGCGCTGGAGCTGGCCAACAACAACTACACGCTGGCGCTGGTTGGTCTGGCCGACATCGATCGGGAGCAGCGACGCTTCGAGGACGCGACGACGAAGTATAACGAGGCGCTCGAAAAAGATCCGCAGCTCGTGGGGGCGTACCTGGGCCTGGGCCGAACCATGCTCGCGCAGGGCCACCCGGAGCTGGCGCTGACCTACTTCGAGAGCGGGCTGGAGTACGCGCCCAAGAACATGCAGCTGCTGCTGGGCAAGGGCGAGGCGCTGCTTCAGCAGGGCGATATTGCCGGAGCCCGTGACACCTACACACAGGTCAAACAGATCGACCCGGGCAACGCGGCGGCATCAGTGGGCCTCGGCACCATTCTTTGGAAAGAAAACAAACCCAACGAGGCGCTGGCCGCGCTCAACGAGGCCGTCCTGCTCAACCCTAATGATGCCGAGACCCAGATGTTGCTGGGCGAGATCTATAACAGTCTGAACCAGCCCGACGCCGCGATCGACGCCTACACCACAGCCGCCAGCGTCCGCGACGACTGGTACGAGCCACGCTTCCGCCGGGGAACGCTGCTCCTGAAGCTGGAGCGTAACGAGGCCGCGATCGAGGATCTTGAGGCTACGGTCGAGCTGAATCCCGACTTCGCTCAGGGCTACTACTGGCTGGGCCGCGCCTACCGCGCCGCAGGCCAGTTCGAGGACGCCGAGCAGCAGTTTCGCGGCGCGATCCAGCGCCAGCCCGACTATTTCGAGGCGCGTTATTTTCTTGGCCGCACGCTCGACGAGCTAGGTCGAGCGCCCGAGGCCAGGGACGAGTACCAATCGATCCTCAACGAGGCCACCCCCTCCAACCAGTGGCACGCCGAGGCGCAGCGTGAGCTGGATCGGATTCAATAACAGCCAAGGAGAAACATCAGGTGACGACCGTATCTCAGCCGGATTCCACTACGCACACCGCTCTGATCGATAGCATTCTGGACAAGCTGCGCGATCTGTATGTTTTTCCCGAGGTTGCCGCCGAGGTCGAGGCCGACATCCGCTCGCGGCGTGATCGAGGCGAGTACGACAGCCTATCGCTGGGTGAGCTGTGCCCCGCGCTGACCGAGCAGATGCAGGCTATCAGCCACGACAAGCATCTGCGCGTGTTTTACAGCGACGCGCCACGGCCTGTGGTGGAGATGAACTGGGGCGCTGACGAATGGTACGAGTCCATGCGGCTCAAGGGCAGCCTGAGCAACTTTGGTCTTCAAAAAGTCGAGATCTTGCCGGGCAACATCGGCTACCTCGATATTCGCCATTTTTTCATGGTCTCGCTGGCGGGCGACACAGTCGTCGCGGCGATGAATTTTCTGGCGCATACCAGCGCGCTGATCGTCGATCTGCGGCAGTGCGTCGGCGGCGACGCGGCCACGGTGGCGCTGGTGATCAGCTATCTCTTCGACGAGCCGGTGCATCTCAACGATTTTTATCTGCGCGAGGGTAACCAGACGTTTCAATCCTGGACGCTGCCGTATGTTCCCGGCCGGCGCTACGGCGATAAGCCGGTGTTCGTGCTCACCAGCGATTCTACCTTCTCCGGCGGCGAAGAGTTCAGCTACGATCTCAAAAACCTCAAGCGCGCCACGATCGTCGGCGAGACCACGAAGGGCGGCGCGCATCCCGGCCAGCGCTACGCTATCAGCGAGCAGGTCGAGGTGTGCATCCCGATGGGCCGCGCGATCAATCCGATCAGCGGCACCAACTGGGAAGGCACGGGCGTGACGCCCGACATCGAGCTGCCGCAGGAGCAGGCGCTCGACGCTGCATATCAGCTGGCACTGCGCGAAGTCCTCGCCCGCATCGAAGATCAGCAGAGCAGCCCGTATAAGGCACTGCGCGAAGAGATCGAGAAGCACCTGGAACCAACGGCGGAGAACCAAGAACCCAGAACCTAGAACCGAGAAAGCTCTCTTCTTCCCCCTCGCCTGTCGCAACGGGAGAGGGGGTGCTGCGCTAGCAGCGGGGGTGAGGGCCTACCAAAGAACAAAGGAACAAAGAAACAAAAGAACAAAACGAGATGATCAAAGTCCTTTGTTCCCTTCGCCGGGCGCCCTCTGGGCATGGCACCCGCTTGTTCCTTTGTTTACTGGCAGGGTCGGCTCTCCCCGAGTACGAGGTCCGGTTCAAGAATCGCAATTGCGCACTAGAGTCACTCAAAACGAGCCGACTTAGTTCGAATATCCCCAAAAAGCATTCCGCTGTGCTATAATTCCGAGTAACATTTGGGAGGACGCTTATGCTCACGTATGAGACGATCTCCGATGCGCTGCTCGATAGTGCTGAGCAAGCTGGCCTTAACGTATGGCAATCGGATGAGAATATCGACCCTCAGACACTCAACCGCAGCTTTACGCTAAACTGCTTGCCACAAGGCGAAGCGATACCACGCCCCTCAAGCCTCCAAGCCTCGATCGCATTTAAATGGGATGCCGCGATGACGGCGATCTCGACGATGGGCACCGAGGCAATGTGCGAGAAATATCACGGCGATAATGTCGCCTGTCCGCATAGCTTGATGGGCTGCGCCTACGAGGCAACGTTAACCCTGGAGATTGGTTACACCATTCCGTTGAACCTGAATCTTGACGACGACATCGGCTCGGTTCAGCGGCTGGCGCGCACAATCCAGGATGTGCATCGGTCGATCGTTGATCATAAAAACATCGTCGCGATAGACGCCAATCTGCACATCGAAGGAGCGCAGGTGCGGCTGACGCATCTTAAAGCCCAGCAGCGCTGGACGGTCGGCGATCCGATTCACGAGCTTGATAGTCTCGAAGATGTGCTGGAAGAAGCATGCAGCGAGGTCCGCGACATGTTGCTGGCGGTGCATGACCGGCTCTCCGGTGCTCTTGACGCCAATATCGACGATCTGTCGCCCTTGACGCTGCCGCTCGACGATAACGACGACGATCGCATCTATCTTCGGCCACCGACGGCATAGTACACGCTCACGCGGATTGTTTGGAACTCCCACGCTGCTGGGAGTTCTTTTTTTGCGACACGAACGATCGCGATTCCGGTGCTAGAATACTCAGTGTTTGAAACAGAAATGTATGTGGTTGTATGACTGAAGAGTTTCGCGGTTTTGATGAATCGACGCTCCAGGCGCTGACCGTCGGCGGCGTCGGCGAGCGCTGGAACGCCGTACAGGAGCGACTGCATCCGGTGCTGGCCGCGCTGGCCGAGCAGATCGATGCGGCGGGACGGCAGCGCTTCAAGCGTGAGTGGCCGCTCTACGAGATGACCTGGAAGGCGGCGCGCTACCGCAATCGTGGACGTGGCCAGCGCGAGCCGATCGAGGAGTATCATTTTGCGCTCGATCGCGTGCCGCGCGGAACCGGCATCTACATCGGCGTCAGTGGTGACGAGCGCGCGATTCTGGTCGGCTTCACCTCCAGCGGCGCGCGCAAAGCCGAGCTTCAGCGCGTCTGGGAGGCCGGGCGCAATCTCTGGCAGTCGCTGCTGGAATCGCTGCCGGATGTGCGCTTCACGCGTCCTGACGGCCAGAGCGACGAGCCCTGGATCGAGCAATATCTGCGCGTCCGGCAGGCAAAATACGTCTGGGCCGGCTACCGCTACAGCTGGGACGATCCCCGTATAGCGCAGCCCGAGTTCGCCCAGACGCTGATCGACGACGTGCTGCGGCTCTTCCCCTTCAACGAGGCGATCATGGAGGAGGCCGAGGCGCTGGATTACGAGGCGGATCTGGCAGCTCGTGAGCGACGTGCGCAGTACGCGGTCTCGGCCAATCTGCCGCCTGCCGAGCAGATCAGCGAGCGTATCGCCCGGCGCGGCTTTACCTTTCCCGAATCCGTGATCCGCTCGTACCACATCGCGCTCCAGACCAAGCCGCTGGTGATCCTGCCCGGCATCTCCGGGACCGGCAAGACGCGTCTCACGCGGCTTTACGCCGACGCAGTGTACGATCTGCGCTCCGCCGCCGAAGACAACCCGCACTACCTGCTGGTCGCGGTGCAGCCCGACTGGCACAACGCCAAAGATCTGCTGGGCTACTTCAACGGCCTGACCAACACGTTTCACCCGACGGCCTTTATGCGCTTTCTGCATCGCGCCGCCGCCGATCCGCAGCAGCCCTACTACGTGTGCCTGGACGAGATGAACCTGGCGCGGCCTGAATACTACCTCGCGCCGATCCTGTCAGCCCTGGAGACCGCCGAGCATACGATTGATCTTGGCGTGCCGAGCAGCACCGTCGCCACCGTGGACGGCGAGACGCTGCGCAATCCGTTTACGCTGCCGCTCAACGTGCACCTGACCGGCACCGTCAACGTAGACGAGTCGACCTTTGGCCTGTCGGATAAGCTGCTGGATCGCGCCAACGTGATCGAGCTGACCGACGTAGACCTGCAAGCGTTTCGACGCAGCTACCGCGAGCCGATCGATCCCGACGCCTGGCAAACCATCGAGCAGGTCGAGGCGATCATGCAGGCGGCCGGGCAGCCCTTCGGCTACCGCACGATCGCCGAGGTGCTGCGCTACATCGCGACGGCCAAAGGCGTGCTGCCGGTGCGCGACGCGATCGATCTTCAGATCAAGCAGAAAGTGCTGCCCAAGCTGCGCGGCGAAGACACGCCCCGGCTCAGGCGCGCGCTCAGTGCACTATACGAGCTGTTCGCCGGCGCGGCGCACGATAGCCAGCGCGATCTGCCGTCAAACGCGCCGTTTCCCGAGTCGGCGGCGAAAGTGCGGCGCATGCTGGAGCGGCTGGATCAAGAAGGCTTTACCGATTTCTACGGCTAGCAGACGATTGCGCCGCTCATCAAGCTATGAGCGGCGCTGTTGCATTTATAGCTGAAGCCTCAGCCTATTCGCGATGACTAGATTCATCACGTAGGAACTTTATAGCCTAGACCAACAAGGTGATAAACGTTTCCTGCTTGGTTAATTCGAAACTGTCCTTTTACACGAATCCAGTCACCATCTACGATATGTGGAACATCCTTCCATGTAGTTTCTTTGTCAGCCTTCACAGAAAATTCTGCTGTAAACACAAAATAATTACCGCCCTCCTCACCTATGTCGATAGAATGGATCTTATACTCATAAATTTTGCTTACAAAGCGTCGCGTAGTAAATCGATGCAGCCAATTCGTCACCATTATTTGTGCAACCTGAGGTTTTGAAGCGTTTTGCACCGGCATTGTCACATCATAAACCTCGTTTTGCTCTCTCGTCGTAATATATTCTCGTACGATTACATATCCCCCCAAGGAAACTATCGCAAATATAAACATTGTCAGGGTACCAGCGATTACGAGCTTCTTCATTATTCCCCCTTGTCTAAGCAATAGGTATCTTACAAACATAAGCAAACGCAGCAACTTCTCGAACCAGGCATACTGCTTTCGGGAGATTGCATTGTTCAAATATCTGTTTGTAGTGTGGCAATATATTACAATTGACTCAATAAGCTCCTTCGAAAGCAGGAATCAGCAATCGAGGCGAAGCCAGGTAAGCGAAAGGCTCAGCTATGTCAATCGATGTGCGGCGCATGACCGAGCAAGATGTCCCGGCGGCGGCGACGGCTCAATCCGAAGCGTTCGGCTGGAATCCCGAGAGCATGATCCAGCGCTACGCCGACAATCCCAGCTACACCTGGCGCGACGGCTGGGTAGTCGAGGAAGACGGCGAGATCGGCGCGGCGGCGCTGGCGGTGCCGAGAACCTGGTGGTTCGACGGCGCGAGCTATGCCGTCAGCGCGATCGCGGCAGTTGGCGTGCGGCCTATCGCCCGGCGGCGCGGCTATGCAAGCCAGATGATGCGCGGGATCGTGCGAGCCGACCACGAGGCTGGGAGGCCGTTTTCGCTGCTGTTTCCGTTTCAGCATGGCTACTACCGCCGCCTGGGCTACGCAACTGTTGGCCTGACGCATTTCTACCGCGTGCCGGTCAGCCGGATTCACGATCATCCTGAGCAGCGGCGGCGCGTGCGTGCGGCGCGCGAAGCCGACCACGAGGCAATCTACGATCTGCATCGCCGCTCGCTGCTGGCCGGCGCGGGCGGGTTGGAGCGCAGCGCTCGCCAGTGGACTGCACGCTGGACCAAAAGCGACGAGAGCTGGGTCATCTATGATCACGATGGTCCGCAAGGCTACCTGGCCTACCAGACGATCGAGAACGAGATCAGTGTGCGCGAGCTGATCGCGACGACGCCCGCCGCCGAGCGTGGGCTGTGGGCGTTTCTGGCGGCACAGATCGAGCAGCATACCGCCGTCACCTACCACGTACCGGCCAACAAGCCGCTCTGGTCGATCTTCCGCGAGCCGCTGATGTTCGAGGCGGCCAATCGCGGCTTTGTGCTCAACGACATCGCCGCGCTGACCGCCGGCTTGATGGCACGGCTGGTCGATGTTCCAGCAGCCTTCGCGCGCCGAACGTTTCCGGCGGAGCTGGCTGGCAGGCTCGTGCTCGACCTGCGCGATCCGGTGCTGGAGGCCAACACTGGTACGTTCCAGCTCCACTTCGGGGACGGCCGCGCTGAGGTTACGCCGACGACCGACTCGGCAACGGCGGGCTGCGATATTGTGACGCTGAGCCAGCTGTTCTGCGGCGTGCTGCGCGCCGCAGACGCCCGCTGGTACGGCCAGCTCACCGCCGACGACGCGACGATCGCGCTGCTGGAGCGGGCGTTTGGCAGCGTGACGCCGTTTATTCATCCCGCCGATTATTTTTAGAGAACAAAGAGCAAAGAACGAAGAACAAACCGAATCTCCTTTGTTCTTTGTTTGTCTGTTCTTCATGAGGATCGATGCTCCAAGATCTACCTGAATATGCTACCATAGACATCGGCCAAGGGGACCGTCTGCTTGATCTGATGGAGGAATTAGCCTTCCTCCTTTCGGGGATTGAATACCCTGTTGGCATGCGGTATACTGAATCTGCGTCGGCGTTATGGAGCGTCTGTGGACGATTCCTCAGAGCCGTGGAACCAGCCTCACGCACTGGAACAGGCACGAGCAGGCAAGCAGCGAGCAATCGCTGGACGCTGCAAACCGAGTCTGGCGTCTCTTGCTCGTGACGGGTCGTGGTCCTGGGACTCGCAGGCGTCAACCGGCCAGCGGGTGCAACTCCCGCCAGCATATGACGGGTATGAGTCGTATGTGGATGCGGCACGGTCATCCTCCGTAGCTGCAAGCTGTCTCGTGTACGGGACAGTCGTTGACAGAGCGGTATAATCTCAGTGTGGAGGTTCGGTATTTATGTCTATTTCTGATCCAAGTATGTCTGTTGAACTTGACATCAAGCACAATATATTGGAAGCCATCGGCAACACGCCTCTAGTGCGGCTCAACAAAGTTGCCAAAGGCATCAAAGCCACCGTGCTGGTCAAATGCGAGTTTATGAATCCCGGCGGCTCGGTCAAAGACCGCATCGGGATCGCGATGCTGGAAGACGCCGAGCGCAAGGGCTTGATCAAGCCCGGCGGCACGATCGTCGAAGGCACCAGCGGCAACACCGGCGTCGGCCTGGCGATTGCGGCGGCGATCAAAGGCTACAAAACGGTCTTTGTCATGCCCGACAAGATGAGCGACGAGAAGATTCGCCAGCTGCGCGCGTTCGGCGCCCGTGTGGTGATCACGCCGACCGCCGTCGAGCCCGATGATCCGCGATCGTACTACTCGGTCTCCAGGCGCATCGCCGAGGAGACGCCTAACGCGATTCTGGCTGGCCAGTACTGGAACCAGGCCAACCCCGAGGCGCATTACGCCACGACCGGCCCCGAGCTGTGGCGGCAGACCAACGGCACGATCGATGTGTTTATTACGGGCATGGGCACCGGCGGCACCATCAGCGGCACCTCGCGCTACCTCAAAGAGCAGAATCCCGGCCTGATCACGGTCGGCGTGGACCCGGAGGGCTCGCTCTACACCGAGTATTTCCGCACCAAGCAGCTAGGCCAGGCGCACTCCTACAAAGTCGAGGGCGTGGGCGAGGATTTTCTGCCGACGACGATGGACTTCAGCGTCGTCGACGATGTGATCCAGGTCGGCGATAAAGAGTCGTTTCGGATGACGCGGCGGCTAGTGCGCGAAGAAGGGCTTTTCTGCGGCGGATCGTGCGGCATGGCCGTGGCCGGAGCGCTGCGCTGGATTCGCGCCAACGACCTCGGCGAGGACAAGACCGTAGTGATCTTGCTGCCGGACTCGGGGTCGCGCTATCTGTCCAAGATCTTCTCCGACGACTGGATGCGCGAGAACGGCTACCTCGAAAGCGGCACCGTCAGCGAGCTGCTGGAAGCGCGCAATCGTCCGCTGGTTACCGCCAGCTGCAACGATACTGTGGGCGCGGTGATCGGCCAGATGAAGAACGACAGCATCTCGCAGATGCCGATCGTGGATGACCAGGGCAAGCTCATGGGCCTGATCAGCGAGGTCGATCTGCTGAACTACCTGCTCAGCGGCGGCGGCGAGATCAACCACCCGATCTGCGACATCATCAGCAACGACGTCGCGACGGTCCAGCCCGACACTTCGCTGGATAGCCTCAGCGAGATCGCCAGCAAGGGCGCGGTCGCGGTCGTGGTCGACGACGACGGACAGCCGACCGGCATCGTCACCAAGATCGACATGATCGATTACCTGGCGAGCAAAGTGCGGTAGATAAAACAGGCCCTCACGCCGTTCCTCTGAAAAGCCCCTCTCCTGTCGCAACCGAGGCGGAAGGCCGCCGAGGTTCGGGGCAGGGATTGGGGTGAGGGCCTGCTTGATCCCCTCTCCTGTCGCAACGGGAGAGGGGAAGGCCAAAGGCCAGGGGTGAGAGCCTTTCCGTTTCCTACGTCAGGTTCTCGAAGATGCCGGCCGCGCCCATGCCGCCGCCGATACACATCGTCACCATGCCATAGCGCGAATTGCGCCGCTTCATCTCGTTGAGCAGCGTCACGGTCAGCTTCGCGCCGGTGCAGCCCAGCGGATGGCCCAGCGCGATCGCGCCGCCGTTGACGTTGACCTTCTCCAGATCGATCTCCAGCTGCTTGATCACACCCAGCGCCTGCGCCGCGAACGCCTCGTTCAGCTCGATCAGATCGATGTCTTCAAGTGTCAGGCCGGCCAGCTTGAGCGCCTTCGGGATCGCCACCACCGGGCCGATGCCCATCACCTCGGGCGGCACACCACCGACCGCGAAGCTCACGAAGCGCGCCAGCGGCTTGAGTCCCAGCTCGTCGGCTTTTTCGCGGCTCATCACCAGCACTGCCGCAGCGCCGTCGCTGGTCTGCGACGAGTTGCCTGCTGTGACCGTGCCCTTGACGGAAAAGACCGGCTTGAGCTTGGCCAGCGCCTCGCGGGATGTGTCGCGCCGCACGCCCTCGTCCACGTCAAAAGTGAACTGCTTGACCTGCGCCTTGTCGCCCTTGAGCACCGTCATCTCGACGTCGAGCGGCACGATCTCATCGCGGAACTTACCCGCGTCGATCGCCGCCGCGCCGTTCTGGTGCGACCGCAGTGCGAACTCGTCCTGCTGCTCACGGGTGATGCCGTACTCCCGCGCGACGTTCTCGCCGGTCAGGCCCATACCCATGTACACCTCGGGATGCACCTCGACCAGCGCGGGATTGGGCGAGAACGCGTTACCGGCCATCGAGACCATCGTCATGCTTTCGGTGCCGCCCGCGATGATCGCGTCGCCCATGCCCGACATGATCTGCTGGGCCGCCAGCGCCACGGTCTGCAAGCCCGACGAGCAAAAGCGATTCACCGTCTGCGCCGGAACCGTATGCGGCAATCCGGCCCGCAGCGTCGCGATGCGCGCCACGTTCATGCCCTGCTCAGCCTCGGGCATTGCGCAGCCCATAATCACATCATCGAGCAGGCTCGGATCGAAGCCCTGGGCGCGCTCGATCGTCGCCTTGATCACCGCCGCCGCCA
>DASWTQ010000208.1:0-6138 GCA_036402055.1 Herpetosiphonaceae bacterium
GGGAACAAAGGAACAAAGGAACAAAAGAACAAGAGAACAAAGAAAGTACCATGACTCCCCTTCTCCTACGGCAGTGGGAGAAGGGGCCGGGGGATGAGGGCCTGCGCGCCTTCCTCCAATCCCGCCTGCCCGAGTACATGATCCCGGCGGCGTTTGTGGCGCTCCATCAGCTGCCACGCACGCCCAGCGGCAAGCTCGATCGCCGCGCCTTGCCCGCGCCGCACTTCGGGGATCAGGCAGCTGATACGTTTGTCGCGCCGCGCACGCCGATCGAGACGACGCTGGCCGCGCTGTGGGCGGAGGTGCTCAACGTGGCGCAGGTCGGCATCCACGATAACTTTTTTGCGCTGGGCGGCCACTCGCTGATCGCCGCGCGGCTGATGCACCGGGTACGCGAAACCTTCCAGCTGGATCTGCCGCTGCACAGCCTGTTCGAGACGCCAACCGTCGCCGGTCTGGCACAGCGGATTGCGATCATGCAGCAGACGGAGCAGTCGTCGGCTCTCGCGATCCGCCCGACAACCCGAACAACCGATCTGCCGCTCTCGTTTGCTCAGCAGCGCTATTGGTTCCTGGATCAGCTGATCCCCGGCAGCGCGGTGTACAACACGCCGTCGGCGCTGCGGCTGCGCGGAGCGCTGGATGTTTCCGCCCTGGAGCGCAGCCTGAGCACGATTCTTGAGCGCCACGCCGCGCTGCGCACAACCTTCGACGTAGTCGGCGGGCAGCCGGTGCAGATCATCAACGCTGCGAGCCCGCTGGCACTGCCGGTGATCGATCTGAGCGCGTGGCCGGAGATCGAGCGCGAGCGCGAGGCGCAGCGACGGCTGGTCGAGCAGGCGCAGCAGCCCTTTGATCTTACGCAGGCTCCGCTGCTGCGCGCCGAACTGCTGCGCCTGGCCGACGACGAGCATATTCTGCTGCTGGTCACCCATCATATCGCGTTCGACGGCACGCACAACATTTTTTATCGCGAGCTGTCGGAGCTGTACCGCGCCTTCACGCAGGCCACGACGCCGGAGCTGCCGACCTTGCCCGTGAGCTACGCCGACTTTGCCGTCTGGCAGCGCGAGCACGTCGTGGACGACGTCCTGGACACGCAGCTCAGCTACTGGACGCAGCAGCTCGGCCGCGATCTAACGCCGCTCCAGCTGCCGACCGATCGGCCGCGTCCATCTGTGCAGACCTTCAACGGCGCGCGGCAGTCGATCGCCTTCCCGCCGGCGCTGGTCACGGCGCTGCGGTCGCTCAGCCGCCAGGCGAACACCACGCTCTACACGACGGCGCTGGCTGCCTTCCAGCTGCTGCTTCATCGCTACAGCGGGCAGGACGCGATCTCGGTCGGTACGCCGGTGGTCAGTCATGGCCGCGCGGAGGCTCAGCCGCTGATCGGCTCGTTTGTGAACACGCTGGTGCTGCGATCAAATCTGGCGGGCAATCCCAGCTTCGAGGAGCTGCTGGCCCAGGTGCAGCGCATCACGCAGGAGGGCTACGCGCATGGAGACTTGCCCTTCGAGATGATCGTCGAGGCGCTTCAGCCGGAGCGCGATCTGAGCCGCAATCCGCTGTTCCAGGTCATGTTCGTCCTCCAGCCCGATCCGCTGCAACACCTGGATCTCGCGCATCTGGCGGCCAGCACGGTCGAGATCGATACCGCAACCGCGCGCTTCGATCTGCTGCTGTCGCTGTGGGAGGGCGAGCAAAGCCTGACCGGCATGATCGAGTACAACACGGATCTCTTCGACGCGGGCACGATCACGCGAATGCTGAGCCACTTCCAGACGGTGCTGGAAAGCGTTAGCGCCGATCCCGAGCTGCGCGTGCGCGACGTGCCGCTGATCCCGGCCGCCGAGCGCCGGCAGATGCTCTACGACTGGAACGCCACCGACGCCGGCTACGAGCGCGATGTGTGTCTGCACACGCTGTTCGAGCGCCAGGCTGCGCGCACGCCCGACGCGATCGCGGTTGTGGGTGAAGGCCGGCAGGTGCGCTACGCCGAGCTGAACGCGCAGGCCAACCAGCTGGCGCACCAGCTTCAGGCGCTCGGCATCGGCGCGGGCGAGGTCGTCGCGGTGTACATGGAGCGCAGCCCCGAGATGATCGCGGCGGTGCTGGGCATTCTCAAGGCCGGCGCAACCTACGTGCCGCTTGAGATCAGCTTCCCGCAGGCGCGCGTCGAGTGGGTGCTGGCGCGGCTGAACGCGCAGTGCATCGTCACGAGCAGCGGCCAGCTGGAGCGCGTGCACGCGTTTGGTCAGAACGTGCCGTCGCTGCACCATGCCGTGTGTCTCCTCGGCGAGCCGCAGCCCGCGCTGTCGCCCGCAGATGGGCCGTGGATCTGGAGCCGCGCCGATCTGGCACGCTGGCCGGAGACCAATCTCGATCTGGACTACGACGCGAATCAGCTGGCCTATATGATCTTTACCTCGGGCTCGACGGGCACGCCCAAAGGTGTGATGGTGCGTCACCAGCCGGTGATCAACCTGATCGAGTGGGTCAACCGGACCTATCACGTCAGCCCGTCGGACCAGATTTTGTTTGTCACGTCGCTGTGCTTCGATCTGTCGGTGTACGACATCTTCGGGATGCTGGCAGCCGGCGGCACGATCCGCGTCGCCTCGGATCAGGATGTGCGCGACGCCGAGCGCCTGCTGCATATTCTGCGCGACGAGCGTATCACGTTCTGGGACTCGGCGCCGGCCGCGCTTCAGCAGCTGGTCCCGCTCTTTCCATCGATCGCGGGCATGCCGGGCACGAGCGCGCTCAGGCTGGTCTTCCTCAGCGGCGATTGGATTCCCGTGCCGCTGCCGGATCAGGTGCGTCGCACATTTCCCAACGCGCAGGTGATCAGCCTTGGCGGCGCGACCGAAGCGACTGTCTGGTCGAACTACTACCCGATCGGCGCGGTCGATCCGAGCTGGCCCAGCATTCCGTATGGCCGGCCGATCCAGAACGCGCAGTACTACATCCTCGACGCGAACCTTGCGCCGTGTCCGGTCGGTGTCGCCGGCGATCTCTACATCGGCGGCGAATGTTTGGCCGAGGGCTACGCTGCCGAGCCGGCGCTGACCGCCGAAAAGTTCATTCCCGATCCGTTTGGCGCTCGACCCGGCGCGCGGATCTATCGCACTGGCGATCAGGCCAGCTTCTGGCCCGACGGCACCATGATCTTTCTGGGCCGCGTCGATCACCAGGTCAAGATTCGTGGCTATCGCATCGAGATCGGCGAGATCGAGACCGTGCTGCGGCAGCATCCCGCCGTGCGCGAAACGATCGTGATGGCGCGCGACGACACGCCGGGAGACAAGCGGCTGGTGGCGTACGTTGTACCGACGGAGAACCAAGAACCAAGAACCAAGAACCTAAACCCGGAGGAGGATGGTTCTAGGTTCTCAGTTCTAGGTTCTGATCTGCGGGCTCACGCCGCCGCCAAGCTGCCCGAGTACATGCTGCCGTCGGCCTTCGTGATCCTGACAGCCATTCCGCTCAACAACAGCGGCAAAGTCGATCGCAAGGCGCTGCCCGCGCCGGATCAACTGCGCGCCGAGCTGTCGGCCAGCTACGCCGGGCCGCGCGATGCCACCGAGCAGATCCTGGCCGACCTGTGGGCGAATGTGCTTCAGGTCGAGCAGGTCGGCATCCACGACAACTTTTTCGACCTCGGCGGTCACTCGCTGACGGCGATCCAGATTATGACCGAGGTGCGCAGCACATTTCAGATCGAGCTGCCGCTGCGCAATCTATTCGAGCATCCGACCGTCGCAAGCCTGGCCGCGCATATCGGCGCCGCCCAGCCGCTGGTGGACGCTCCCGCCGAAACGCTGCAATCGACGGCTGTCAGCGAAAAAAGCATCGACGAGCTGCTGGCCGAGATCGAACAGCTGGACGACGATCTCGACGGTCTCTCGGACGACGAGATGCTCAAGCTGCTGCAACAGGTCTAAAGCTACAAAGGAATATCACAATGATCCAAGATTTTTCGACCCGCTTATCGGGCCTATCGCCGAAGAAACGTGCGCTGCTGCGGCTGGCGCTGGAAAAGCAGGGCGCGACTTTCAACGCGTTTCCGCTGTCGTTCGCACAGCAGCGGGTGTGGTTCATGGAACAGCTCACGCCCGGCACGGCGGCCTATACCATCCCGGGTGCGTTTCGCCTCACGGGCCGGCTGGACGCCACGCTGCTGGCGCGCAGCATCAACGCCATCGTACAGCGCCACGCATCGCTGCGCACAACGTTTCTGACCATCGACGGCCAGGCGATCCAGACGATCGCGCCGGCGCTGACGATCCAGGTGCCGCTGATCGACCTTCAGGAGCTGCCGGAGCATCAGCGCGAGGCCGCCGCGCAGCGGCTCGCCGTCGCCGAGGCCGAGCATGTCTTCGACCTGGCTCGCGGCCCGCTGATCCGCGCCTCGATTGTGCGTTTGGCGCAGGATGAGCATATTCTGCTGATCAATATTCACCATATCATCTTCGATCTGTGGTCGATGGGCGTGTTCATGGCCGAGCTGGCGCAGCTTTATACCAGCCTCGCCACCGACGACGACCAGGCGACGTTGCCGATGCCGCCGCTACAATACGTCGATTTCGCCGGCTGGCAGCGCCAGTGGGTCGAGGAGCAGGTGCTGGATCGCGATCTGCCGTACTGGCAGGGTCAGCTAGCGGATCTGCCGCCGAGCCTGGATCTGCCCACCGATCGACCGCGTCCGGTCTCGCAGTCGTTTCGTGGCGCCAGCCAGCCGCTGCGGATCGATCGCGACCTGGCGGCGGATCTGACCGCGCTCAGCCAGCGCGAAGGCGTGACGCTGTTTATGACGCTGCTGGCGGCGTTCAATGTGCTGCTGTATCGCTACACCGGCCAGAGCGATCTCGTTGTCGGCTCGCCGATCGCCAATCGCACGCGGGCCGAGTTCACGGGCCTGATCGGCTATTTCCTGAACACACTGGCGCTGCGTACCGATCTGGCGGGCAATCCCAGCTTTCGCGAGGTTGTCGGTCGCGTGCGTGAGGTGGCGCTGGAAGCGTTCGCGCACTCCGATCTCCCGTTCGAGATTCTGGTCGAGAAGCTTCAGCCGGAGCACGACGGGAGCCGCAGCCCGCTGTTTCAGGCGCTGTTCATCTTGCAGCCGGCGCAGGCCGTCGATCAGCCGATTCCGGGCGTGACGATCGCGCCGCTGCCGCTCGAAACCACCTGGTCGATGGTCGATCTCGGCCTGTGGATCAGCGAGACCGGCGACGGCCTGACTGGCTCGCTCTCGTACAGCACAGATCTTTTCGACGCCGCGACGATCGCGCGCATGGCCGAGCATTTCCAGGTTTTGCTGGCGGGTCTGGTCGCCGATCCCGGCCGCCGCATCCTCGACGTGCCGATCCTGACCGAGGGCGAGGCGAGACAGCTGCGCCAGTGGAATCGCACCGAGGCCTTGTATCCGCAGGATGCCAGCTTCGCGGCGCTGTTCGAGGCCCAGGTTGAGCGCAGCCCGGATGCGATCGCGGTGCGCTGGCAGGATCAGCAGCTGAGCTACGCCGAGCTTAATCGGCAGGCGAATCAGCTGGCGGCGGTGCTGATCGAGCAAGGTGTGCGGCGCGATGTGATCGTGGGCCTGCTTGCGGAGCGCAGCATTAACTTTCTGGTCGCGGTGCTGGCGGTGTTCAAGGCCGGCGGCGCGTATCTGCCGCTCGATCCGCAGCATCCCGAGCAGCGCTGGGTGCAGATCCTGAGCCAGAGCCGCACGCCGCTGGTGCTGGCCGCGAGCGCATTTCTTCCCGCGCTCAGCCAGGCCGCTGCTCATCTCGACGCGGCGCCGGCGCTCCTGTCGATCGAGGACGCGCTCGGGGAGCGGCGCGAGGTCGAGAATCTGCCCACCCGCAGCACAGCCGCCGATGTCGCCTATGTGATCTACACCTCGGGCTCGACCGGCCTGCCCAAAGGCGCGGTCGTGGAGCAGCGCGGCATGATCAACCATCTCTACGCCAAGCTCGCCGATCTTGCGCTTACCGAGCACGACCGCGTGGCGCAGACTGCCTCGCAGTGCTTCGACATCTCGGTCTGGCAGTTTCTGGCGGCGCTGCTGGTCGGCGGCCAGGAGCAGATCTTCCCCGACGCGGTGTCGCACGATCCGGCCGGCCTGCTGGGCCA
>DASWTQ010000209.1:0-10655 GCA_036402055.1 Herpetosiphonaceae bacterium
TAGTAGAGCGCTTCCAGCAGCGTGGTCTTGCCCGCCGCGTTCGGGCCGTAGAAGAGCGTCGTTCCCGGCTGAAGCGGCAGCTCTAGCTCGCGGTAGTTGCGAAAGTTGCGCAGGCTGAGATGCGAAACGTACATGATTAGCTGTATTCCAGAGGTGTCTTGCGCAGCGCCGCCAGATCTGCCGCGCCGGTGCAGAACATCGCGATGCGCAGCTCTTCCTGAAAGCCGCGCAGCCCCTCGACGATCGCTTCGACGCCGCGCTCTCCCGCCGCCTGAGCCAGATACGGCGCGGCCGAGCCTGCAACATCGGCGCCCAGCGCGATCGCCTTGGCCACGTCCAGCCCACTACGCACGCCGCCCGAGCCGATCAGCGTGATCTTGGGCAGCGCCGCGCGCACTTCTTTGATCGCCTCGGTGGTAGGAATGCCCCAGCCCGCGAAGGTCGCCGCGATGCTGCGGCCGCGATCCTGCGTATGGCGAAAGCGCTCGACCTCGCTCCACGATGTGCCGCCTGCGCCCGCCACGTCGATCGCCGCCACACCCGCTTCGACCAGCCTGCGCGCCACTTCCACGCCGATGCCGTTGCCGACCTCTTTGACGATCACCGGAACCTCAAGCTCGCGACAGACGGCTTCGATTTTGCCGAGCAGACCTTTGAAATTCGTGTTGCCCTCGGGCTGTACCGCCTCTTGCAGCGCGTTCAGATGCAGAATCAGCGCGTCGGCCTCGATCATCTCGACCGCTCGGCGGCATTCCGCGATGCCGTAGCCGTAGTTGAGCTGCACCGCGCCGATGTTGGCCAGCAGTACCGCCGTGGGCGCGACCTTGCGCACCTGATAGGTACGCGCCAGCGCCGGGTTGCTCAGCGCCGCACGCTGCGAGCCGACGCCGAGGGCTACCCCCAGCGTCTCGGCGGCCTCCGCCAGCATCAGGTTGATGCGCTCGGCCTCGTGCGCGCCGCCGGTCATCGACGAGATCAGCAGCGGGGCGCTGAGCCGCTTGCCCAGAAAGTCTACGCTTGTATCGATCGCGCGGAGATCCAGCTCCGGCAAGGCGCAGTGCCGAAAACGGTAGCGCGCCCAGCCCGACGTCACGCCCTTGGCGCTGACGTCTTCGCCCAGCACGATCCGAATATGATCCAGCTTCCGCGACTCGGTTGTATCTTCGCTCAATGGTTGTTCCAATTAGTTGCCTTTGGCTTTGATACGATTAATATAACATACATGTGCTGATCTTCGTCGGGAGCGCGCCGCCAGACGACGATGGCGCAACCGCACGCTACAAGGTTGGCTACCGGCGCTCGGTTCGATAGCGTGCTGCGCGATCGGCTTACCTGCGCTATAGTGGGGCAACATCCACTTGTTACGTCAGGAAAACCGATGTCCAAAGACCAGATTTTGATCGTCACCGAGTCCGTCGACCTCCACAGTGACGACATGGTCCACGAGCTGCGCCGCCAGGGCCACGATCCGATTCGCCTCAACACTGAGGATATTCCGCTCAATACGCTGCAATCGTTCCAGCTCGACGGCGACCGGCTGCGCGGCGAGATTCGTATTCAGACCAACGGCCGCACGATCGATGTCGGCGCGATCCGCTCGATCTGGTGGCGACGGCCCAACGCCTTCACGCTGCCGGAAGATCTATCCGAGCAGGAGCTGGAATTTGCCAGGGGCGAGATCCGCCACGCGATGGGCGGGCTGTGGGCGGCGGTCGAGTGCTACTGGGTCAGCTTTCCGGCACGTATTCGCCAGGCCAGCTGGAAGCTGGATCAGCTCAAGCGCGCCGCGCGGCTGGGCTTCGACGTGCCGCGCACGCTGATCACCACTGATCCCGACGCAGCGCGAGCGTTTCTGGAGCAGTGCGGCGGCCAGATGATCTATAAAGTGATGACCGATCCGATGCTGGCGCTGCACAAAGCGATTCGTCCCGGCGATCCGGCTCCTGTCCAGCCACGCGCCGCGCGCACCACGCTGATCTCACGTGAGAACGCCCCGCTCCTGGACTCGATCCGCTCGGCGCACTGCCAGTTTCAGGAATATATTCCCAAGCAGGTCGAGCTGCGCGTGACGGTGATCGGCGATGAGGTTTTTGCGGCGGCGATCCACTCGCAGGAGCACCCCAAGACCAGCCTCGACTGGCGGCACTACGAGATTCAGATTCCGTATCGCAGGGCTGAGCTACCGCCGGAGATCGCCGAGCGCTGCCTGCAATTCGTGCGCAGCTACGGGCTGAACTTCAGCGCGCTCGACCTGATCTTGACGCCGGATGGCCGCTACGTGTTTTTGGAGAATAATCCCAACGGCCAGTTCATGTTTGTCGAAAAGCAGGTGCCCGAGCTGAAGATGACGGCGGCGCTGGCGGGCTGTTTGATCCGTGGCGCGAATAGCTAGAGGTTTTTATATCACCCAGACACAAAACGAGCATCGAGTGATCGATGCTCGTTCTGGTTCCGTCATTGCGGCCTACTAATTTTTGCCGCCGCCGCTGTCGCTGCCGGAGCGCTCGTCGTGCATGGTCCGGTCGCGGGTCTGGCCCTCGTGCTGGCGATACTCGCGGCGCGCGTCGCCTTTCTCGGCTTTCGCGCCCTTCTCTAGCTGCTTGGTCTCGCCGGTATCGCCGCCGCGCTCACCTTTGACGTCGACGTCGTCATTGCGATCATCTGACATGTAACATCCTCCTTCTCCTCTCGTCTGTTAGCTAGCTCTCGTCGGCCTGATCCAGCCGCTCGGGATTGTCCACGCCGATCAGCTTGTTCCATACGACATAATCGACGGCGCTCTTGGGCACAAACCAGTTGCCCTGCCCGGCCTCCATGTTGCCGAGCGCTTTGAACTCGGCGCGATCCGGCTTTTGCAGATCGATATAGACTGCGCCCTGCTCCAGCCGTGTGCCGACCGGCAGCACCGGAACGCGCTTCAGCTCGTCGTCGGTAAAGCCGTCCAGGCTGCGATGTAGTTCGGGAATGTCGTAGGCGGTGGGCACGTCGATCTCCGCGTTCGATCCTGCCTGGCCGTAGTTCAAGCCGGCGTTGGCGTCCGGGCTGAGATCTTGTCGCCACTCTTCTGGATGCTGTTCGCCGGCATGGAATCCTTTTTGCGTCATCTCTTCTCCTCCTGCTATCTCGGTTACGCTGCGATATGTACGCTACGCCTCGGCCTCTTGCGCGACCGGCTCGTCGATCGGTACCTCGAAGATCCGAAACGCCGGCTGCTTGGGATAATGCTTCTTGAGCAGCGAGTGCGATACATTGTAGACCGGAATGCCGCCCATGGTCTTGCCCTCAGGCGAGCCGTTGTGCGCGTGTCCATGAAAGATCGCCTTGACGGGATAGCGCGAGAACGGCTCTTCCAGGCGGCTGGTTCCCAGGAACGGGAAGATCTCGGGCGGCTCGCCCTCGACGGTGGCCTGGATCGGCGCGTAGTGCAGCACCGCGATCCGCTGCTCCATGCGCAGCCGGGCCAGCGCCGATTCCAGCTTTAATTGCTCGTCGATCGCCTCCTGCACAAAGGTTTTGATCGACTGCTCGCCCCAGAAGCCGAGCGTGCCGCGTCCAAAGCCGCCGGCAAAACCTTTGATGCCCGCAAAGCCGACGCCGTGAAACTCGCAGGTATCGCCGTCGAGCATGGTGATGCCGGCGTTGCAGAGAATGTCGCGGACCTCGTCTACCTGGCCGGACTCGTAGTCGTGGTTGCCCAGCACGCCGATGATCGGCAGCTTGAGCGCCTTGATCTCCTGCGCCAGAACCTCTGCCTCCTCGGGCAGGCCATAGTCGGTAAGATCGCCGCACAGGATCAGAATATCGGCGTGCTCGGCGACCTGTGCGAACAGCGGCTGTAGGCTGCCCTGCGACGTTTTACTACAATGAATATCGCCAACTGCCGCCAGTCGCACTACTTCGCGTGCCATCGATTCCTCCTGTCTTCGTCGTCGGTCAACCCGTGGCTGACATGAGTATCTACCTGAGTCGTGAGCAAGTTGCATACCCCGATCCCCTTGAACAGCCGCATCTGAGCCCACGCCGGGCCGCGCCCGTTCTCTGGCACAGCTTTTGCCGATAGTGTGTCACCTATGCGTCTGCACACTTCGCAGAGCTTCTGAGAGCAGGCGATGATGCCTAAGGAGCCCGTCATGCGACCCAATACGATTGCTGAACATCTTGATCCAGAAACACGCAAGTTTTACGAGCATACACTGACGATTCTCAATACCTCGCAGATCCCGTTCCTGGTCGGCGGAGCCTATGCCTTCGAGCGCTATACCGGCATCGCGCGCCATACCAAGGACCTGGATATTTTTGTGCGCGAGGCGGATTGCAAGCCCGTCCTGGATACGCTGGCCAAAGCCGGCTACCAGACCGAGATGCCGTTTCCGCACTGGCTCGGCAAAGCCTACTGCGACGACGACTTTGTGGATGTGATCTTCAGCTCGGGCAACGGTCTGGCGCCGGTCGACGATCTATGGTTCGAGCACGCGCCCGAAGATCATATTCTCGATATTCCGATCAAGCTGGTGCCCGCCGAAGAGATGCTCTGGTCGAAGATGTTCATCATGGAGCGCGAGCGCTTCGACGGCGCGGATGTCGCGCATATCTTCCACGCGCTGTCCGATACGCTCGACTGGGAGCGGCTGCTGGATCGGGTTGGCGATCACTGGCGCGTACTGCTCAGCCATCTGATCCTGTTTGGCTTTATCTATCCCGGCGAGGCTTCGAAGATTCCGCAGGATCTGATGCGGGCGCTGCTACGTCAGCTGGAGTCCGAGCTGCAACAGCCCGACGCTGCGGGGAATCTCTGCCAGGGTACGCTGGTCTCACGCGCGCAATATCTGATCGACATCGAAAAGTGGGGCTACCGCGACGCGCGCCTGGAGCCGCTAGGAAACATGACTCGCCGCGAAACCAAGATCTGGACCAGGGCGATCGATGAGCAGGAGTAAGGCATAACGCAGCCTTAAACGATCGCTTTTTCGCCTGAATTTCGTATTTGAGCAAATTTGAGTAATTAAGGAGGTTTCTTTTCTGCGTTTTGAGTATTAATTAATGTATACATGACGGTAGTAGGCCCCTGGCATCTATCCGGCTCTCGTTCAGAAAGGGGTTGACGCGCCTCCCCCCAAGCGTCGAGGAGAGCTACCGCGTCACAATTTAATGAGCCATATTGTCGACACCCTCCTGACCGATCTGCGGTCACTCGTCACTGATCTCGGCAAAGATGGCGGACTGATGGGCGCTTCGATCTACGATACCGCCCAGGTCTTGCGACTGTATCCCGCCCAGGAGCGGATCGAACCGGCGATCGGCTGGCTGCTCGGCCGGCAACAAGCAGATGGCGGCTGGGGTCATGCCGCGCTTCCCCACGCGCGCGACGCTCCCACGCTGGCAACGATTCTGGCGCTTCATGCCTATACGCATCGGGCCGAGATCCGCGAGGCGATTCATCACGGCCTGGCGTTTCTGTCCAACCATGCGCCAATCTGGCTTGCCCCGCTGCCCAGCGATCTGCCGACTGGCATCGAGCTGGTGCTCCCCAAACTCCTCGACGAGGCGGCGGCGATTGGTCTGGCGGTCGCGCAGCAGCCATACGCCGCGCTCATGGCGCTCGGCCAGCGACGACGACAGCGGATTCGGCGGATGCAGCCCGGCCCCGGCAGCACGCCCGCCTACTCCTGGGAAGCCTGGGGCGCCACGCCCGATCCGGCGCTGCTCGATCCGACCGGCGGCGTGGGTCATAGTCCGGCGGCGACAGCGGCCTGGCTGCACGCGGCCAGCAGCGATGTGCGGCTCGGGGAGTCGCGACAGCGCGCCGAGAGCTATCTCCGGCAAGCCGCTGCGGCAACGATCACGCCGACGCCGGGCGTGTTTCCCTCGGTCTGGCCGATCACGCGCTACGAGCAAGCCTTTGCCTGGTACGCGCTGCTGGTCACCGGCCTGCTCAACCATCCTGCGCTGGCGGATGTAGTCCAGCCGCAGCTCGCCGAGCTGAGCCGGGCGCTGCAATCCTCCGGCCTGGGCTTTACCGATTTCTTCATCGCGGACGGCGACGATACAGCGGCGGCGATCGCTGTGCTGCAAGCGGCAGGCTACGGGCCAGATCTGGCTATCCTGCACCAGTTCGCGGATCAGGACCACTTCCGCACCTATCCGCACGAGCTTCAGGCGTCGATCACCACCACCGCGCGGGCGATCCATGCGCTGGCGCTGGCTGGCGAAGATGTGACGCGCTGGTATCCGTTGCTGCTGCGCAGCCAGCAGGCAGACGGTCGTTGGAGCGGCGATAAATGGAATAGTTCCTGGACGTACACCACCTGGCATGTGCTGCTGGCGCTGCAAAGCTCGGGCTACCAGGCGGCCATGCAGGCGGGCGGCCAGGCTTTTGTCAGGTATCAGCATGAGGATGGCGGCTGGGGCATCGGCACCGAGGCGACGGCGGTCGAGACGGCGTATGGTGTGCTGGCGCTCTACACGCTGATCGCGAATGGGCTGCGTGACGAGGGCTTTGTGCTTGCCCTGCGACGCGGCTACCAGTGGCTGCTGCAAGCGTATCAGCCGGGAACGCTGCCGTGCGAGCCGCGCTGGATCAACAAGGAGCTGTTCTGCCCGCCGCGAATCGATCGGGTTTTCATCTTGAGCGCTCTGCTGGTGGTCGCGCTCAACGACGACCGTCAGAGCGGCGACCTGGAGCTGGCACGCGCGATCTAGAATCGATCGTAGAGTATGCGCTCAGGTCAGAAGCGGCGCTGAAGGAGAGTTGAGATGTATGTGCATGAGGCCGGCCCTGCCGATGCCGCCGCGATCGTTTTCTTGCACGGCGGCGGACTGAGTGGGCGGATGTGGCAGCCGCAATTTGAGGGCCTGTCGCAGTATCGCTGCATCGCGCCGGATTTGCCGGAGCAGGGCCGTAGCTCGGGGATCGCGCCGTTTCTGCTGGAAGACGCAACCCGGCGCGTCGCGGAGTTGATCCAGGAGCGCGTTGCATCCGGCCGGGCGCATATTGTCGGTCTGTCGCTGGGTGGGGCGGTTGGGCTGTCGCTGATGCGCGATTATCCGGCGTGCGTGGACCGGCTGCTGGTGTCTGGAACGGCGGCGAGCCTTGGTCGCGTGCTGGCGGCGATCTCACGGGCCAGCACGATCACCTTTCGGCTGGTCAGCACTGAAAAATTGATCGACGCCAGCGCGAAGTCGTTTGGTATTCCGCCGCGCTTCGTGCCGATGTTTCGCGAAGATCTGCGTGTGACATCCAACGCAGCGTTTATGCAGCACATGATCGCCGCGCTTCAGGCGCTCAAACTGCCGCCGCGCGCTACCTCGCCAACGCTGGTTGTGGTCGGGGAGCGCGAGACCTGGACCGCTAGACGCGGTGCTCGACAGCTGATCCGGCGCGTGCAGGGTGCGCGCGGCTTCCAGGTGCCAAACATGGCCGACCTTTGGCACCTGGAAGCGCCGGATCTGTTTAATGCGCTGGTGCGGGCGTGGATCGAAGATATACCGCTGCCGTCAGGGCTGCAACCGCTGCGCTGAAGCTGCTACAGCTCGATCGCCTCGGCGGCTGCAAGTGCGCGCTGCTCGGCTTCGGCCAGGCTACTGCCCAGCGCCGTGATATGGCCCATTTTACGGCCTCGGCGCACGTCACGCTTGCCGTAGAGATGCATATGCACGTCGGGATCGGCCAGCGCTCGATCCAGGCCGCGTGGCTCTGTGGGTCCGTTGCGCCGGCCCAGCAGATTGACCATCACCGCAGCCGGGACGCGCAGCCCTGGATTGCCCAGCGGCAGACTCAGCACGGCGCGGACGTGGTTTTCGAACTGTGAGGCATGGCAGGCATCGATCGAGAAGTGGCCTGAGTTGTGCGGACGCGGCGCAAGCTCGTTGATCAATATCTGGCCGTCGCCGGTTTGAAACATCTCGACTGCCGTAATGCCCACGCCGCCCACGGCCTCGACGGCGGCACAGGCCAGCGCAGTCGCCTGCTCGGCTGCCGCTGAGTCGATCGGCGCGGGCGCTCGCACGATGTGGCAGATGTGGTTCTGCTGCACGGTTTCGACGACCGGATAGGTCACGCTGCGACCCTGGGGATCACGAGCGACCAGCACGGCCAGCTCGCGCACAAACGGCACGGCCTGCTCGACCATCAGCGATCGTTCGGGCCAGCCCAGGCGTTGCAGCGCACCCTCGATGTCGGCGGCGCTGTCGAGCTTGGCGTTGCCGTAGCCATCGTAGCCGTTGCGGCGCGCCTTCAAGATCAGCGGCCAGCCGAAGCGCTCGGCGGCACGCACAATATCATCCGGCGAATCGACGGCGACGAACTGTGGAACCGGAAGCTTACGCGCGGCCAGCGCCTGCTTCTGCGTCAGCTTGTCCTGAATCGTGCGCAGCGTATTCGCGCCCGGCAGCACGATCTTGCCCCAGCCGGCGAGCTGCTCCAGGATCGGCGCGTCGACGAATTCGTTTTCCAGCGTGACAACGTCGACCGCATTGGCGAAAGCGCGCAGAACGGCCGTATCGCTCCACGCGCCGACGATCTCGTGGGCGGTCAGCCGTCCGGCCGGGCTATCAGCCGCCTCTGCCAGAATCGCCAGATCCACGCCGAGCGGAATCGCCGCCTGGATCGTCATGCGCGCCAGCTGCCCGCCGCCGAGAATCCCGAGTCGTGGTGATGAAATCTGTGTATTCATGGTTTTTTATACAACCTGTTGTTCAAACAATCGCAGTAGTATAGCCGTCGCCGTGTGCTTTGTCGAAAGCTGATTGTCCGACCTCTGCCTTGAGCGATGTCTCTAGCAATCGGCTCATAATTCGTGCTACTATACGCGCATATGGCTCATTTGAGAGCGCGGCGATGTGGCCACGCTCAACTGTAGCAGCAGTAAAAGGGGAAGAATCATGCCTCCGATGGCGAAAATGGAGTACATCTGGTTCAATGGCGAACTGGTGGAATGGGACAAAGCCACGATTCATGTGTTGTCGCATGTGGTGCATTATGGTTCCAGTGTCTTCGAAGGAGTGCGCTGCTACGATTCGGCTAAGGGCCCTGCCATCTTTCGCCTCCACGACCATACCCGCCGCCTGTTCAATTCGGCCAAGATCTACCGCATGCCGATGCCGTACAACGAGGAGCAGGTTGATCAGGCGTGCCGCGATATCGTCAAAGCCAACGGGCTGCGTAGCGCTTATCTGCGCCCGATCGCGTTTCGTGGCTATGGCACGCTGGGCGTGGACCCGCGCGGCTGCCCGATCGATGTAGTGGTTGCGGCGATGGACTGGGGCAAATATCTGGGCGATGAGGCGCTGGAGCAGGGCGTAGATGTCGGAATTTCATCCTGGTCGCGCATTGCGCCCAACACGCTGCCGGCGATGGCGAAGGCCGCCGCCAACTACATGAACTCTCAGCTGATCAAGCTTGAGGCCGCGCAGCACGGCTACAGCGAAGGCATCGCGCTGGATGTCGACGGCTATATCAGCGAGGGCTCGGGCGAGAATCTGTTTCTGGTGCGCGACGGCAAGCTGATCACGCCACCGCTCGGCGCATCGGTCCTGCCCGGCATCACCCGCGATACGATCATCACGCTGGCGCGCGACCAGGGCATCACGGTGGTCGAAGAGCGCATTCCACGCGAGGCGCTGTACCTGGTCGACGAGCTGTTCTTCACCGGCACGGCCGCCGAGATCACGCCGATTCGCTCAGTCGACGGTATTCAGGTCGGCATCGGCAGGCGCGGCCCGATCACGGCGCAGCTACAGCAGGCGTTCTTTGGCGTGATCAACGGCGAGCTTGAGGATCGCTGGGGCTGGCTGGACTTCGTGGGCTAGTCAAAAAATAACCGATTCACGTTTGTAGGGGCGTATTGCAATACGCCCTTACGGTTTTTATGGCTCTTAATGATCAACAGAATTATTTCCTCGCCGACGCATACACCGCCTCAACCCGCGCCGCCACCACACCCGGCGCGAACCGCTCCCGCGCAATCTGCCGCGCGCCCGATCGAAGCAACTCTCGGCGCTCCCCATCGTCCAGCAGCGCAGCCAGCGCTCGCCCCAGACTCTCCGCATCCTGAGCCAGCACGCCGCTCACGCCGTCCACGATCGCGTCTGCGGTGCCGCCCGTGTTGATCGCCGCGATACACGCGCCCACGGCCAGCCCTTCCAGCAGCACGCGGCTCAGCGGCTCGCCCCAGGCGGAGGGAAAGAGCAGCACCTCGGCCTGACGCATCAGCCGCAGCGCCTCGTCGTGGTCGATCCAGCCGTCGAGAATCTGGTAGTCGATGCTGAGCGACGTTAATTCCTGGCGCAACTCGGTCTCAAGTTCGCCGTTGCCCGCGATCAGCAGCTTCGGCAGCGTTCCGCGCATCGATCGCGCAGTGACCAGCGCCTCGGGCAGCAGATGCGCGCCTTTGTTGCGCTGAAGCTTGCCCACGTAGAGCACAAACGGCTGCTCCGGCGCAAGATTTGAGCGCGCGGCGACGATCTGCTCGGTCTCGGTCAGATCGACCAGATTCGGCACGACATGCAGACGCTCGGCGGGCACGATCGGCAGCAGCTTGCGGCGAATATAGTCGCTGACGGCGATCACAGCGTCGGCCTGAGCGAGCAGCGCCGATCGTTGTTGCAGGTGGGCGCGCATGTACGGAGTCGCCGGAGCTGCCAGCACGCCTTTGATC
>DASWTQ010000210.1:0-6363 GCA_036402055.1 Herpetosiphonaceae bacterium
TGCGCGATGAGCTTGGCTTTGCCGTCGAGCTGATGGATCTGTTCAAGTATCCGACGATCAGCACACTCGCCGGCTACCTGCGCTCCACTGGCGCAGCCGATGCCGTCTCAGCTCCGGTAGCCGCCCGCCAGCAGCTTGCCCCGACGACAGATGTCGCGATCATTGGTTTGAATGGGCGGTTTCCAGGCGCGGCGGATGTCGCAGCCTTCTGGACAAATCTCTGCGGCGGCGTCGAGGCGATCTCGTTCTTCAGCGATGACGAGCTGCTGGCGGCGGGCGTCGAGCCGGCAACGCTGCGTGATCCGCAGTATGTCAAAGCGCGCGGCGTGCTCGATCAGATCGATCAGTTTGATGCCGGCTTTTTCGGCATCAATCCGCGCGAAGCGCAGATCATGGACCCGCAGCATCGCATTTTTCTCGAAGCATCCTGGAGCGCGCTTGAAGACGCCGGCTACGACCCGGGGCGCTATCCGGGACGAATCGGCGTGTATGCTGGTGTCGGCATCAACACCTATATGCTCCAGGCGAGTCAGGCGCTGATCGCGGCGGGCGGTCGCTACCAGGCGTTTATCGGCAACGATAAAGACTTTGTGCCGACCCGCGTTTCCTACAAGCTGGGACTGCGTGGTCCAAGCCTGAACGTCCAAACCGCGTGCTCATCATCGCTGGTGGCGGTTCACTTGGCCTGTCGCAGCCTGCTGCATGGCGAAGCGGATATGGCGCTGGCGGGCGGCATCTCGATCAACGTGCCGCATACCGCCGGATACTTCTACGAGCAGGGCGGCATTCCTTCGCCGGATGGTCGCTGCCGTCCGTTCGACGCGCAGGCGCAGGGCACAGTCTTCGGCAGCGGTGTCGGCATCGTCGTGCTCAAACGGCTGGACGATGCGTTACGCGACGGCGACACGATCCACGCCGTGATCAAAGGAACCGCGATTAATAATGACGGCGCGGCCAAGATCGGCTATACCGCGCCCAGCATCGACGGTCAGGCGCAAGTCATCGTCGATGCGCTCGCTGCTGCGCAGGTCGAGCCGCAGACGATCGGCTATATCGAGGCGCACGGCACCGGCACGCCGCTTGGCGATCCGATCGAGGTCGCCGCGCTGGCACAGGCATTCCGCCAATACGATCAGGCACATGGACGCTGCGCGCTCGGCTCCGTCAAAGCCAGCGTCGGGCATCTCGATACAGCGGCTGGTGTGGCCGGGCTGATCAAAGCCGTGCTGGCGCTCAAGCACCAGCAGATCCCGCCCAGCCTCAACTTCACAACGCCCAATCCGCAGATCGATTTTACAAATAGCCCGTTTTATGTCAACACTGGTCTGATCGATTGGGCGCGCAATGGCACGCCGCGACGTGCCGGCGTAAGCTCGTTCGGCATCGGCGGCACCAACGCCCATCTGATCCTTGAAGAAGCCCCGCCCCAGCCACCGCGAGAGCCAGGCCAACCCTGGCAGATGCTGGTGCTCTCGGCGCGCAGCGCGCCAGCACTGGAGCAGGCCACGGCGAATCTAGCAGCGTATCTGCGCGAGCATAATCACGCGGATCTCGCCGATGTCGCCTATACCTTGCAGGTCGGTCGCAAAGCCTTTGCGCATCGCCGCGTCGTGGTCTGCCGCGATCAGGCCGAGGCAATCAGCGCGCTTGAAGGACATACTCCCGAGCGGCTACAAACCGCTGTGACCGGAGAGCACCAGCCGACAGTTGCGTTTCTGTTGCCGGGACAGGGCGCGCAGTATGTGGGCATGGGGCGGGAGCTGTACGAGACGGAGCCGGTCTTCCGCCAAGCCGTCGATACCTGCTGCGATCTGCTGGAGCCGCACCTCGGGCTGGATCTGTGCAGCGTGCTGTATCCCGCGCCGGAGCAGCACGCACAGGCGACCGCACAGCTGACCCAGACGGCCATCGCGCAGCCGGTGTTGTTTGTGGTCGAGTACGCGCTGGCGCAGCTCTGGCAGTCGTGGGGCGTTACCCCGGCGTCGCTGCTCGGCCATAGCCTCGGCGAGTACGTCGCCGCCACGCTGGCCGGCGTGTTCACCCTCGCCGAGGCGTTGCACCTCGTCGTCACTCGTGGCCGGTTGATGCAAAGCCTGCCGCACGGCGCCATGCTCGCCATCCCGCGCGGCGAGGCCGAGGTGCGTGCGCTGCTGCCACCCGATCTCGATCTGGCTGCGATCAACGGTTCCAGCGCCTGCGTTGTCGCCGGCCTGCCCACCGCGATCGACGCGCTGGCGGAGCAGCTGCGGGCGCAGGGCATCGAGACGCGGCGGCTGCACACATCACATGCCTTCCACTCGGCCCTGCTCGATCCGATCCTGCCCGACTTTCGCGCCGCCGTTCAGCAGCTTCGCCTTCAGCCGCCGCAGCTGCCCGTGCTCTCCAATCTGACCGGCACCTGGCTTACCGCCGAACAGGCCACCGATCCCGACTACTGGGTGCAGCATCTGCGCCAGCCGGTTCGCTTCGCCGATAACCTTGCCGAGCTGCTGCGCGACGATACACGCGTCCTGCTCGAAGTCGGTCCCGGTCAAACGCTGAGTAGCCTGGCTCGCCAGCAGGGCACAGCGCGCACGATTGTGCAAACCCTGCGCCATCCGCAGGACACACGGCCGGATCTACAGGTGCTGAATGACGCTGTCGGGCGACTCTGGCTGGCAAACTGCGCCATCAGCTGGGAGCAGCTCCATCGCTCAGAGCGCCGCCGAGTGCCGCTGCCGACCTACCCGTTCGAGCGCCAGCGCTACTGGATCGATCCGCCCAGCAGCAGCCACGCGCCGCAGCGGTCTCTGGGCAAGCGGCCGGATCTAGACGAATGGTTTTATTCGCCGTTCTGGAAGCAATCTGTCTCACCTGCCGCCACGCCGATCGAGCCAACGACCTGGCTGATCTTTGCCGATGCGACCGGCATTGGCGATCAGCTGGCCCAGGAGCTGAGCGTGGCAGGCCACCAGGTGACGGTGGTACACAGCGGCGCGCAGCTCAGCCAGACCGCCGACGGTAGCTACACGCTCGATCCAGCCCGGCGCGCCGACTACGACGCCCTGCTGGCGGCGCTGCGTGATGCCGGCCAGACACCAACCCAGATTATTCACGCCTGGGCCGTGGATCAGATTGAGCCCACAGCCGACGATCTCCTAACAGCCGGGCAAACGCTCGATGCGGTCTTCCACAGCCTGCTGTTCCTGGCACAAGCCCTGGATCAGCAGCAGGTGAGCGGCCCGCTGCGACTGATCGTGCTGTCGAACAACATGCAGCGTGTCGCGGGCGAGCCGCTGCTCCAGCCGGCGAAGTCGACACTGCTCGGGCCGTGCCGGGTCATTCCCCAGGAATACCCGCATATCACCTGCCAGAGCATCGACATTGTGCTGCCGCCGCCACACTCCGCCGCCGCCGAAGATCTGCTCGATCACCTGTTGATCGAATGCCTGCGACCTAGCGCTGACACGATCGTCGCGTACCGTGGTGCGAGCCGCTGGGTGCAGACGGTCGAGCCGATTCGGGTTGAGCCGTCGCAGACGCCTACTCCGCAGCTGCGTGATGGTGGCGTGTACCTGATCACGGGCGGCCTGGGCGGCATCGGCCTTGTGCTCGCCAGGCAGCTGGCGCAGACCGTACGCGCCAGGCTGGTGCTGATCGGACGCAGAGCACTCCCGCCGCGTGAAGAGTGGCTGGACTGGCTGGCAATGCATGACGTGCAGGATCAGACGAGTCAGCGGATCGCGGGCGTGCAGGCGCTTGAGACGCTCGGCGCGGAAGTGCTGGTTATCAGCGCCGACGTGACCGATCGCGAGCAGATGGTTGCGGCGCTGGCTCAGGCGCAGGCTGCGTTTGGAGCGGTGCATGGCGTGATCCATGCCGCAGGCGTAGCGGGCGGTGGCTTGCTCCAGCTCAAGACGCCCGGCAGCATGGCGCATGTGATCCAGCCAAAAGTGCAAGGAACGCTGATTCTGCACGCGCTGCTACAACAGCTCCAATCTCAGCCGCTTGACTTCTTTGTGCTCTGCTCGTCGATCAACGCGGTGATCGGCGGCTTTGGACAGGTTGACTACTGCGCGGCAAATGCCTTTCTCGATAGCTTCGCCGCCAGCCATGCCACACGGCGCGGCCCGCGCTACCTGTCGATCGATTGGGATCGCTGGCAGGAAACCGGCATGGCCGTTGAAACTGCCGTGCCCGCAACCTTTGCGGCCTTACAGCGGAATGTCGCCCACACACCGATCGACCATCCGCTGCTGCACGCCCTTGTGACGACGAGCGCTGAGCAGGTGGTGTATCGCTCGACGTTTACCGTCGCGCAGCAGTGGGTGCTCAGCGAGCACAAGATCGTCGGCAAGGCCACCGTGCCGGGAACAACCTATCTTGAGATGGTCCGCGCCGCCTTTGCGCAGCAGGCAGCGCACGCCACGATCGAGATCCGCGATGTGCTGTTTATCGCGCCGCTCGTCGTGCTTGACGACGAGGTCAAAGAGGTCCAGACGATCCTGGAGCCGGGCGCGGAGCACTCTAGCTTTCGCGTGATCAGCCGACTCGTGCAGCCGGATGGGACCGTGGGACAATGGCAGCAGCATGTGCAGGGACAGATCGGCGTAGCAACACAGTCGGCGCCGGCGCCGCTCAACCTGGCGGAGATTGCCGGACGCTGTGGGCCACCCGAGTCGCTGGACGCGCTCCAGGCAGCGGCGGCCGAGCAGCGCGCGTTCCTGGAGGCCGGCCCGCGCTGGCAGAGCTTGACCGAGGTTCATCTCGGCTCAGGCGAAGGCTTAGGCCGCCTGGAGCTTGATCCGGCGTTTACAGCCGATCTTGCCAGGATGCCGCTGCACCCGGCGCTGCTGGATGTTGCCACCGGATCGATCCAGCGTATCCGCCGTGGCAGCTATCTGCCGCTGACCTATGGCGCGCTGCGGATCTATCGTCCGCTGACCGGCGTTGTGTATAGCCATGTGCGCTATCTGCACGACGAGCGCGACAATAACGAGACGCTGACCTGTAATATCACGCTGACGGATGAGAGCGGCAGGTGCCTGGTCGAGATCGATGCGTTCAGTATGCGCCGGGTCAGCGGTGCCGCCGTCGAAGCGCTCAAGGCCGATCTTGCCCCGACCGCCGCGCCGGTCAGCGCCGATCGCCCGGGGATTTTGTCGGATGAGGGCTGGCAGGTCTTCAAGCGGCTCCTCGCCGGCGCGCGCATGCCGCAGATCGTTGTCAGCGTGCAGCCGCTTGAGCTGGTGATCGAGCAGGCGCAGCGATTGAATGCCGATCGCATCGTCGAAGATACCGGCAGCCTGTCGCTTCAGCCAACCCAGGCTCGGCCACAGCTGACGAATCCGTTCGTCGCCCCTGAGACCGAGCAGGAGCAGCAGATTGCTAAGATCTGGCAGCAGGTGCTGGGTATCGAGCGCATCGGCGTCTATGACAACTTCTTCGAGCTGGGCGGCACGTCGCTCTCGGGCATTCAACTGGTCGCCGAGCTGAAGAAACAGCTGCAAACCGATATTCCTACGGTCAGTATCTTTGAGGCGCCCACGGTGCGATCGTTAGCGAAATATCTCAACCCTGAGCGTGACGATCAGTCGACACTCCAGCGGAGCCTTGATCGGGCTGATAGAAAACTTGCGAGGAAACGAAAACGATGAACCCCGTGGATCAGGATGATTTCATGGAATCGCGTGACATAGCGATCGTCGGGATGGCCGGTCGCTTTCCGGGAGCCAGAACACTCACCGCGTTCTGGGATAACCTCCAGCACGGTCGCGACTCGGTCACGCTGCTCTCGGATGACGAGCTGCGCGCTGAGGGCGTCTCCGAGGCGCTGCTGAACGATACCAGCTATATCAAAGCGGCCATGCTGCTTGAGGATGTGGAATACTTCGACGCGAGCTTCTTCGGCTATACGCCGCGCGAGGCCGAGCTGCTCGATCCGCAGCAGCGGCTTTTCCTCGAATCCGCCTGGCACGCGCTTGAAGATGCCGGATACACGCCCGAAACCTACGACGGAGCGCTTGGCGTCTATGCTGGCGTCGCGTGGAATACCTACCTGCTCAGCAATCTGACCTCACACCCCGATCTGTTTGAGTCGGCTCAGGCGTTCCAAACCTTTATCACCAACGATAAAGACTTCATGGCGACCCGCGTCTCATTTAAGCTGAACCTCAAAGGTCCGAGCGTCATCGTTCAAACCAGCTGCTCAACCTCGCTCGTCGCGGCGCATCTTGCGTGCCAGAGCTTGCTCGACTACGACTGCGATATGGCGCTGGTCGGCGGTGTCAGCGTGCGCGTGCCGCAGAATTCCGGGTACTTCTATCAGGAGGGCGGGCTGCCCTCGCCGGACGGTCACTGTCGCGCCTTCGACGCCCAGGCGCA
>DASWTQ010000211.1:0-4501 GCA_036402055.1 Herpetosiphonaceae bacterium
GCTGACGCAGGTTGGACGGCCGCTCTTTGGCTACTTCCGGCAGCGCTTCGCCCAGGTGACGAACCCGCCGATCGATCCGCTGCGCGAGAAGCTGGTGATGTCGCTGGGCATGATGCTGGGCCGCGTGCGCAACCTGCTGGAGGAAACGCCCGAGCACGCGCATCTGCTGCGCATCGAGCGACCGATTTTGCGTGCCGCCGAGTGGGAAGCGCTGCGCAATCAACCCGATCCGGCCTTCGCCTCGCGCACGGTTCCGGCGGTCTGGCCGATCGCCGAGGGCGTGGATGGGCTACGCAAGGCCGTGCAGGAGCTGCAACGAACGGCTGAGGCGGCTACGCATGACGGCGTTTCGATGCTGTTCATCAGCGATCGCGATGTGGACCAGGAGCACGCGCCGATTCCGGCCTTGATTGCGGTGGGCGCGGTGCACCAGCATCTGCTGCGCTGCGGTCTGCGCGCCAAGGTTTCGCTGCTGGTCGAGAGCGGCGAGCCGCGCGAAGTGCATCACATGGCCTGTTTGATCGGCTACGGCGCGGAGGCGATCCACCCGTATCTGGCGCTGGAATCCGTGCGGCATATAGCCGCCGAGGAGCGCGCACGTGAGGCGCTCGATCCCGACAAGGCCGAGCGCAACTACATCGCCGCGCTGGACGAGGGCCTGCGCAAAATTCTGTCCAAGATGGGCATCGCCACGCTCGACAGCTACCACGGCGCGCAACTTTTCGAGGCGATCGGCATCGGCGAGGAGCTGATCGACGATTGCTTCACCGGCACGTCGTCACGGCTCGGCGGCATCGGCTGGGCCGAGGTTGCGGCGGATGTCGCGGACTGGCACGCGCGGGCCTTTGGCGGCGGCGAGAAGATCGAGCTGGCGGTGCCGGGCGTGTACAAATTCAAGAAAGACGGCGAGTATCACGCCTACAGCCCGACGATCGTTCACGCGCTGCACCAGTCTGTCGGCCTCAAGCCCTCACCGCTGCCGCCGCGCGAAGCCTACCGCCACTACTCGGAGCTGGTCCACCGGCGCGCTCCCGCCGCTCCGCGCGATCTGCTGCGCTGGAAGGCGCAGACGCCGGTACCGCTGAGCGAGGTCGAGCCGGCCAGCGCGATTCTGCGCCGCTTCTCGACCGCCGCGATGTCGATCGGCTCGACCAGCCGCGAGGCCCACGAGACCCTGGCGATCGCGATGCAGCGGCTGGGCGGCATGGCCAACAGCGGCGAGGGCGGCGAAGATCCCGAGCGCTTTACCGACGAGCGCAACAGCGCGATCAAGCAGATCGCGTCGGGCCGCTTCGGCGTCACGCCGGCCTACCTGATGAACGCGCGCGAGCTTCAGATCAAGATGGCGCAGGGCTCCAAGCCCGGCGAGGGCGGTCAGCTGCCGGGACACAAGGTCACCGACTATATCGCGCAGATTCGGCACACCATGCCGGGCGTCACGCTGATCTCACCGCCGCCGCATCACGACATCTACTCGATCGAAGACCTGGCGCAGCTGATCTACGATCTCAAGCAGATCAATCCGCAGGCCGACGTTTCGGTCAAGCTGGTGAGCGAGGTCGGCGTCGGCACGATTGCGGCGGGCGTGGTCAAAGCCGGCGCCGATGTAGTGCTGGTCAGCGGTCACGCGGGCGGAACCGGCGCGTCGCCGCTAAGCTCGATCAAAAATGCCGGCGTGGCCTGGGAGCTGGGCCTGGCCGAAACTCAACAAACCTTGCTGCTCAACGGCCTGCGCGATCGCGTGCGGCTGCGCACCGACGGCACGCTTCAGACCGGGCGCGACGTGGTGATCGCGGCGCTGCTGGGCGCTGACGAGTTCGCTTTCGGCACGGCGGCGCTGGTGGCCGAGGGCTGCCTAATGGCGCGCGCCTGTCACAACAATACCTGTCCGGTCGGCATCGCCACGCAGAAGCCGGAGCTGCGCGCCAAGTTCCCAGGCACGCCCGAGCATGTGATGCATTTCTTCGGGCATCTGGCCGAGGAGGTGCGCGAGCTGCTGGCCGAGCTTGGCGCGCGATCGCTGAACGAGATCATTGGCCGCGCCGATCTGCTTTACCAGATCTCCACCGGCCATGCGCGCGCGGATCAGCTGGATCTGGCGGCGATGATCGTCACGCCCTACGGTCCCAACGCGCTGCGGCGTTGGAGCGGCGAGCGGAATCCGACCCAGGTTGCCGATCTCAACGCCCGGCTGCTGGAAGACGCCACGCCGGCGTTGCTCGACGGACAGCCTGTGCAGCACGTCTACCCGATCGCCAACACCGACCGTAGCGTGGGCGCGACACTCGCGGGCACGATCGCGCGGCGCAGCATCGAGCTGTCGCCCAACACGATCGAGCTAACCTTTCTGGGCAGCGCAGGACAAAGCTTCGGCGCGTTTGCGGTCACCGGGCTGCGACTGGATCTGATCGGCGATGCCAACGATTATGTCGGCAAGGGATTGGGTGGCGGTGAGCTGATCGTCAGGCCGCCGGAGAACGCCCGCTACGTCGCCGCCGATAGCACGATCATCGGTAACACGGCGCTCTACGGCGCGACAGGCGGCTCGCTGTGGGCGGCAGGTCAGGCGGGAGAGCGCTTCGCCGTGCGCAACAGCGGCGCGCTGGCCGTCGTCGAGGGCGTTGGCGATCACGGCTGTGAGTACATGACCGGCGGTCTGGTGGTGGTGCTGGGCGCGACCGGGCGCAACTTCGGCGCGGGCATGACCGGAGGGCGAGCCTATGTACTGGATCTGGACGGCAACTTCCCGCGACGGTTCAACCCTGAGCTGGCGCGGATCGAGCGGCTGGCCGAGGGCTGGCAGATCGACGAGCTGCGCTTGCTGATCGCGGAGCATGTCGCCCGCACCGACTCGGCGCGTGGGCAGGAGGTGCTGGACAACTGGCGCGAGTGGCGCGATCGCTTCTGGCATGTGGTGCCGCACGCCGTCACGCCAACGCCGATGATCGAATCGTTACGTCAAGTGGAACATCCGGTTCCGGTGAGCGTGTAGTCCCAAAGGGGCGGGGCTGGAAGTCACAAGCGGCGATGCGTCACGAGCGCATCGCCGCTGGCTTTTGCCCCAGGCTACGGCGACAAAGAACCATGGGGAGCTGAATCGCTTCCACATGTTGAACTTCTTTCATGGTCAAGGGGAATCAACCACGGCGAGAGTGGCGCGGTTGGCTGGGGCCGTGTGGATATAGCAGTATACGTAGCTCAGGGGTGAAATGACTCTAGCAGCGGCAGGAGCTTATGCAGGAATAAAAAATCACCTGGCGCGTTCAGAGCAGGCTGCAACGCGCCTCCTCAGTACAGGTTTGAAGTCACTCAGGATTGCTGCGCCGCCAGCCAATCGCGGATCGACGGCGCGTGCTGGCCGTAGTGATCGTAGACGTTGCCGCGCAGAATATGCCAGATCACAACCGGCTCGGGCACGCCTGGAAATTGCTGTGGATCGATCAAGAACGACTCGGTGTGTGCTTCCAGCCCAGACAGCAGCTGCCCATACACGACCTGCGCATCGGCCAGCACATCTTCGACGGAGCGATGCCGGTTCTGCTGATACACGCGGCCATTAGCCTCGTCGAAATCCAGCCAATCGTCGGGTGAGGGAACGTAAACCTCGCCGCGCAGATTCTCGTGCAGCCGATCGGCCAGCCAGCGCTCGTGGTGGGTGAGATGCGCAATGATGTCCTTCACCGCCCATTCGCCGGCCACGCCGGGCTCGGCCATGCGCTCGACCGGAACCTGGGCCCGCAGCGCGTCCCACTCGGCTCGCCGCGCACGCAGCGTCTCCAGCAGCCTGGCCTTCGTCATGCGATCATCCATCTTAAGCTTCTCCTACCGAAGTATCCTCAAAACTGCTTCGAGATCGTCGAGGTTCGTAGCAAAATAGCGGCGCTGCCGAAAACCGGCACGAAGAGCACGATCGCCGTCCAGAGCAGGCATTGGGCTTCGGAAAGCACCAGCCGACGGATGCGCAAGAGGCCTAGCGCAGTGAAAATGACCCAGCTAATCACCAGGATGAGGTTCAACAGGAAGAGAACGAAGGCCGTCGCATCAATACCTTGAGCGTCCATACAATGATTCTCGCGTCCATTCTAGGGGAGTAGAGTTGATGATTGAATATTGTAGCATAGCGAGCAAGCGAAGGAACAAAAGAACAAACGAACAAGGGAACAAAAAGAAGAACCTAGAACCGAACGGAAGAACAAAGAACAAAGAGCAGAGAACAAAGGGGGAACCAAGAACCAAGAACCGGTAGCAAACGCTTTACATTCCGCTGAGCAAATCAATCCGTAGGGGCATGATAAATCACGCTCTGAAGACTGACACTCCAATTCACATACTGATGATTTCGTCAATCTTTATCGCTAGAGGGAGTGGCGAACTATCTGGTGATCAGATATACTACGCCAATGACTGTTTGTCCGAAATGTGCGCAAACGCGCTATCAAGTTAAAGATGGGTTTACCAGTGCCGGGAGCCAACGCCTGCGCTGCCAAGCCTGTGGGTATCG